>JAUIBR010000039.1 GCA_030427705.1 bacterium | reverse complement strand
TACGGGAATTTCTCGGCCTCAAATACGTTTGTAGGCGAAACCAGCTCGGCCACTTGGTCAGGCTCGATCGCTGGACAAGCGCTTGGTCGTTGGCCAATCTCGGACCCTAGCGTCGATAACGACACCGACAACAACAGCGTCGACTTCCGAGTCGTCGCACCGTCGCCTGGGAGCGACAACCCAATCCCAACCCCATGAGCAGTACATGAGCGACGAAGAACAAGAAAAAGAACAACCTGAAAAGCACGAAGGCCAGTGGAAGGACGCAGATCAGTCCCGAAAGCAGTTCTCGCACAACCTCAGCAAGACCCAGAACGCGCCTCGGAAGAAACATGGCACTCGGGTTCAGTTTAATTTCACCTGCTCTGGATGCGGGATCGAATCGTCGCTCGACTATCGCCCTAAGGTCTCGCTAGACGAGATTCTCTGCGAAGACTGCATGCAGGAGCATGAAGCTAGCGACCGCTGGAAGATCGTTCGTGAGAAGAAGCAGATGGAAACAACTCGGCCCGAATTCAAGATCGACTGCGTTGAATGTGGTCGAACCGACATCGTCGGGCGTCTCCCAAAACCTGGCACGGACTACGTTTGTGAGCGCTGTAAACAAGAGCAGGCGATCCCAGATAAGTCGCGTTTGGAAGGAGCCGAATCGGTCGATGGGCTGCTCAAAGTTCGACGGAAGAAAAAGTCGACTTAGTCGATTGGGGTAAACACCAAATCCCAATCTTCGTTCACCCAGGCCACCGTTCGATCTGGCACCTCTTGCCAATCTCCCTCCGGCCGTTCGCCGTTCACGATCATGCAGGCTCGAAAACTTGGGTAGGACTTCGTCTTTGGTTTGTGGCCAGCGAACATCGGTTCTTCTTCGACAACCTCGATGCCTCGGATAATCCGAGCCCAGAGTGGGTCTCCCATGCGTACCGCGAATGTGCTTCGTTCCGCGCCAATCACCGCATGGTAGTTGGCAACCGCGGCTTCAGCCTGAGCAAGCCCTGCGGCTTTGGCGATGACGGTCGCGGCAGTGTTTGCATCAAAAGGTTTGATATCGATTGCGTCCTGACGGTGAAGTGCAGCCAGCAGGTGCTGGAACAGGGCATGATGCCCGTCGCCACTGCCCAATGTGGTCTGGATGAAGTCCGGGATGTTCTCTAGCAGGGCCTCGCGCGCATCAGACGACTCCGGCTTCTCACCGACATGGGCAAACACCCATCCTCGAAATCGAAACGGCTGAAGATCGGCAGAATCAGCAACTGGCGGAAGGCTCGCGTCGCGCACATAACCAATAAGTGCACGATTCGGGACATCCGCAAGGAGACTATGAATCGACGGCGACCCTTTGGGCCTCGGATTTGAACGACGAAGTGACCGGCCGCCTTGAACCCAAGCGATTCCGACGCCTGACGACTCAGACGCATCTGCAAGGGGGGCCTCGACTTCAAGGGCTTTTAGAGCCTCGGCCTTTAGGCCTTCGTTCGTACAGCTGAAGGCGATAATGTGCGACATGTGGTACTCCTAAACGCAAGCTTACGCTGAGTCACAATTCGGATGATACCGATGGCAATTCGATTCGTTAGTTTTTTTGCCTTGATGATGTTGGCATTCGCCGTGGGTTGTTACCCGCATCAGGGAAAACCGCTAGCCGCACCACCCGGTGAACTGATTGAGTCAGCGCAAGCTGCTTGTCAAAGACACGACCGTCGCGCCTACGAAACCTTACTGGAACGTGTTCGGCGCGAGTATCCGAATTCAACAGAATCTAAGCAGGCGGCCGAGATGCTCGAAAACGATGAGGCATGTTTGCCTCCAAAATCAAACCAGAGCGACTCGACAGATTCGCCTCCCTAAAAATATAACAAATCCTCGTTCGAATTTGATTCCCATTTAGGAAATCGAGCTATGTCGTCAATAACAGCCATTGTTCTGGATATCGAGGGCACAACCACATCGATCTCGTTCGTCTACGATGTGTTGTTCCCATTTGCCCGCGCTCACATGGATTCCTATCTCAAGGCGCACTGGGATGATGAATCCGTTCAGCGCGATGTCGAATCACTAGTCGCGCAGTCTGCGATTGATGCGAAGGCTGGCGAGGGAAACGCTTTGCCGCTTGAGCCAACGCCAGATGAGACGTTGACCTACCTCCATGCACTGATGGATGCAGACCGAAAAGTCACCGGGCTGAAGAGTCTGCAGGGGAAGATCTGGCGTTCGGGTTACGACTCCGGCGAGCTGAAGGGCCACGTGTTCGACGACGTGCCCGAGGCGCTGAAACGGTGGAGCGAAGCCGGGATTCCGGTGTGCATCTACTCGTCCGGGAGCGTTGCTGCGCAGAAGCTCCTGTTTGGTTGCAGTGAAGCAGGAGATCTCACGCAGTATCTCTCGGGTTACTACGACACGCTCATCGGCCCAAAAACAGACCCCGACAGCTACACGAAGATCGTGGAGTCACTTGCCGTTGACGCGGAGAACGTCCTGTTCGCAACCGACAAACACTCTGAGGCGGTCGCCGCAGACCAAGCTGGGCTTTCGGTGCTCATTACCCTGCGCCCAGGCAACGCCCCGCTCCCACCAGAGCACGGTTTCCGCACCGCCGAAGACTTCACCAACATCCCATAGATTCTTCCCCGACTTCAGAACCTTTCCCGGCTTATTAAGAAATTTTTTTGACACATCTGGGGCCTATTTTAGTTTGATCTTATACAGATCCGCGCGACGGATTGCTGCCCACGGACGGGCGCTTGAAAACCGCGTAAATACTGGCCCACAGGCCCGCTCAAGGTCGAGCGAAAGACGACAAGGATGTCATGAACGCTGCTGTTCAAGCTAATGGTGTTTCCGAGAAGCCCTATTTCTCGGAAGACGGTTTCACCCTCTACAACGCAGATTCCCTGGAATTGCTCGAATCAATGGAAGCCGAGCAATTCGACATGATCTTTGCGGATCCGCCCTACTTCCTCTCGAACGATGGCGTGACGTGCAAGAACGGCCGCATGGTGTCGGTCAATAAGGGCCGTTGGGACCGTTCGCAGGGCGTGCTTGAGAACCACGAGTTCAACCTTCGATGGCTTGCCTCATGCCAGCGCCTGCTCAAGCCCAACGGAACGATCTGGGTTTCGGGCACGCAGCACGTTATCTACAGTATCGGGTTCGCCATGCAATCGTTGGATTTTAAGATCCTCAACGATATTGCGTGGTTCAAGGTTAACCCGCCGCCAAATCTCTCGTGCCGCTACTTTACCCACGGCACCGAGACCATCATCTGGGCGGGTCGCACACCTAAGACGAAGCACACCTTCAACTACCAGCTGATGAAGGAAGAGAACGGCGGGAAGCAGATGAAGAACCTCTGGAACATCATGTCGCCTCGCAAGGCCGAGAAGGTGCACGGAAAGCACCCAACTCAGAAGCCAATTGCGCTTATGCGACGTATTGTCTTAGCGGCGACGGACGAAGGCGACCGAATTCTAGACCCATTCTGTGGTTCGGGCACCACCGGGATCGCGGCCAAAACCTATGGGCGCGAATTCGTCGGGATCGACCAATCTACCGAGTATCTCGACCTCACCATCAAACGATATGGTGACATTGAGTCGGCTTGACTTGACCCGAGCCGCAGGGTTCGGTTCAATCTGAACATCCACCTCCCGGAGTTCCTATGTCATTGCGACGTTTGGTCGTTTTGTTCGTTTCCTGTCTACTCTTCTCGGCCTGCGGCGATGATGGCGGAAACGCCAATAATATTGTCGATGTTCCCGACAGTTCCATGAACAACGTGAACAACGTCGATGACATGGGCGACATGGATGACAACGACATGGATATGGGAGACATGGCCAACACGAATAACAACGGTGGCCCCTCCTGCGTCGGCGTCATGTGCGAAGCAGGCCTTAAATGTGTCCGCGGTGACTGTGTCGCGATGGACGCAAAGTTGGCATGCGATGAGGTGAAAGACGAAGGCATCTTGCCCGTCACACAAGCCCATACATTCGTGGGAGACACGACGAACTTCGTGGACACGTTCGACACCGCCTGCGTACAGACTGTGAACAACTACTCTGGTCCTGAAAATGTGTTCCGATTTCAGGTGAACGCACGCGCGTTGACTCGACTGACCTTGACGTCGAGCGCAACAAACGTCGACTGGCTGATGGAAGTTCGAACTGGTGATTGCGGTGCGGCTGGTGAATCACTGGTCTGCTCGGATCCCGAGACAACCCAATTCGTGGCCCAACCGGGTGTGGACTACTTCCTGGTCGTCGAACCTGCGATTGGCTTTGATACCGGGCCGTTCCAAGTTGCCGCGCAATTCCAAGAACAAAACTGCACGGTCGGAGATCGGACCTGCATGGGTGCCGATATCGAAGTCTGTGGCTCGGGCACATTCGCATGCGCAAACGGCTGCAATGCCGGAGACTGCTTTGGGAACACATGCGCTGTTGCAATCGATGTGAACGGCGCAATGTCGTTTAGCGGAGACACGCAGGGCTACACGAGCCAATTCAACTTCGAAAACGAAATGTCCTGCTCACCATCGATGATGGGCGGCATCGCCACACCGGGTCCGGATATGGTCTTGCGACTTCCTGGACTCACGGTGGGCCAGACCATCACGGTGGACACGACGATGAACGATGACAACGATAATGCCATCTTCGTGCTCACGTCATGCCAAGCGCCCTCCACGACTTGCGCAGCGGGTCGGGACCTTGGGGACGTCCTG
Source organism: bacterium (assembly GCA_030427705.1). GTDB lineage: Bacteria > Myxococcota_A > Bradymonadia > Bradymonadales > Bradymonadaceae > JAUIBR01. Next base: position 58,322 of record JAUIBR010000039.1, on the reverse strand, counting down.
AACTACACGGTCGAGACCGCGGGAGACCACTTCGTTGTCATCGATAAACTGACAGCGAGTCCAAAACCGTTCAATTACATGATCGACGTGCAATAATTCGCTACTATGTACTTAGTGCATAGCCGTTACATTTTTTCATACCAATGGGCCACAAAACCCACGTGTTTGCGTGCATTTTGGTGGTGAAAGTGTGGAACGATATTTGCCCTTATGGTTGCCAGACGTAGCACCGAGACATTTGATGGCGAAAACTCGCATACTCATCCCAATGGCGCTGGCTTTGATGCTGGCGTCATCCACGGCACACGCCTACACGTTCGACGCGATGTGTGCCCCGGAGTCAGACCGCGCGGTTGGCGCGGATGCTCCAAACCTTTATTTCATGCTCGACCGCTCGGGCTCGATGGGTGACCCGTCGACCGACCCGTCACTCACCCGATGGGAAGCCGCCACAATAGCCATCGACGAGGTCGTCAACGACATTACCGTTGACGGTGCGTGCAGCATGGTCGGCGACCCTAACTGTGACCCACTGCGTTTCGGTTTGGGGTTCTTCAGCTCTGGCGCAACCAACGCGGTGGACGTTCAAGAGGACGCTCATATCAATCCAACGCCCACGATCAAAGACGCGATGGATGGTACGGGTCCTGGTGGTTACACCGAAATCGGAGCTGCCGCCGAAGTGATTCGGGACGCCTCGTTCTTGATGGACACCAACCGGTCCAATATCGCCGTCATGATCTCCGACGGTGGACCGACGTCAGACGGAAACTGCTTTTCCACAACCGCACCAATTGACGAGACGATCCGAGGCGTTCAGGCCATTTGTACTGCACGAACTCGGGGTAGTAACGCTGTCCAAACCTACTCCGTCGGATTTGGAACTGACTCGTCTGCATCTACGAACTCGTTGTTCGCCGCGGCCGGCGGTACCGGGACATGTTGCCTCGCTTCAGATTGCGCAGGTCAACCACGCGATCCTTGTTCGATGTCGGAAACTGAGCTGCGCTCACACCTATCCACTGAGCAACCGAGCGTCTGTCGTCAGGCCGTCTTGCTCAACTCGCTTCAGTGCACTGGGTCCATCGAGGCGACCTCACCATCTGATTTGAAGAACGCCCTACTGGACATCGCAAGCGCCGCTGCCTGTACATTCCCACTTGAGATCCCTGCTACGTACCCGTTCGTCGGCGCACAGCCCGATCCTCAGGCAACCCGTGTGAACATCGTCCACACCTTTAGCGCCGCATTCATGCCGCCTGGAGAAATCTCGCTGCCAAATGTCGGTGACCCTTCTGCCCCAACTAGCCCGTTGGCCACTGAGTTGGAGAACATCTGGGGCGTGCCGCCTGGAATCGCGGCGAACTACGATAATGAAGGCTGGTACTTCTCAGACGCGAATCGTCAATTTGTGACCCTTACCCCACAGCTCTGCGCAGACATCAGCGCTGGCGACCTAACCCGTGTCAAAACGCAGGTTGCGTGCGCGTGCGTTAAATCCGGGCCATGCACGGCGGTCGACCTGGGTGGGTTTACGCCAACGCAGCTTTCGAACATGCGCTGCGGAATCGGGACCTGGCAATGCATCATGGGCGAGGACGTGTGTGTCGCGGCGGGGGAACCATACCCAGAAATTTGCAACGGCTTGGACGATGATTGTGACGGCGAGATCGACAACATCTTTGAAAGCTGGAACAAGCCCGAGAACATGACATTCATGATTCCGGCGGATCACGCAGGCATCGCCTGCCAAATGCGGACGACATGCACCTGCGATAATGGTTGGCAGGACCCCATTGCTGGCAACACCTGGGACGAGATGCTCGACGCATGGACAGGGACCTGCCAGTGCGGTGAAGGGCTCGAAGCGCCTGCGGAAACACCTGCGGTGGACGTCGCGCCACCTGCGGCCGAGAGTTCCGATCAGGCGTGCTCAAGCACCGCAAATGCACCGCAGCCGGTTCCATGGTTGATGCTTCTGGGATCCCTTGGATTTGTGGGTTTGATTAACCGACGTCGGCGCTAGTCGATTACTTCCACTTCATCGCGGGTGACTGCACGAATCAGTTTGGTGAGGTCCGCTCGCTGCTCTGGGTCGTCTTCGTACACGTTTCGAAGCTGACCGACGAGGTCTTTGGCGCGTCGGAACGCCCCCACGAGGTCGCCTGAGAGGTCGGTCGGGTTACTCACGGCTTCCAAAATCTCAGCGAGAGAGTCCCCGCGCGCCCACCGCTCGCCAAGTGGCATCAGTTCAGGCGTGAAGGTGTACTCTTGGCCAATCACCGACTGTGCGCCGACCACAACTTCAGATTCCCACACCACGTCGATCCGCTCAAAGAGCTCCCACCATGGAGATTCATCGTCCGGCCGGGTAACGCGCGCAGTACGAGGCAAATTCTGCACAAGGCCACACATGACCCCAAACACCTGCGCAGGCTCTAAAGATTGGAAAATGCCTTCCAGGATAAGCTCGGTGACAAGGACTTCCTCGAACTGAATCCGCTGCAGAATTCGCGCTGCGGAGCGGAGCTCATTCTTCTCGGTGATGTAGCCGTAGGTCCGAAGGAACGCGACCTTGCGCTGGAACTGCTCCCACAGAAACGGTCGGCGCGACTCCGCCAACTGCCTCTCTAGATAGGCCACCCGTCGACGCGCTTTGCGATTATTGGAGTCTCCCTGACGCTCGGACACGTCATCAAGTTGCTCAGCAAGGCGCTTGGAGTTCTTCGTGTTCTGATACGCTTTGAAGCTCTTCGAGAGGATGGTCTCAATCTGTGATTCATCGTAGCGGTCTAAGAGATTGACGACCGAATTGAACGAAAGATTGAACGACGATGAAACGGGTTCACTGTCGCCCTTCAATAGGGTCGGAACAAGCTGATGGACCTCCGGGTAGTCCATAAAGTCCAACCGCACGACCACATCGCCTTCAGCATCAATCCCGCGACGACCGGCGCGGCCGGCCATCTGCATGAATTCGCGAACCGAGAGCTCAACCATGTCGACGCCATTAAACTTCATCAGGCTGTCGAAGACGACGGTCCGAGCGGGCATATTGATACCCAACGCAAACGTTGACGTGCAGTAGAGCACGTTCACAAGCCGAGCCTCATAGAGCTCCTCCACCAGCGCCTTCAACGCGACGTGCAGTCCTGCGTGGTGAAATGCGATTCCACGTTCCAGGAGCTTGCGTAAGCCTCGATTCAAAATCTCAGGAAACCGTTCCTCAAACTTATCCAGGTAGATGCGAATCTCGGGCTTGTTTGCCAATCTACCGATGCGATGTCCGGTGTCCGAACGCGAGAGCTCAAATGCCAAAGTCTCGGTAAGCTTGCGACTGTAGATAAAGTAGAGCGCTGGAAACGCGTCGTTTTCGAGTTCTTGGAACACCTCCAGGTGTTTCGTTCGCGAAGGGCGAGATTGGCTGCGTCCCCGACCTCGCCCACGACCCCTGCCGCGCCCTCGGCCACGTCCGCGCCCGCGGTCGTCGTCGTCGTCTTTCGACTCCTTTTTCCAGCGCTTGTACTCTTTGCGGAATTGGTCCGGGCTCACCACACCAACAGTGGAGTTGGCGAGGTTGATGCTAAGTGGGACAGAACGCTCGGTTTCGACGACCACCTCAACCGTGGACTCCCGAATCTCAGACAGCCAGTCTGCGAAATCGTGTAGATTGGAGAGCGTCGCTGATAGTCCCAAAATCCGAACGGATTTTGGTAAGTAGATCAGCATTTCCTCCCAAACCGTGCCACGATCTGGGTCGTCCACGAAGTGAATCTCGTCGACAATGACCGCTTCCAACCGCTCAATCTCCGGCAGTTGCGTGTGAGATGCCGGCGCGGTCGCCAGGAACTCCTCGCGCTCATCGTCCAAAAGGTGTGCTTCAATTGCGTCCGAGCCATGCAGCAACATGTTGCGCAGAATCTCGGTAGTCATGATCTTCAGCGGTGCATCGCGATTGATGACAATATCGCCGGTGACCAAACCCACGCGCTCTTTGCCGAACAATTTAGAATACTGGCGGTATTTTTGGTTCGAGAGTGCTTTGATGGGAGCCGTATAGATAACGTCCCCTCCAGACTCCATAATCTCGTCGATCAGGAAGTCTGCGATCAGCGTCTTACCTGTGCCGGTGGGCGCAGAGACCAACACCGATTTCCCATCTTTGATGTGAGAAATCGCTTCGCCCTGAAAGCGGTCTAGCGTTAGGCCGCGGTACTTCATTCGATGTTTGCCTCATCCTGCAGCTCTTGCACGAATTCGCGAAGCTGCCCCGGCTCGGTGTCTTCAAAAGGCCGGATGTAATCGACGTGAAACAATGAGAGTTCGTAGCTCGCCAGGTCCGCTTCTGGATCGAAGACCAACTGCGGCACGCGCCGGTTCAACGACGTTGCGACAACACCTCGGACCTCGACGTCGAAGCCTTCTTTCTTGTGCTGATCACGCACGTACTTGGCGAACCGGATGACTCTCGGCGGGGAATTTAACATCTTGGCGTACTGACGTGGAGTCAGATATTCCAGCCAGTTGATCTCCCGCGAAAGTTCGGAATCTTTCAATTTGGCGTAGAACACAGCCCGCGTCTGTTTATCGCGCAGTTTCATTCGCCAAGAGAACCGATGGCCCTCTTCAGTCCAGTTCACGTTGCCGGGATAGAGCCAGTGGCGAAGGGGGATAAGACACATAATCACCGCCCAAGCCGCAAGCGCCGCCTTCACAGCGCTAGAGGGCGGCTCGCTGCGCTCTGGCACGTCCATCTTCACCCCTAATTTGGTGAACACCACATTCTCGGGGTCCACGAACAAGACGAGGCTTCCAATCATCACCCAAGGGAAGATGCCAATCGAGAATTGATAAGCATTCATCAAGTTGAAACCCAAGACCAATGCGATGCCTACCGGCCGAACCTTCTTGTTTAGAAGGACAAAGACGATAGCGAGATCGAACACCAGCGCGGCCCACGACATGATGAGACCGGTGTACTCCATGTGGAAGATTCCGAAGAACTCATCGGGAGCAAACCTCCCCGCCACCCACGCGGTCAGCGGATAGCCAGAGAGCCAGTCCTTCTGCAGCTTCGCGATACCTCCGAAGAAGTACACCAACCCGACCTGAAACTGGATCAATGCAAGATGCCACCGGGGAACCCACGCTCGCAGTTTATCGCTCGATCGAAACGCGACGGCACGGTTGGCGTCGACGAATATCATCACGAACGTGAGCAACAGCACGAAGTACATATGGTTCAGGTAGTTGGATTCCTCCAATAGGAACACGTAGGTCCACCCGAACAACAGAATTGTCATGCAGGCGCGATAAAACACGCCAGCCGCGACCATGAGCGCAACGATGCCGAGCAAGACAAACAATGCGTTAAGAGCGGGCCCGCTCATCGGCTCGACCCACTCAAACCCCATGTACTTGAATTGAAAATCGGGCTCAGCGTAATAGCGTTGGATCCACCCCTTCTGGAAATAGCGCGTGACCTCCCAGAACATGATGAGGCCATAAAGGACGCGGAATGACGCGAGCGGTCCTGCACCCACCGGTTGTTGCCAGAACGCTTCGAGTCGTTTCATGGATGGGCAGGCCTAATGATAGGAGCATCACCTTGCCAGGGGACAATATCGGAATGCACGCCGGAGCCACCCCAGTGCCCGGCACCAATCATCGCAACGGCGACTGCCGTCCACGCCAGCGCTGAGAATCGCCGCAGCTTCACCTCGTCATTGCGCACGCCGTACTCCAACGCGCCGGCTGCGACAGTCGTGCAGACCCACCCAAGGATGCCCAGATTGCGGTGGTGAATCAGAAGCTCTGGCCCTTCTTCAGTCCAAAACGGATCGGCAGCAACGAGGCCGGATATCGCGGCGATCGTCGTGACAACCCACGCGAAGCCACCCAGCACCCGAAGCCAATTCCACGACTCGTCGTTGTCGACACGCAAAGCACGCCAACCCATCACAGTCAGAACAAGACTGAGCACGATAGGAAAGTGCAACGCGAGCTGATGAACGTACGATGGCCACATGCCCCGATACTACACCTGTGAGTTCAAGTACGCGACCGTCACTCCATCACCACCTTCACCACGCTCACCACGACGGAAATCGCGGACATAGCGTGAATCGCCCAGGTGATCTCGCACCGCGCGTTTCAAAGCGCCCGTTCCGTGACCGTGGATGATGAAGATCGCCACCTCGTGGTTCAGAAACGCGGAATCCAAGAACAGTTCAACGCGGTCAACCGCCTCGTCGACTCGCATTCCGCGCAGGTCGAGGGTGTTCGACGAGGTTTGTAGCGCGACGGCTTCCGACGCCGGGGCGGGAGCTGGCGATTTCCCAACCGCATGCTGCCGACGATTGGTTTCGGTTGGATAGCAGAGCTCGCTGACCGAGACCGTGGTCTTCATAACACCAAGCTGAACCATCGCGTCCTTTGCGCCGTCTTCGTACTCTACGAGGACGCCCTTCTTCCCGAATTTTGGGATGAATACGTCCATCCCCTCTTCCAAATCCGCGGGCTGAATGATGGCATGCCCTGTGTCCGTCGCCTCGACCTTATCGACCTGCTCACGCACTTTGTTGACCTTGTCCTCGGCCTCTTTGACATGGCGTTGGATTCGGTCGACGTCCTTGTGCGTCACAGGTTTCGCGGCCGAAGTGAGCTCCACGATCTTAGAGCGCAGAATTTCCCTCGCCTGCACGAGCTGCGCCTTCAACTCCAGCGCCTCGTCGGTGACGATGTCTTTCTCGCGCTGCGTGACTTTCTTTAGCTGTGCCTCGTAGCGGGTCTTGAGTTTCTGGGCATCTGCACGCTCTCGCTCGTAGCGACTGCGCTCACGATTCAACTCTTCAACTTGACCTTCCAGATTGGCCAGAATTTGGTCGAGAGAGCGTCCGCCACCATCTTCCAGAAGCGTAGTCGCCCGATCAATAACATCTGAGTTCAATCCCAAACGACGGGCGATTCGCAGCGCGTAAGAGCTTCCAGGAAGACCCATGATGACTTGATAGGTCGGCTCCAGCGAATCGATATCAAACCCCATTGAAGCGTTTGTGAAACGGTCGTCCTCAATCGCCAACATCTTCAGGCCTTCCAGGTGCGTCGTCACCAATACTCGAGAGTCTGAGTCAGCAAGCTTCTCGAGCAACGCCGCGCCCAAAGCAGCACCTTGATGCGGGTCTGTTCCCGTAAACAACTCATCTAGCAGGACCAGGGTGCTGCTGTTGCACACCTCGACAAAGCCTTTGATGTTCACAAGATGCGACGAAAACGTACTCAGATCGCGCTCGATGGACTGCTCGTCACCGATGTCCGTGAACACGTCGCGGATGAACGGAACCTTGCTGCCCTCATCCGCCGTCACAGGCAGACCGCAGCGGGCCATCAACGCCGCCAACCCCACGGACTTTAACAACACCGTCTTTCCGCCCGTGTTTGGACCAGAAATCACGAGAATGTTGTTAGAGAGCCCAACGTCGTTTGCGACCGTTTCGTTTGTGCCGTCTTCTTTGGCCAGCTTCGCAAAGAGCATGGGATGGCGCAGATGACGAAGCTCGATCGCGTCGCCAAACGTAACCGGATTCGCTTCGATCTTGCGGGCAAGAAGCGCGCAGGACGAGATGAAGTCGAGATATGCCAACACCTCTAAGTTGATCGTGAGCGCTGGAACATACTCGGCCACCATTTCAGTGAGGCGCTGTAGGATTCGCCGCTCTTCTTCATCGACCTCGATCTGTGCCCAACGTAGCTGGTTGTTCAGCTCGATCAGCTCCTGCGGCTCAATGAAAGCCGTCTGTCCGGAAGACGAGTAACCATGCACGATGCCGTCAAGCTGTCGCTTATTGCTGACACGGATTGGCAAGACATAGCGGTCATCACGGACCGTGAAGAAATCATCTTGCAGCATGTGCTCAAGCGCATCGGAACGAAGGAGCTTCTCGACCCTCGCCTTAATGCGGTCGGTCTGATTTTGCACAGCGCGCCGCAGGCGTTTCAGCTCCGGGCTCGCCGCATCCGTCAGCCGTCCACCCGGCTCCACTGCCCGGTCGATGACTTCCCGAATGTCGCGAAGCGGATCGAGCCGCTGCGCTACAACTGCCAGGGTCGGTGCGTGCTCAGAGCGGTGCTTCAAAAACCGCCGAGTTCGACTCGCCACATCGCAGTTACGCGAAATGACTTCGAGATCCGTTCCCAGCAACGTCCCTCCGCGAACGGCCAATGACAGTGCCTTTCGCATATCACGGAGGCCGCGTAGCGGAACCTCGCCTTCTTCAGCAATCAACGTGACGCACTCGGCCACTTCGAGCATCCGGCGCTCCGCGAGCTCAGGCTTGGGAAGTGGCGCAAGTGCGCGACAAACCTCGTTACCTTCTGGACTCACTGCATGAAACTCGAGCATGTCGATGAGCTGGCCCCATTCCAAATCCGCCTGCGTTTTGGCTGGGATCTTCGCATGCGAATCTTGGCCCCGAAGAGGCGCTAGCGTCAGCCCCATCAAACGCGACGTAAGCTCGTCAATTTGCGGTGTTTCGGTTGTTGATTGGGTATCCATCATTTCATCTCCAATACTTCACGCCAACTACCTGTTCTGGAACAAAACATCAATGTGCACATGTTCTTGAAATACGGCGCGAGGTGCGCGCCAATAGCAGTAGCCATGAAGTATTTATTCCCAGACAGGAGCGAAGCATGAGCACATTTGGAAAATCGGTCCGTCCGATTCTTGCCGTTGTAGCCGTACTTTTTGCCTGGACCCCGGTCGCATTTGGCCAGAGTTTACCGGAAGTTAGCACCCTCGTTGAAAACCAAAAGGCCAGCGTCGTCTACGTTCAGACGGAGGTCGAAAGACAAGGGATTATGGGCCTTTGGGATAGCCAAAACCCTGCCCAACTTGGCCAAGGTTCGGGATTCGTCATCGACCGCCAGGGTCATATCATCACGAACAATCATGTCATTCAGAATGCCAACAAGATTCGTGTCGGTTTCGAGAACGGCTCCGTTCAGGAAGCCGAACTCGTTGGTGTGGACCCACAGACAGATATTGCGCTGTTGAAAGTCAAAGCCTCGAAAGACTTGCAGCCCGTAAAGCTGGGCAGTTCGAGCAATCTCAAAGTTGGTGAGTGGGTCGTCGCAATTGGTAACCCATTTGGCCTCGATCACAGTGTGACTGCAGGTATCATCAGTGCGATGGGCCGCGAGATTGGCGCGGGTCCCTACGACAACTTCCTGCAGACCGACGCATCGATTAACCCCGGAAACAGCGGCGGTCCGCTGTTCAATATGAAGGGCGAGGTCGTTGGCGTAAACACCGCCATCATCCGAGATGGACAGGGCATCGGATTCTCCGTCCCGATCGACATGGTCAACGTCATCATCCCGCAGTTGAAACAACAAGGTTACGTGGTACGTGGGTTCATTGGCGCGGGCATTCAGCCGCTGTCGCCGATCATGGCCAAGTCGTTTGGCCTCAAGGAAAATCATGGTGTCCTGATTAGCAGCGTCGAGCCATCCGGCCCATCGCAACTCGCCGGCATGCGTCCTGGTGATATCGTGTTGAACTACGGCAAGACGCGAGTCCGCACGCCGAAACAACTGCTCCTGGCCGTCGCGCAATCGAAACCAGGAACATCCGCAAGTTTGCGAGTGCTCCGAGATGGCAAGCCGTTGTCGCTATCGCTTCGAATCGCCGAACGTCCCGACGTTAGCCGCGCACGGGTGGTGCCCGCCAAGACCAAGCCGAAGGTGCAACCGAAAGGAACGCTCGGGGTGACGGTCCGCTCTATAGATTCCCGAGTGGCTCAGCAGCTTGGCGTTCGTCCCGACCGCGGTGTCATCGTCGAAACCGTCGCCACAACTGGACCGGCCGCAGGCGCCCTGCGCAGAGGTGACATCATTCTCAAGATCGGAGGAAGTCCTGTGAATTCTGTCGCGCAATTCCAGACGATGGCGAAGCAGGTAAACCAATCTGCCGTCCGGTTGATGATTGAGCGCGGGGGCCGGACTACATTCGTGGCTATCGACGCAACCAACTGACGATCATTGCCAAATCGGTCGCAAACCTCGATAGTCCTTGGTCTGTATATTACCCGCTTATGTCATGAACATCCTCCTCGTGGACCAAGACGCATTCGCGCGAAACGTCTTCGCGCGCGCCCTCACCAAAGAGGGTTACAACGTGCTGCAAGCCGATTCGGCGAGCACGGTGGCTGAGGTTCTGCGGACAGAGACGATCGACTTCATCACGGTGGATGGGGCCCTTGAAACGGCCGGCGAATCGTCGCTGATGGCCGAAATTCGGGCCAATCGGCACTTCCAGCCAGCGATCCTTTTGCGATCTGTGTTCCGAGAGGAAGAAGCCAGTATCGAGCACAAACACTACTCTGCGGTGTTGGACAAGCCGATTTCACCTTCCGAACTCCTGACGCAAATCGCCCGCATCCGCGAGTCGAGACGCCCGTCGCCCACAGACACGTTAGAGCTGCTTCGATCGCAGGTGGACGACTTCGCAGCGAATATCGACCGAGCCATCTTCTCTTTGGAAGCGTCGATTCGACAACAGCGTGAGACAAACTCGGACGCGAACCAGACACTCTTTGAAGCAACCCAGCTTGTTGAACGATGCCGGCAGTTTGGATTTGTGCGCGTAAGCCAAGCGCTCGGTCGAGTGGAGCAAGCGCTCAGCAAGATTGACGCGCGCACGGGCCGGATGAACCGCCAACTTTGGGCTGAGCTCAATGACGCGCTTGATGACGCATATGTGGCCGCCAAACGCCACGTCATGGAGCACCGACGCCAGGCGCCGGACCGCGAAACAACGGTACGTCGAAACATCAGTGTCGTCGTGCTCGACGAAGACGGCGACATCGGGCCGCAACTTGAGCGCTACGGATCAAAACACCTATTCGAAGTGACACTGGTCCATACCCTCGATGAGCTTGTCAGCTGTCTGAAAGTCAGTCCGCTCCACGCAGTCGTCGTCGACGTCGATGATTTTGACCCGAACGGTCCAACCATCCAGGCCCTGGCCACATTGAACCGCAAGCGGACCCCTCTGGCCGTCATCTCGGACTCAAGCGACATGAACCGACGTCTGGCTGCCGCAAGCATCGGTGCGACTCGGTTCATGGAGAAGCCACTGGATGGGACTGAGTTTGCGGACGCCGTGCAATACATGGCCGCCCTGACCGAGAAACCCAACCTCAACGTGGTGCTCTTCAATGAGTCCGGCAGCTCGACCCTCGAGGACGTTTTCGGGTCGTTTGGCTACGAGACACTTTTGGTCAGCGACGTTCAGCGAATCTCGGAGTGTCTGCGAGAGCATTCAGCGTCTGCCCTTGTGGTCGAATGCCGAGCATCCGATTCGTCGACGATCAACCTGATTCGCGCCGTGCGTGCGATTCCGCGCTGGAGCGAATTGCCGATCATCTGCCACTGCGGCGGAGGAGCAGCGGCGGACATCCTGCATGCAGGTGCTGACGATGTCGTCACCCCAGACACGGAACCTGACGAGTTGCACGCGCGAATCCTCAATCGACTCCGTCGCACACGGCTACTGACGGACCGCGCGGACCGGGACCTGTTGACCGGCCTTTTGACGCGTCGCGCCCTCTTGGAGCGCGTGTCCATTCGGATGTCCGAGGCACGTCGTTCAGGAAAACCAGTTGCGATTGCGCTGCTCGATCTGGACCGATTCAAGCGTATCAACGACACCTTCGGACACTTGGCCGGCGACCGTGTTCTCATGGAGCTCGGCCGCATGTTGAATGCCCGATTCCGTGCGGGCGACGTACGAGGACGGTGGGGTGGTGAGGAGTTCGCTGTCATGCTTGTCGATCAAGGGGCCGACGTCGCGAAGGCGGCGCTACAACGTGTGCTCGATGAGTTTAGCGCGCATGAATTCCGCACAGCGACCGGCGAGGTCTTTAACGTGACCTTTAGCGCCGGCATCGCAGAATTCCCAGAAGATGGTGTTCAGTTCGAGGAGCTGCTAAAGAAGGCCGACGAACGGCTTTTCGAAAGCAAAGTCGCTGGACGCAACCGCATCACCAAGTAGCCCATGTCAGAAGAAGCGCATCGCCGCAAAGTCGCTCAGCTCTTTGCCAATGTCGAAGAGCTGGGTGTCAGTGGAACCGCAACCGGAACGATCCGGGTTCCAGAGTTGCGCAACGTCACGTTCACTCGGCGTGTTCGCGATGTTGTCGACCATCCGGCTTTCCAACGACTGCGCAAAGTGCGCCAGTTAGGACCTACGCATTTCGTGTATCCCGGCGCGGTTCACACACGCTTCGAACACTCGCTAGGCGTGTATTCCTGTGTGCAACTTTACCTTCGCAACCTTCTGCGCACGCCCGCGTTTGCAGCATCGGTCACCGAAGCAGACCTCCTCACTGTACTGGCGGCGGGCTTGTTACATGACATCGGGCACTACCCGTTTGCGCACAGCCTCGAAGCGCTGCACCTCAAGGGACGGGACACACCAAGACACGAAGAAGTCGGTGGCCGAATCATCCGCGGTGAGATTGACCTATTGCGCGGCAAAGAGACCGTCGGTGACATCCTCCGCAACCAATGGAATGTCGACCCAGAGCGCGTGATTGCGGTCTGTACAGGGAACTTCGAAAAGAAACCAACTCAAGTTGACCTGGTCTTGCGCTCTATCATTTCGAGCGCAATTGATGCCGACAAAATGGATTATCTGGAGCGCGATTCCATCCACCTTGGCGTCCCCTACGGCCGAAACTACGACCGGGACCGTCTGGTCTCGAACCTCACTTTGAATCAGGACGAGAACCGCATCGCGGTTTGGGCGAAGGGCAAAGTGTCTGCCGAGATTTTTATCTTCAGCCGGTACACCATGTTCTCCGAAGCGTATTGGCACCACACAGTTCGTGCCGCCAGCGCCATGGTTGAGGCCGCGTTGGCTGCGTTTCAGAGTCGAAGCGACCTTGAAGGAGACGCCCTACTCGATGTGCTGATCCGCCACGACGATGATTCGTTTTTGCAGTGGCTGTGTGACGATGGACCATCCACATCGGCCACGCGCTACCTCATACAACACCTCCATGGGGCGGAGCGTCGGCTGTACAAACGCGTGACCACATTCAGCCGTGTGTACAGCGAACCCGATAAACAGAAAGCCTATGAGCGCATCTACAATATGGATGCAGCCGAACTTTATGAGCTGGTCGACCGCATCCGCGGCCAACTCTCGGTGAAAGCTGGGCGTCCGCTTCATCCGGCAGATGTCATCATCGACACGCCCCCGCGAGACAAAGACAAACTCGAAACCATCGACGTCGTCTATCCATCGGCCGCTGGCCGGACCCAATACCCCTTGCACGAGCTCAGCCGTGTCGTCTCAGGGGTTCAGGACGACTTCATGATGGTCGTAAAGAAGATTCGCATATTCGCTGCCCCTGATGCCGCAGCGCATCTGGATCCCGACGACGTAACAAAGGTCGTTCTGCGCGAGGTTCTGAAGAAATGAAATACACATTCCTGATTTTGGTTGCCCTACTCGCTGGATGCGCGTCGCTCGGGTCTACCGGTGACAAAGCAGCTCCAGAACAGACCGCGAACGAAAACGATGACACGCATACAGGCGGTGTCGGTCTGCCAGCCACGAACTTCAAGGTTGAGACCGCTGCGGTCGAATTCTTGTCGGAAAAGACCACGTTCGTGTCTGACGGCGTTGAGCTGCAGGGCGAATTACTCAAGCCCGCTGGCGCTGGCGCGAGACCGGCTGCAGTCATATTTCATGATATTGGCCCGCTGAACCGCGATGGGATTTTCAAATCCTTGTTCGCCCAAGAACTGCCTGTCGAAGTTGCCGTCTACCGCTCCATCGCAGAAGAACTGGCTGGACGAGGATTCGTCGTGCTTCTCTACGACAAACGCAGCTGCGTCACCGATGCTGGGGTTGGATGCCGATACCCCCAGAGCCATTGGGAGAAAGGCACCCACAACGCTTCACACCTTCTGAAGGACGCCGCGGCGGCGGTCGCTCATCTGAAATCGGTCGAGGGCGTCGATAAAGACAAACTGCTGCTCATCGGACATGGGCAAGGTGCCGAACTTGCGCTGGCGCTGAATTCGAACCTACCACGAGTGCTTCTAACCCCGAGCGCGTACCCCATGGACGAGCTCGTGATGCATCAGACCGAGTCGTCTCTGGATATGCTCAACAACGCGCTCGCCTCGATGGCGAGCTCGGCTGAGACCGATGAGATGCAGAAACGAAAGGCAGAACTCGAGGCTGCTTTGAAAGCACAACAGACGACGTTTGCCCAGATTCGAAAGGGGGAAAATACTGAGTTTGGCGGCATCTCCGTAGACGGATGGCGCGCGTATTTCGCCCTTCACGACAAGGCGCTAAAGGCAAAGCCAAATCAAGTTTTGGTTATTGTGGGAAGTGAAGATTTGTCGCTCCCTGACGATAACGAGCTGGTCTGGGAGCAGATATATAATGGCAACGTGAAGGAGCTTGAAATCAACCACGCGCTGGTCGATATCGACAAGGACGCCGCCGCAGTATCACCCGAGGTTTTCACCACGATTCTTGAATGGGTAGCTAGTCCCGATACTGCTCCCTGAGTTCATCCAGGTACGGATCCTTCTCTTCCTCCGCCTCGTCTGATTCCGTGGGCGCGATCTCCGTCGATTCGCGACCGCGTGAAAGCACGAAGATGGCGAAGCCTGCCAATCCTAGTCCCGCCGCGATTGCCGCGAACAAGCCAAGATTGTCGCCTGTTGGCGGTTCGACCATACGGAATTCTTCGCCGTACTCCATCACCAACTTGGTCTTGATGTCCTCTTTCGACATCCCCTCTTCGGCCATGGTTTGGATCTCGCGCCGAACTTCGGCCGCGTTCGGGGATGGGCACATTGCGAGTGTTTTCCCCGGACAGAACGGACTGTAGACCTCCATCGAGACCTGATGGGTAAGGGTCGAGACTTCGCCTTTTGACCGCTGATCCTGTGCATGGGCAACGGCGGTCGCCAACATACATCCGACAAAAACTATACGAACAAGCCAGTTCATTTTGATTCCTCAGGTAGACCACCGAGCCAATTCGACAACACGTCCGTAACTTCCTGCGGCAAATTCTCGCGCATCGAGATTTTGTAGGTATCTGGCGGGCTTTGTTCAACCCGAACCTCAGTTTCCCGGAGCAGCCCCTCGCGAATCACGTGGAACTTAGCAGTGCCGCCAATGCCAATGTCACGCAGACGCTCACCGACCGTCTCTTTGTTCACCGCAAAACCATCGACGGCGACGATTTCATCCGCAACATCCAGCGATTCGATGGCTGGACCATCAGCGCGAACACTCTTCACGGTCAGACGACCTCCAGTGGACTCGAAATCGACGCCGATCCAAGCCTTCGGACCATCCTTGTGGGTGCGGTCCAGCTTGAGACCAATGCCTTCCAAGAGGTCGTTGTAGTCCGGGTCATCCGTCCCGCGAACAAATGTGTCGAAGAACTCCCAGATCTCGATCCCCGCAACGTCTTCGATGATGCTCTCCAAGCCGCCCTCAGGATATCCAACATCCTGCGAGTAGCTCTTCCAAAGCTCGCGCATCACATCATCCAAGCTGAACTCACCCATCGTCTCGGTGCGGATGTTCACATCCAACAGTGCCGAGATGATCTTGCCCTTCAGGTAGTACGAAACGGTCGAATTGCGGTTGTTTTCGTGCGGGCGATATAGCTTCACCCAAGTGTCAAAGCTGGAGTCCTCAAGCGAATGGAGTTCACGACCCGGAACCGTTTCCATCAGTTTGATAGCGTCCGCAAAACGCTCCAAGAACACCGCGGGCGTCATGAGACCTGCACGAAGAACACTGACCTCTTGGTAGTAGGAGGTAATGCCTTCAATGGTCCAGATATCGCGAGTGTAGTTCTCGTTGAGGTAGTCAAACGGACCAAGCCGCTCAGGGCGAATCCGTTTCACATGCCAAACATGGAAGTGCTCGTGCGCAAAAAGCGTGAGGAAATCCCGATAGTTTTTGTCGGTGATGGGAGGCTCAAGCTCCCCTTCATTCGACCGAAACTCATGCCGGTCCCACATCAATGCGGTGGAATTACGATGCTCCAACCCGCCGTACTTCTTGTCGGTCAGCAGCACGATCGTCAGATAACGATTGTACGGGACCTCACCGCCAAAGATCTCTGCGTTAGCCTCTACAATCTTAGGCAAATCTCGCACGAGAAGATTTGGGTCGTGGTTTCCTTCACCCCAAAACACGACCTCGTGCGGCACGCCAAGCGCTTCGAACGAAAACGCATGGTGTGGTCCCATCTCGATTGGGGCATCGTAGAGTTCGTCAAAGTCCTGTGCGACCCGCAGTGATGTCGTGTTGGGTTTTGTGGGCAAGCCACACCAAACAGCCCAGCCGTCCGGCGGAACGATCTCAACCTCAACTGCCTGATTGAAGCGTCCCTCTGGCCACATCAACGTGGCACTCGGCGTAAGAAAGCCATGGGTTGCATCGAGGTGGTTGTTCCGAACGCCCAGGTCGTGGGCGAAGACGTCGTAGCTAAGCTCCAAGGAGTTGGTATCCCGACAGTCGATCTGCCATGTCGATTTCGTCAGCTTCTTCGCCATGCGTTTCCCACCGTCATCTCCGCGAACGGTGAGCCGCTGAACGTGTTGCGCATACTCTCGCACGAGGTAGCTGCCTGGCGTCCAAACTGGCAGATGGAAATCCAACGTTGCATCATCTCCGACGCCAAGAATAGTCGCCTCGATGTGAAAGAGATGCGTCCCTGGCTTCGGCGCGCTGATTCTGTATCGAATTGAACTCATCTATGTCGCTCCAAAAAGAAAAGCCCACATATAGTGGGCCAAACTAGCAGCGGAGCTTATGGATCGCCAAGATCAATCGGTCTTGGTCGTCGTGACCATCGCACCGCCATTTTGATCTGGGTAGATGTGTAGTGTCAGGAAGCGATCTTCGCGGGCAAACTGCAGCATGCGCTCCCTACGCTCTGCCAGCGTCGTGTATTGCAGAGCCTTGGAGGTCAGCGCGCTGGAGTCCGTCTCTTTCCAACCTCGATTGGTGAGCGAGCGACGGTAGAAGTTCTCAACGCTTTTGAAGTGCTGAGGAGACATGAAGATATTTGTCACATAGTCCTTCCCGTTCGGGTCCATCTCCGCGAAGCGTGTGGAACGCGTGCAGCCCGGGCAGGACGGAACGTCGGCGTCAGGGACGCCCCCAAACACTGGATCGTCGCCTTCGCGCCGGATGTGGTTTCGCATGTCCAGGCCAGGCTCGGCCCAAACTGCAGACACCCAGGTCTTCTTGTCATCAGGTGCGCGGAAGCCTTCGATGGAACGGAAAGCCGAGAATTCGCGGCGCCAATCACTCTCGCTGAAGTCGGTCTTTGTCAGGTACTTCTCAGCTTCTGCGGTGGTTTCCGGCTCACCAGCCAAAACTGCGCCGCCCATGTTGATGTACTTTTCGCCGACATAGAGGGGGACAATTTGCCCACTTAGCATCGCCAAGTTTCTTTTTTGAAGGTCAGGTTTGGCCGCCTTCCATTTACGGCCGTTTTCGAGCGCATCAGCATTCATCTCGATGTACGGCTCTTCATTGACGCCGTATTCGTGGAGTCTCTGTTGATACTCAACCAGTAGTTCTGGCGGTCCCAAATCGGTTCGTCGCGGCGAAAAGAACACCGTCGAACCATTGTAGTCGTACATTTTGGGTGTTTCATGCCCCAACGATTCCAACGCTGCGGTGAACTTTTGGGTGCTGGTACGTGCAACAGGAATGACGGACCAGATATCTGCTTGAGAATCCTTCACTTCGATGGTGACGTCACCACCGTCAGATTCGGGCGCCAAGGTCAAGACCGCCCACCCCACGGCTACCAAGACAGCAGCAGCAGCCACAATCTTCAAACCGTTCGCAATCGTTTTCATGACGAATGTCTTCATCCTACAACCTCGGCGCAAACTCGATTCCGAGCATGCCGCTGTAATGTTTGTGGCTTTCCATCGTCAAACGAACGACTGCAACAGTCCAGAGTTCATCAGTGGGTTTAGGAGCAACCAGTACGTCGTATCCTGCCTCCATTCCAAAATGCTTGCCCATGATCGTCACGCCACCGTTTGCCGACCCTTCTGCCATCCCGTACCGAATTCCAGCTCCAACCGCTTGCTTGACGCCAGCGACGCTGAGAATGACGTTGAGAATCGCGAGAGGACCCGACCCCGGTGGTGTGGGCTTGAACAAACCATCGTCAACAAGATCGCCCGCAAACTGACTTCCGAGAACGACAGGAGGAGCGGTTTGTTGAAGCACGGGGACACCGAGATCAGCGAAGATATCGATGATTACGGTCATGCCGTACGCTTCACCGACAGTGCCACCCAGCGCAAGCCCAGCTGCACCGGCAGTTTGATAGCCGTCGGCGAGGTAGTTGGTGGAGGTCTGACCCCAGATACCTGCTGTTTCCAACGCACCGGCGATGGTCGGCTGCATATGCTTGATATCATACCCCTTTTGAACGGGGATGGCCTCGCGCCAAACAGCTTGCGTACCGCGAATCTTCGTCGCGATACCTTCTTTCTGCAGCTTCGTTAAGTTGTTGATACCGACGAAGATCAGCACGAACACAGGCAAGCAGATGACGAATTCAGTCATCGCCGAGCCCGACTCGTTGCGAGCGATGTCTCGAATGGTATTGGTGATGCTGTGAATCAAGTTCCTCATTTCACATACCCATCGATTGTCGAGTTACCCATCGAACGCGTCATCTTCTCCATCGCGCCGGCATCATCCATCGCCCCAGACCAGCTCGTGGCCCCTTTCTGCGTCAGAACACCGAGGATTGCCGTCAATCCCAAGTAAGGGGCTACGTCGTGGTACATCGCATTGACATCGTAACCGAGCGAAGCTTGCTCGCCGGGAAGCGTGAAAGGCCTGAGTTTCGCAGTCCACTCCGCTACCCACGGACTTGGGTCGACCTCGCCGGGAGTGAAGAACTCACCACGCGAAAGTGCCCAATGTCCGGTGGGCGCGAAAGCTGCGTTCCCCGCGTCACCGTTGATGTACTCTTGTTTCATGAACGAGTACTTGTTTCTTAGATTTTCGTTATCCGGTTCATGTTTGTAGGCGATCGTGATTTCTGACTTGGCCATTAGGTCGCCAGGATTGTTACTGCCTGCGTTCGGCGCATGTGGGAACATCGCCACCCCAAACCCAATGAATGACAGAAGGCATCCGATTGTCGGACCGTATATATAGGCACCTTTGTAGACCACACTGGCCTTCGACGCCCCCAGCTGCGACCGAGACTGGTGAATCATGACATTCGCCTGGTACTCGAGCGCTCCGATGACCGAGGTCAAAAACGGTGCACACATGCCCGCGGCCGCGAAACTGAGCTTCGTCGTCGGCATTCCATCCACTTCATACGAGTGGTTGTAAGGTTTCCCAAGACCGAGCAACTGCATACCCATCGACACCCAGTCGATGATCTTCGTCAACAAGAGTCCAGGCGGCGGGGGGAATGTAGACGCGACCGTTCCGCCATTTCGTGCGGCACGAACGGTAGCTTCTGACCAGGACCACCACGGTGTCAGCGCTGACATGTAGACCTGATAGGCCTCCAACGCCGCAATGTCCGCCGCATACTGACCGAACGTATCGATCAGATACTTCAATGTATCGGTGACCGTCTCGACGATCACGAGGGGCGCGTTGATGATGCAGTCGATGCAGGCACCGGGATTGAACGGTCCGCAACTGCTGCAACGCCCCGCCCACCACTCGATATACGCCTGATATGCACCCCAGTAGATGTTGTGCATACCCACGACCGAGCGCTTCGCCACGTTCGTATACGCAATCATGTTCATCGTCCGCGCTTTCAACGCAGACGCGCTGTACGCAGACGTATCCGCCGCGTTTTGTACGTCGATCTTGTCACGCGCAATCTGGCCGGCATCGTAGAGAATCAATGCCGACATAAAGATGATCATCAATGCCGCCAGGCACGCGAGCGCGACAGCACCACTTTGAGACTTATGAAAGTCCTCCGCTTTGACGCGGGCCGCGGACATCAGACGGATACGAATCGATTCCATCATAGCCCCACCTGCGCCGGGAATGTGCATGTGCGTGTGATTGGCGTGTACCAACCGTTTCGTCCGCCGATGGTCTGTTGTGTACCCCAAATGTACGCGAACCATGGGAAAACCATGTTCTGCTGATACACCACGCGGGCGCCGACGTTGCCGCCAGAGATGATCTGCACCGAGGTCGCTTCATACGCCATGGTGAGCTTTCGAGCGGCGCGGTCTGGGAACGAATCAACGTCCCAGCCGTAGTTGTAATACAGGTCGATATGATCTGCGCCAGTTCCGCCACCCAACGCCGCCGAGGACTGACCAATACCAGCCCCGCCCATGTTGTTAGCTTTTGACGGCCCAAAATAGGCGAACATCGTGCCGCGCAGTCGATTCAAATCCGGCGAACCACCAGACACCGCGTAACTGGACGGCGCTGCCGGTGCATACGTTGCTGCCGCAGCAATTCGGGCCTTTTCGGCGACCGTTCCGCCGCCAACACCACGACGGCCAGCGTCAGCTTCAGGCTGCCACACCCACGCAACACGTGCGCTCTGGTAGGCGGCGAGGTTTCCGAGGATTCCAGCGATATTCAGGATCGTAAGCTGGGCCAAACCGCTGGTCAAAAGCAGGAATGGCACCAAGATGATGAGCGTCTCGGTCATGATCGTACCACGAGCCACCTTGATGGACCGCTTCAGCGAACGCCGACGCTCATTTGCAAATTTGAAGAGGATAACCAACATCGCCCACAAACACGTGGCCAAACCAATGTGCAGTCCGATGTCGATGAGTGTCGCGCGTGCAGTATCAGCGTGCTCGAACCCAGCCTTGTACCAACCGACAAGCTGAAAATCGAGGTAGGGGATCGCGAACACAATCGAGATGATTGCGATGCCCAAGATGTGGATGGTTCCCGAAACCATCCAACTCAGCAGATGTCGCGTGACACGACTTGTCCGCGATACTTCGCTCATTCGAGCTCTCCGATTGTTACACGTAGTGCGATTGTGTGAATAATACAGCAACGATCGTGCCACTTGCCCGCTAAGTGTCCGATCCACCTTGTATTTTGCCAGACGGTGGAGATCTGTAGGTCAATTGATCGTGACAACGTGTCTCGATCTATGGGGGACACTCCCCAGATCCCTAGGGAAGCTTCGCAGCTTCCTTCTTTGCTTGTTCAAGCATCTTCCGGTGCTTCTCGCTAACCTCGACGTCGCCGCCTTGCTGTTTCACCGTCCTTTCAATCTTCTCGAAGACGTTGCCGGCCATCACATCAGCCGTGTCTCCGCCTTCCATATTTTGCATCATCTGTTTTGCTTCAGGGGACAAGCGCTCATCGTTCATGATTCCATCGACGAACCGCTCAATCTCGAGCTTCCGCTTGTTTTCCTCAGGGTCGCCCTGCATCGCAAACCCGCGGGCAATCTGACGATCCATGGTGCCAAATTTCCGCTTACCTTCGACCGCGCCCTCGACCAAATCGCGTGCAATTCGAATCGCGCTGTAGGTCGCCTCGCCTTCCACGCCTACGCAGAGAGCCTCCACGACCGTGAGGTCCGAGCGCTCCATCAGCTTTTGTGTTTCCTCACAGATCACGCCCCACGCCTGACGTCCGCGGGGGATCGCAGTGGTGTCCATTTCGCAACGTCCATCAAGGCTGGCAGCCAGGTGCTTGGTCACGTCCGAGGGTTGCTCCATCTGCTCGACGCCGCGACAGGTAGCCTCGAAAATCGGCTTCTGTGAGTCTTCGGCTCCCAAGCCAAGTTTCAGAGCCTCTGCCTTTTGAGCCTCGTCCATTGCCACAGTCCCGAACGCGACCGCGACGACATCTTTGAGAAGCTGCGACTCGACGAGCATGTCTGACTTCGTCGCCAACGCCGTCGTGTACTCAGATCCAGTGCCGATCAATGCACCCAGATTCGCACCACAGCACTTTCGCATCTCGCTGTTCTGCGAGCGGAAGAAGCAGGCTAGAAGCGCCTTTTCGCGCTCGAGTTCTGGCACAGACATGCCAACCACAGCATCGGGTAGAGCGCAGGTATCGCTTGATTCCACGCGACCTTCCAAAAGATCGTTCTCCCACTTGCCCATCAATCGGGTAGCGAACGCTGGACCACGAGGCATTTGGGCGGAAAGCTCAAGACACCGAGCTGCCATACCCGGCCGTGTGCGGGCCTCTTCCATCAGTTGGCCACGGAAGCCTCCGGGCCCGACGTCCAGCAATGCGGCGCACGCCGCGGCGGAGACCGTGTCGTCCACATCGCCCAGGGCGAGCACCATCTTGCTCTTGTCGTCCGAGAACATCTCCACGGCCGAGACACGCGTGGACGGGCTTGCCCAAAGTCCTGCGACGACCATTCCTGCCAACCCAAAAAACGTCCCTGGGCCCATGCCCAACGCAATGCTCTGTGGTGTCCACTCTTCACCCTCGCCGGGCATCGTGATCAAAACACCGAAAATGACAGCAGGTAGGAGTACGGCAATCGTGACGATTCGCACCGGTGAAAACGGCGACATCCATTCAGAGGTCGCCAAGAACGCAACGATGATCACGCCTAGAAACGCTACCGTGAATCCAACCAGACCACTGGCAATGGACTTGGACATCCGTCGAAAACCTTTTGAAAGTGTTGGTGAAGTCTATCCCAACTATCGCAGACCTTCAACGTCCCGGTTGACAAGGCTAAGCGTGGATTGGCATAAGCGCGCCCTACTTTGCGCACGTTCGAGGATCTCGTGGCATCAAAAAGCAAATCAAGCCCAATGGGGCCCACGCTGATAACCGGCTTTCCTGGATTCATTTCGAGGCGTCTGCTCGATCGACTGATCGTCGCAAACCCTCAGACTGACTTTGTCTTGCTGGTGGAGCGCCGCTTCGAAGCCAAGGCCGATTCAATCCTTGAGACGATGCGCGCAGACCATCTCGATTTCTCGGGCAATCTTTCCATCCTGGTGGGAGACATCACGCTCGAGAACCTTGGTTTGGACAAGAAGGCCGCGACCAACGCATTCAAGACCATCCAGAACGTGTGGCATCTGGCTGCTATCTACGACCTCGCGGTCGAAGAAGAAGTGGCGTATCGGGTCAACGTGAGTGGCACGAAGAACGTATTGGATTTCTGCGAGAACTGTAAGTCCTTCCAGCAGCTAAACTATGTTTCGACTTGCTTTGTCGCGGGTCAGCGAATCGGCCGCGTATACGAGGACGAGCTCGATGAAGGCCAGGCCTTCAACAACAACTACGAGAGCACGAAGTTCTGGGCCGAGATGGAAGTGCAGCGCCGCTGGGACAAAATCCCGTCGGTGATCATGCGACCATCGATCGTGGTTGGCGACGCACAATCCGGCGAGACCGAGAAGTATGACGGGCTGTATTACCTGTTTAAGTTCATCAAGCGCGCACCGCGCTGGGCGCCGTTTCCTCAGATTGGTAACGACCGCTCGCTCGTAAACATCATTCCCATCGATTTCGCGCTCGATGCCATGTTGGCCATCACGGAATCGGACGACGCAACATCCAAGGTCTTCCAAGTTGCAGACCCCAACCCAATGCAGGCCTCGGAGATCGTCAATTTCGCGCTGAAATGCCTCGGTCGAGAACCTGCGCGCGGCAACCTGCCACCAAAACTGATCCGTGCCGCCCTGAAATCCGATGTGGTTGAGGACGCCGTGGGCATCCCCGAAGAGTTGGTGAATTACTTCACCCACGAGGCGACCTTCGACACCCGCAACTCAGACTTGTTGCTGAAAGAGCGCGGAATCGCTTGCCCTCACCTAACCGCGTACATGCAGACGTTGGTGGACTACTACGAGCTGCACCCAGACGTGAGTTTCCAGGACGGGCGACGGGTCTAGTTCTTGGTTCTTGGTTCTTGGTTTTCGGTTCTTGGTTCCGTCCGAGTGCCCGCTGAATCTGCAGTTCCGTAGATCTCTTCATATGCTCGGCATTTCGGACACGTGATCGAGCGGGTCAAATGGTCCGGCTCGTGAGGAGTGTCAAACACCACCAAATCCGCAGCACCACAATTGGGACATCGAATCGACAATGACGGATCCAACCACAACCGTTTTGCGGCGCTAACCCAATCTTCACGATTTTCTGACATGTGTATCCGCCTTTTAGCCCCTCACACTAGCTCAACTCCTTTTGGAACGCGACCGCAGGGAGCTGAAACGCGACCGCAGGGAGCTGAAACGCGACCGCAGGGAGCTGAAACGCGACCACAGGGAGCTGAAACCTGAACCCAGCCAGCAAATCCGCGCATCTATCATTTGAATACAAGTGCCCACATCATTATACTGCGCCCGCGCGTACTTAAATGATTTTCGATCGGCCCCGATCATGATGATTAGAATGAACTCCTTCGCCCGTTTCATGCGGGCGATCGCTATTTTCTTGTTTGTCGCAAGCATGGTTGCTTGTGGCTCCGACGAGGTTGACAGCAACAACGGCAACAACGTCGACTCCGACATGATGATGCCGGATACCTCTGGTCAACCGGACGACGGCACGCCTGACATGGGCGAAACGGACCCGGACATGGGTGACGAGCCGGACTTCCCACTTTTCGACTTCGGGAACTTCGACTTCGGCTCGGATATGCCGGCAACGCTGGCGATCGACTCGGTCAACCCACCTCGTGGGCCAGTTGATGGCGGCACGCCTTTCGTCGTGCTCGGCTCTGGATTCACGGTTGATTCTCGCGTTGTTTTCGGTGGCCAGGAAGCTGATGTTGAGCTGATCGACGGTACGCTTGTGGGCCAAACTCCATCGGCAGCGGGTCCTGGACCCGTAACCGTTAAGGTCTTTGATCCGATCGGTGGAGACGTCTTCCTGGATGGTGGCTATGAGTACGTCGCGACGCTCGCCGTCGATACCGTTACGCCCAACGTCGTTCCTTCGACTGGTGGTGTTGAAGTCACGGTTACCGGCCGAGGATTTGATGATGCGACGCGCGTTTCGTTTGGCGGTTCAACGGGAGTTCGTCACACGTTGGTTAACTCCAACTTGATGCGAGTGCTCGTGCCTGCGCATCCTGCGGGCACGTTCGATGTGCGCGCCTCGAACCGCGATGCGACCTTCGTTCTGCCTCAAGCAATTGAGTTCTTTGACGCCCTGGCGATTGACCTGATCCGTCCCGCGACCGCGCCTACTGCTGGCGGGGTTGATGTCACAATCGATGGCGCTGGCTTTGGGCCAGGTATGACCTTCGAATTCGGTGGCGCCGCTGCCGTCCTACAATCCGTTGATGCAACGGGCAACCAAGCCGTCGTTACCGTTCCAGCCAACGCTGCCGGTTTGGTGGATGTACGTGCGCTGACGGCGACCGACGCCACCATCGTCCAGGACGCGTTCTACTATTCGACTGGCGCGCTCGCTATCGGCGCAGTGCAACCCAATGAAGGCCAGGCAGTTGGCGGTGGAGAAGTAACCATCATCGGTGCAGGCCTTGATGACGCCAATCTCTCGGTCGAGTTCGATGGCATCGCCGCGACAATCGTCGACCAAGGCGCTGGCTACGTGACCGTTCAGATTCCGGCACATGCTCCAGGCGTGGTCGATGTAACGGTTCGAACCCCAACTGAAACCGACAACCTCGCGGGTGGATTCACGTACGTCGATGATATCTGGATCGACGCGATCATGCCTAACACGGGTGATGCTGCAGGCGGATACACCGTCACGCTGCAAGGTGAAGGCTTCACCGGCGCGACTCGCGTCTTGTTCGGTGTCGTTAGCTCGCAGTTCACGGTTATCGACGACCAGAACATCGAAGTCACGGTACCCGCACAGTCCGCTGGCGTCGTGGACGTCACGGTTGAGCGTGGCAGCGTCGATGCCACGTTTGTCGACGGATTCACGTACTCAGAGCCCATTGAGGTCTTCAACGTCATCCCGGCCCGCGGCTCCGTCGCAGGCAACACCTACGTGACCATCCTTGGGCGTGGATTTGTCGGCAACCTTTCGGTTGAGTTCGATGGCACGGCTGGCTTGGATATCCAGACGGTAGATGCTCAGACCATCACAGTCCGCACTCCGCCACACGCTCCCGGCGTAGTCGATGTCGACGTCATCAAAGGCCAAGACACAGTGACCTCCCCCGTTCCGTACAGTTACTTCAACCCAGGCGCTCGCTTCGGTGGCGCATGGGGCGGCCCAGTTCAAGGTGCGGTCAATGTCACCGTCTACGAACAGGGCGGCCAGCCTATCGAGGGCGCATACGTCATGCTGTCCACCAATGCCGCCACGCCATATCAGGGCGAGACGGATGTGAACGGAATGGTGACGCTGTCAGGCCCAGACGTCTTTGGCGAACAGACCGTCACTGCGATTGCTGCCGGCTACTCGTCGGCGTCGGTTCAGCGCGTCAACGCTGAGAACGTGACGATTTTCCTGAGCCCACCACCACAGCAAGGACCTCCAGGCCCAGGACCACCTCTGGCACTGTTCCAGGGGAATGTCAGCGGTCTCGACAAGCTTGCTGAGCCTGGCCCAACCGAATTCCAAATGGCGATTGTCTACACGACGCAGGTCGATACCGGGTCGCAGAACCCCGATCCAGGCGGTGGAAACGTCGTCCTCTCGGACGGACCGTACACGCTCAACAGCCGGATTGGTGACCTCGCTATCATCGCGGTCGGTGGCCTCTATGACAACGCAACGCAGACGTTCAAGCCACTGCGAATGGGCATCGAGCGATTCTTGTTTGCCGCCGAGAATCAGACCTACACGGTCGACCTCGACCTGAACATTCCGCTCGAGACGCCGCTGACGTTCAAGTTGAACCAGCCTCCTTTGGCGCCAAGCGGTCCAACGACGAACCAGATTATTCCGTGGCTTGACCTCGGATTTGAGGGCGTGTTTGGAAACCTCGATGTCGCACAAGGTAATGGGGACATCATCACGGCGTCGCATATGGCGCCGCTTACCGGGGTCCTGTCGGATGCCTCATACTACGCGATCGGCGGTTCTGTGACGGCTGGAGGGTTCGGAGGACCAAGCTCCACGGCGTTCAAACGAAACATCACCAATACGAATCAGGTCATCGAGATGCCGCCGCTGATGGGCATCGCCACCCTGACGTCGCCCACGAACGGGCAGGTGCCGGTTGACCGGACATTCCGTTTTGCGCTGAACAACACAAACCAACCAGATTTCTTCTATGTCGTGGTGACGGACTTCCTGCAGGCGATCAAATGGGAGGTCATGCTTCCGGGATCTGCGCGCAGTTTCAAGCTGCCCGACTTCCCTGACTTCTCGCACCTGCCTGCAGAAGACAGGCCCGTGCCTTATCCTGGAGGTTCCTATATCATGACGATTGTCACGGTAAGTTCCCCAGGATTCCTCTACGATGGCATCACGTATGCTGACCTCAGTGGCGCAAACTGGGATGCATACTCCGTCGGAGGTTCGCTCATCACGTTCTAATGCCTATGAGAATCATGTGACTCGAAAGCAATCTCATGTCGCAATCTTCGCTCGGATTCGGGCTCGCGCACTGCTTTGTTTGCTTTTGGTCACGGTGATGGGTTGCGGCGATTGTGTCGAAGTCACTGACTTCGTCGACATCGTCCCTACAGATTTCGGTCAAATGGATGAAGGGGTTGAGGACATGTCCGATATGGGCGTGGCGGATGCCGACATGGCCCGACGACCACCGTCTGACATGGACATCCTTTTCGACTTCCCCCCATTAGATCAGGGCAACACCGAATTCTTGCTCACAGGTGTCGTTCCAAACTCTGGCCCCGTTTCCGGTGGTACCCTGGTGCGAATCCAAGGGACGGGCTTGAGCGATGACTCCACCGTCTTCTTTGGCAGTCAATCGGCGACGGCTACGCTTTCAGCACAAGAGCTTGTGGTCCGCACACCGCCTGCCTCTGGACCCGGCATCGTTCCGGTGAAAGTGCAAGCCCCTAACGGCGATATCCGCGTTCTAAACGACGCGTTTCGATACACGACGGACCTTCGTGTCGACACGATTACGCCCACGCGGATTCCGACGGAAGGTGGATTCGAGGTTGAGATTCGGGGGTCGGGATTTGAAGCACCGACGGCAGTGAACTTCGGCAGCAAACAAGCGCTTCGGACGACTGTTGTCGATGCAAGTTTGGTTCGGGCGATCGCGCCGCCGAACACTCGCGGAACGGTCGACCTGAGAGTCACTACCGTGGAAGACAGTGTCACGGTCGATGATGCCATCGAGTATTTCGATGCAATCGAGATTATCGATATTTCTCCGCCAAGTGGTCTGGCGGTCGGTGGTGACACCGTCATCCTCACGGTCGATGGCCTGCTTGAGGAACCCACCGTGTTCTTTGGGACTCAGCAAGCGACGGTCACGAACGTGAACCTCGTCAATGGATTGGTCCAGGTGACCACGCCAGCGGGTGCTGCTGGTGTTGTCGATGTGTTTGTTGAGACGACGACCGACGCAACCGTTCGACCGGATGGGTTCTTGTATCGCGCGGACGCGTCACCACGCTTGGGCGCGATTCGACCAGCCGTGGGGCCATCCAATGGTGGTCAGTCGGTTGAGATTTTGGGCTACGGCCTCGATACGGCTGGAACCACGATCGAATTCGGCACGACGCAGGCGACGATTGCTCAAGCAAGCGCGGATGCTGCGACGGTGACCACGCCTGCAGGTTCTGGCTTCGTGGACGTCGTTTTGCGTCAATCCGGGACCGAGATTGACCGATTGGTGGCCGCCTACCGCTATGTCCCCGCCATCACGCTTTCGGCTAGCTCACCTGTGGTCGGATCCGCAGACGGCGGTGACACTGTCACGCTGACGGGCGTCGGATTCACAGGTACGCAGTCGGTTGTTGTTGGTGGTGTTCCGATGCCGTTTGAGGTCGTCTCCGACACGGAGATCCGCGTCACCACGACGGCGCACTCGGCCGGAACAGCAGACATCACCGTGAAGCGAGATGGCCTCGAAGCTACGCTGCCGGACGCATTCGAATTCAGTGAGCCTTTGGAAATCTGGGGATTCACGCCGGTCCGCGGCTCAATGGCCGGCGGAACCTACGTCGAGCTGCGTGGACGTGGCTTCTTTGGCACCGTCGAGGTCTTCATGGACGCGTTACCAGCACCCACTGTTACGCGTATCGACCGAAACAATATTGTGTTCCGAACACCACCGGGTGACCCCGGCGAGTCCGTGGTCAGTCTGGTCGTGGACACTAGCCGCGTCGAAGCCCCGTACACATATCTGTACTTCGACCCCGCTTCTCGTCTGGGCGGCGCGTCAGGTGGCGAGGTGGACGGTTCAGTCAACGTAACTGTGTTCTCGCTGGGCGGCGGACCGATTGAAGATGCGTTCGTCATGCTCTCGACGCGTGAAGAGACGCCTTACCAGGGCTTCACCGATATCAACGGCATGCTCACGCTTTCGGGGCCTGATGTGCTGGGCGCTCAGACAATCACGGCGACGGCAGCCGGCTATTCGACCACAACCATTCAAACGTTGGACTCCGAGAACGTCACCATTTTCCTAAATCTACTGGATCCACAGGGCCAGCCCGGTGCCGGTGCACCTCCGCCACGTGGCGCGATATCGGGAACCATTAAGGCCACCGGAAAGCTGGCCGATCCTGATGACGAAAACACCTACGACCTCGCAATTGTGCAAACCACCCAGCGAACGCCGACCTCGTTCAACCCACCTCCTGGGCAGGGTTCAATCGTTTTGGGTGAAGGCGCCTACGAGATTGTCACACGAATTGGCGACATGGCTGTGGTCGGGCTTTGCGGCGAGTACAACGATGTGACCGAAGAGTTCACGCCAAGACTCATGGCTGTCGAGCGATTTGTGTTTGTCAGTGACCAGGACCAACTTGAGATCGATTTGGAGTGCAATATCCCGCTCGATGAGACCATCAGCTTCAAACTGATCAACACTTCCTACGCGCCTTCAGGCCCGAACAACAACCGCGTCCAGGTGTTCTGGGATTTCGGATTCGAGGGTGTGGTTCAGAGCCCGGTCGTCGGCGAGAGCTTGTCGGACGTCGTGGATGTACCAAATCAGCCAGCCCCGGCTGGGATTCTCAGCGATATCTCGTTCATCGCGATCGGTGGTAGTTACACGTTCCAGGGCGGCTCACCATTCAGCCAAACGAGCATTTCGGGCATCACCGATATCTCACAACGTGTGTTGTTCCCGCCGCTGCTTGATGTCGCGGAGCCTGTTAGCCCGCTGCCTGGTGGCCAGATAGAGAACAATACATTGATGTTCCAATACTCAGGCCCGTACTTCCCCGACTTCCACGTCGTCACGTTGCGCAATGACCTGGGCATCCCAGTCTATGCGTGGTTGCTTCCGGGCGACCAAACGAACGTCGTGGTGCCTGAGTTCCCAGATTTCTCGAGCTTGCCCGCTGAAATCCGCCCGAATCCGCTCCTTCAGCAGACGCTATTCCTTAACATCACAGCGGCCCGCGTAAACGGCGGGCATATCTATGATGACTTCACGTACGGGGATTTGGAGATTGAGAGTTGGAACGCGCGCAGCTCGGCCAACTGGTCGGCACGGCTGCCCCAACAGAACTAGCGCTGCCAAAAGACCTACAGCAGATTCGCCGCAAGCTCCGCAAGTTCGGAGCGCTCACCCTTGAACAACGTAATCGTTGCGAAGATGGACTCGCCTTTGAAGCGGTCGATGACGTAGGTCAGGCCGTTTGATTCCGAATCGATATAAGGATTGTCGATCTGGTATGGGTCGCCCGTCAGAATGATTTTTGAGCCCTCGCCCAAACGGGTGAGGATCGTCTTGATCTCGTGCGGGGTCAGGTTCTGCGCCTCATCGACGATGAAGTACTGGTTGGGGATTGAACGTCCACGGATGTAAGTCAGCGGCTCAATCTCCATGATGCCCATGTCGATGAGCTCATCCGCGCCTCGGCCCGCACGTTTCTCGTCGCGCGTAAGTCCCATCAAGTACTCGACGTTGTCGAAGATAGGCCGCATCCATGGATTGAGCTTCTCCTCCATCGTTCCGGGCAGATAACCCAGGTCTCGGCCCATTGGGAAAATCGGGCGACTGACGACCAACTTTTGGTACGCCTGCTCTTCGGTGACCTTCTTCAAACCCGCAGCAATGGCCATGAGCGTCTTGCCGGTACCCGCCTTCCCAATCAGGGTAACGAGGTCGATGGAATCATCGAGCAGTGCATCCAAAGCGAACGCCTGCTCTTTGTTTCGAGGTCGAACTCCCCACACATCGTCCCGTTGTCGGCGAGGAAGTGGGTACACAACGGGGCCCGACTCTTGAAGCTTCACACGGCCGAGTGAGGTTTGGTTTGAACCACCAGCACTCTTGAGAAGCACGTATTCATTGTCGAACAGCCGGTCCAGACGCGCTCCTGGATTACCATCGGATGAGTCGCTGACGCGTGGTTCGAACCGCTTCGGGTCAACTTCGAGCCGTCCGTCGTCGTAGAGTTCGTCAATGAGCTCGTCCGGCACCATGATTTCGCACGCGCCAGGATAGAGTTCGGTGATGGAAACGTTGTCGTCCTCGTAGTTTTCGGCGGTCAGGCCGAGCACATCCGCGCGAACGCGAAGGTTGGTGTCCTTTGTCACGAAGACGGTTGGACGCTCCGGATCTTGCTCCTTTACAGCCAGTGCAACGCCCATGATGAGGTTGTCGACCAGATGCTTGTTGAGCAGTCCTTGCTCGAGGTCCAATGCCTCAAACCCGACCTTGATGAGTCCACCGCCTGGAGTTTCGACGCCATCGCTCAAGCTACCCTGCCGACGAAAATCGTCGAGCATTCGGCTGACCTCACGCGCGTTTCGTCCCAATTCGGTTTGCTGACGTTTGAACGTGTCGATTTCCTCTACAACGTAGATTGGAATCACCACGATATTGTCGTCGAATTGGACCAGAGCGGTCGGGTCGTGCAAGAGCACGTTTGTATCGAGAACGTAATTTTTCTGCATAGTTAACTCAGCTCGCGCGAAGGTCTAGCCGTCGCGACCGTCCTTGGTTAGCCGCAATTTCGGGTGGCGCCCGAAACATTTCGAATGGTTTATGGTGATTTATGAATCGCCAATTGTGGATCCGAGGTCAAGCGGATTCCATCATTCGAATTCGTTGAGCTTCGTGAGATCGAGGCCGCCGGTGAACGCGTACGAGACGTAGTCATCGTAACCGTACACGACGATTCCGAACGGAATCTGAGCCTCAATCAGGTGCGGACCGGGTTCGACCTCGATATGCGCTCGAGCGATGTTCGCCTCTTCAACGACCTCGTAATCCATCAGCGTGAGGTCAATTTCTTGCCCATCGAGCGTGACGTTAAAGCCTGGTCGAATCACGACCGTCACATAACTTTGGAAGTAGGTAGAGGGCGTCAGGAAGGAATACTGCGTTCGGAACTGCTCCTCTGGAGGCACCAGGAAGAACGCAGGGTCACCAGCGCGGTCGCCAAACTGCGCGTCTTCTTTGACGCTGTTCTGGCCGCTCAAGAAAGCGCCAACCATGATGGGTTTTCCGGCTTCAGCAACAAACGTCGTCGTCGTACCAAACTCGCAGGTTTGCCCCGCATCCAACGTGAACGTGCCCGAGGCGGCATCATCCGTAAACGCTGTGCACGGCCGCACACCTTCGTCTGCGGGAGGAAGCGTGTTTGGTGGTGCCAGGTCGATTCCAGTGTTGATGACGGTTCCGTCCTCGACGGCAAGGAACTTCCAGTAGGTTCCTTCACGTGTGGGCGGCATGGGGTCGTTCGGGTCCTTCCGAAGTTTCAATGGCGAAGCGACGAAACGGGTCCCCCACGTCTCGATTGGGAAGAGCTGCGATTCCAAGTGGTCGCACGCCGGCGCATTGAACGGCACGAACGCACAGGTGTGGCCGCCAAACACGGAAACCGGCTTGGTCGCGCGAATCACTGCGCCCGTCATATCCTCCACCGGCATTTGGCCCTTTGCACCAATATTCAGAACTTCGTGGGGCTGCAACGTCACTGACAGTTGGCCATTGGCGTTTGGACCTGTGATAGAGCCGCTGGTCACCGGGTACAGAACGTCAGTGTACGGGCGCCCTGCCCCCTTTGTTGGCGGCAACTGGACGCTGACGACAGTATCTGGCTCCGTGGCGACGACCGTCATTGTCGCTGCAAATGGCTCGGCCAGACGCGCTTGTTCGGTGCCCGCGAAGACCGCATAGCTCATGAACATGTAGTTTTCAGTCAACGCGCTGGTCGGCAGCAGCAAACTTGCGTCGTTGGTGTAGTTGTAGCTGCAGCAAAGCGGGTTGAACTGATACGCCACCACCGGTTGCGTGGATACAACACGGTAAGCGGTGTTCGTGACCGTGGTCTGCGCAAACGGGATGGTCTTGTGTGGCATCAGGAGTGTCATCGTGGAGCCACGCGGAAGAACAATCGATTCGACCGCCCCCTCGATATTGAAGAGGTCCTGGCCTTGTGGGCCAACCACCTTCGAAGTCAGCGTAACCAAATCCAAACCAGGCAGCGGCGTATCTGTTCCCACCACCCGGCTTGGGATGACGTTGGCAGGCCCACCGCCAGTCTCGTACACGGTCACGCGTGCGTCGTACGTTTGGCTTGGGTTCGACAGGACAATCGCGAACGGAGGTCGGTTTTCCGGGTCGAGCGGTGCTTCTTCAGAGTCCGACAACAGGTGGTTTTCAAGCTCCACGGCCCAGTATTCGCAGCCGATATAGCTGTTCGTCAGCTCCGCTAGCTCACAACGATTGAGGCAGTTGCCCTCTTCACATCGACCTGCACCGGTGCAGGCATCAAGGGTCTCGAATGCAGTTCCTTCATCGTTGCAGCGCTCAGGCGTGCTGGGGTCAGCACAACGCCGCGTGTTTGGAATGCAGAAGACTTCTTCGCACTCACCCGAGCGGCAAACACTGAGCGGCGATGATGGGCAGCTCGACTGTTCGTACGCAGTACCGGCCGAATTGCAGACCTCGAGACCGGGCGTGTTCTCTTCGGTGCAGCCTCGGACTTCGCCAGCCTCGCAAATAATGGTCGGCCCCGCGTCGAGGTCACTCCCCGCATCGGTCCCGTTATTCGTGTTGTTGGAACGATTGTTAGAGTTGGTATCGCTCGAGCAGGCGGCCAGTGACAGCGCCAGGAACGCACAAAAAACTATTGGGTGCAGCTTCACAATCATTCATCCATTCAATCGATCGGACAGGTGCGAATCAAACGGTTAATTATCCCATTTGATTTCAGGGATTTGCCTTCTTCGGCAACTCAGCCTCAGGTTCCCAAGGTGTCTCACCTTCATCGGCCTTACCACACGGATGGAGCGAGCTGGTATGCCAAACGCGGAAATTCTGGAACGCGTCATCGGTCGCCAACATTGCGCCATCGACGCGCTCTTTCGGCGGCCGCTTCTTCGTTTTGGGTTTTGGCGTCAGTTCCACCAAACCCTCGGGCTTCTCTTCAGCGCCTTCCTCAGGCTCAGGCTTCGGCGCAAGACGTTCGATGGCGTTGTTTGCGACATCGTCCAAGATCCGCATTTCATTGAGGATGTGCTTGTACCACTGCCGGAGCTCTTCGGGGCTCTCATCAAAACGCAGGTTAGCTGCCTTCGAATCTTCTTGAGTCTTCTCCAATTCCGCGCGGAATTTGGCGATGGATTCTTTGCCAGCCTTCACCTTCTCCACGTCTTCGCTCAACAACTGCTCTTCGAGTGTCGTCTGATTGGCTGCGAAGCGCTTCCCAATATCGGTGACGTTGGCGATGAACGCTCGGCATTGTGGGTCGTTGGTCTCGGCCAGCACTTCGGCCTCGCCCTCGGCGATGCGCAAATCCGGCACGAATAGCGCTTCGCGATAGGTATAGGCGCCTGCAATTGCCAAACCACCGACGATGAAGAGCACAACGGTAATCAGCAGCACCTTTTGCTTTCGCGCCCGCTCAACCTGTTCGAGGTTGGCGATTAGCTGATCAAATTCTTCGCCTTCCGGCTGTTGTTTGTCGTCGCTCATGATTCTCCGTAACGTGTCAGTCTTTTGAATCCGCAGACTACAGAATGTTCCGTAAATTCAGCGCGAATACGTTAGACGACCTGTCGCACGACTGCATTTTTACTAATGTATCGCACCGCAAGCATACGAGAAAACGCGAGGAAAGGCACCCGTTTGTTGTAATGTGCTTTTCAGCGTGGTATTGCACGCCGGCTTTGGCACCTTCCCGCAGTACCAAAGGGCGAACAGCCTTTGGGTGTCATCAGCGAGAATAAATTTCATTGATTTGTTGGTTGAATGCTCCGCGACGGAGTTCGACTCACGAGAATACGCCGGGAGGTTGGCGTGGATACGTCCACTTTTCTTAAACGTCACCTAGAAGCTACTGACGAGGAAACTCCTCGTCTTATCGAAATGGCAGCCACGTCGTTGGCTGAAGGAACCGACTTCCCTGTCGGTCCTGGATCGGAAGAGCGTCTTTGGCGCTACCTTCAGTATCCCTACTACCTGGGGTTGTTTGCACGGCGCGTTATCGTCGCTGAAGGCATCTCCCCACACGTAAAAGAGAAGCTTTGCCACGCTGTCCTGCAGATTAACGTCCACCTCGACGAAGGTCAGGAACCAGGCCCAGGTCTGTTCCAACTTTCGGCCTGGCTTGGACGCGAGAACCTTCTGGTTCGCGACGATTACTACGGCGTTCGACGCGGCCTGATTTGGCTTCCACGTCTGACCAACAGCTATATCGAACCAACTGAGCACATCTTCCCTGCATGTGAAGGGATCTTCCGCGCAAACATCATTTCGCGAGAAGAGACGATTGAGCTCATCCTGATGATCCTCACGGCGAAAGAAGCGATCGGCCCACAAGGCCGTGACATCTTCGACCACGTGATGGGTCTGGGAAGCATCTCGAAGAACCTCAAGAAGGACGTCTGCGAGATCGTGGTTGAGAACGCGATTCCGTTCCCTCGTGGTGAGTTTGAGCACCCAATCGAGACGACCGCGGAAGAGCAAGACCGCCTTAGCATCCGCTTCCTTCCTGGCGCTGTCCGTCGCCGAGCCGTCGTTTGGCTCGCACGTTTGGGCCAAGAGCCACGCGATCTTCTTCAGCAACTGCTCAAGCCGAACACCGTTCGCGGTTACGGCGGAGAGCAAGTCGCAAGCGGCGCGCTCGACCTTTTGGACGAGCAGTGGTTCGACATCGAAGAAGAAGTCCGCCTTGGACTGCTTCGTAAGGCTGCGGACCTGCCAGACACGGCAGTGCGCAAGCGGGCCTATATCCTGGGTGAGAAATACCTCGGCGTTGAGTTCCTTCGTCAGTCACTTGATGACAAGGCGAAGAGCCTTCGCGAATGGGCGAAAGAGCGACTTGACCGCCGCGACCGTGGTGAGATCCCAACGGACGAGGAGCTTCGTGCTGAGCTCGAGATGGACCTCGAGGAAAGCGAAGCTGAATGACCACTCGCGATCCTATCGGGATCTTCGACAGTGGCGTGGGTGGCCTCACCGTGATGCGAGCGGTCGCTGACCTGCTACCTCACGAAAACCTCATTTATCTGGGCGATACTGCCCGCGTGCCGTATGGCAATCGCGGACCGGAAACGGTGCGTCGGTACAGCCTCAACGCGGCAAACCTCCTTCAAGAGCGGGGCATCAAAGCGCTCGTCATCGCTTGCAATACGGCGACAGCGTTCGGCATCGATGCCCTACGTGACGCGTTCGAAATCCCGATCGTGGGGGTGGTGGAACCGGTGAGTCACGCTGCCGTCAAGACGAGTAAATCCGGGCATATTGGCGTGGTTGGAACGCGCGGCACGGTTCGAAGCGAAGTTTACGTCCGCTCGATGGGGACGTTGGGAAACGTACGCGTGACCCAACAGGCGTGCCCGTTGTTCGTACCGCTTGCCGAAGAAGGTTGGACGGAAGGGGATGTCGTTGAATCTATCGCGAAGTCCTATCTGGCGGCGTTCTCAGATTCCGACGTCGACACCCTGATTTTGGGATGCACCCACTACCCGATTCTGGCTTCAGCACTGGGCGAAGTCATGAACGACGTGGTTGGCTCCGACGTCACCTTGTTAGATTCGGCGACGGCCACGGCCGCCGCACTCGACGAGATCCTGCGCACAAAGGGCCTCGAAAATCCCGACAAAACATCAACCGGAACACGGACGTTCTTGGCCACCGACGAACCTGAACAGTTCTCGAGAATGGCTGGTCGTTTCTTCGGAAGTGAATTAGATGAAGTTCAGCACGTCGATCTACCGGGGACTACATCTGCCTCATAACGAGTGAGATAATGCGTCGAACAATTCTACTGACCCTCATTGGATTGCTTTTCACCAGCACGGCTTGGGCTGAAAAGGTGGCTGGCTTGGAGTTTTCAATCTCGTCGGACATCGATTCGCGAGTGAAGACCGAAATCCAAAACGCCTACGATGGTGCCTTTAAGGGCAACTCGAAGTACGAGCTAATGGACACCAAGTCGACCCGGGCCAAGTTGAACCCAGTCGTGCGCGGTTGCTTCACCAACGACTGTCTGATGAAGGCTGGTGAGACCACGAAGGCCAAGGTTGGAATTCGAACCAAGGTCTCTGGTCAGTCCCAAATCTATGACTGGACGGTTGAAACCTATGACCTGCGCAACGGCAAGCAATTGGCGGCCCGCAAGGGTTCATGCGAACTGTGCGGCCAAGCCGAGGTGGGACGAACCTTCAAAGCCACCGTCTCAGGCGTGCTCAGCGAAACCAAGCTTCCATCGCGCTCGACAAACGTGGCTGTGAAGCCAAAGCCTGACCCAGAGCCCGACCCCGTGCCCGATCCTGTGCCGTCGAACGTTCCGGCAGTGAAACTGGTGAAGATCAAAATCAGTGTTGAGCCGCCGGACGCCGACATTACATTCCGCGACGCCGTGATTGGTAAAGGTCGTGCCGAGGTCGAGGTCGGACCAGGGAATCACGAATTCATGGTTAAAGCCGACAACCACCGCACCGTCAAAGAGCTTGTCGTCGTGGGCGATAGCTCACCTGAGTCGATGGCGCTTCGTGTGCACTTGCCAAAGAAAGACGCGCCTCCTGAAGCGGTGGAAGTCGCGACCCAAGGTCCTATCGACAAGATGGACAATCGCTTGATTTGGGGGCTCGGCGCAGCCGGCACCGGTGCAGTCTTTTTGGGCCTTGGCATCTGGCTCACCGCTGTCGATGGCGAGCCGACGTGCGATGACGGTTCGTTTGAACAATGCCCAGATGTGTATCGAACTGGCGCTGCTGGCTTCATCACCACGTTCACGGGCGCGGTACTGCTAACTGGTGGTGCGGTGCTTCTGACCTGGGACCTGCTCGCAGGTGAGTCCAATCCACAGGAGGCCAACGTTCGTGTGGCCCCTGCCATCGTCGAGGGAGGCGGTGGAATCGGGGTATTCGGACGTTTCTAGTCTGAGGCTTCGGCCAGTTTGGCCTTCTGATTCGCTTCAATCTGCTCATTGATGGGGACTCGCCAGAGCATCAGTGCGCCTACGGCGAAGAACGCGACGACCAACAAGAGCGCCGTGCGACGGCCAACCATGTCGCTGACGGGCCCGAAGGTCATGCCCAAGATGATGGCCAGACGGCTAAACATGCCCCAGAAGCCGAACATCTGTGCAGAGCGGTCGGCCGGCGAGAGCAGGCCCACCACAGCACGGCTTGAGCTCTGAATCGAGCCGATGCCGGCACCCGCGATAACCGCGATTCCCATGAACACGTTGTTTGGATCAACGCCCAGGATTCCAGCGATCACGTTCAGGAAGTAGATGGCGAGCACACCACCCATCCACCAAAACAGCGTGACCATAACGGTGGCCTTTGCGCCAAGCCGCGCCTCAAGGAATCCGAAGCCGACCGCGCCGGCAGCCGCGCTGAGCTGCAGGATGATGAACAGAATCTGCAGATACGACATCGGGAGGCTGAGCTCATCATTTGCGTAGATGCCGATGAACTTAATGACGACCTCGAGTCCTGCCATGTAGACCATGAAAGCCAGCAGGAACTGGAATAGCACCTTGTAGCGTCGCGCGAGATGATAGCTCTCTTTGAGCTCGGTCATTCCAGCGCCCATCAATCGCGCAAACGACGCGCCTTCCCAACCTTCTTTGGGTTTCGAGCGGTCTTTTACCAAGGCAAACGTCGGCATCGCAGCCAGCAGATAGAATGCGCCAAGGAACACCATCGACATTTGGTTCCGACTGACGATCTCCTCGTTCACCTGCGTCGCTGGGTCACCAAGGTAGGCATACACCATCGCAAGGCTGGCGAGTCCGCCGAAATAGCCCAGACCCCAGCCCAATCCGCTGATGAGCCCCATGTTGTCGTCATCTGCCAAATCAGGCAGAAACGAAGCCACGAAGCTCTCGCCGAGCATGAACATCGCATTACTAATGGCGATCAACGGGATGGCGAGCCACAGCTGACCAGGGTGCGCAAGCGCTAGCGCAGCCGTCGTGATGGCGCAGCTAATGGTCGTGAAGAAGAGGTACTTCTTCTTGCCGCCGGTGTAGTCGCAGATCGCGCCGACCAACGGCGAGAGGACGATGGCGATAATGGTCGAGGCGATGATCGCGATCGCCCAATAGGTATCGCGAACCTCGGATCCCTCGGGAACGATGAACTTCGTGAAGAACGCCGCGTACACGAACGAGATGACGACCGTCGTGTAGCTGGAGTTGGCGAAGTCATACATCGCCCACCCAAAAATCTCGGATTTCTTTACGTCCTTCTTGGCCATCACTTACCTCCGCGAAATCGCTCTACCACGCTTTGGGTTAGGTGACACCGCCGAACGCAAGTCCGCGCGATCGTCACATGGACGACGCGGGAACTTGTTTTGAAAACTGGATCGGCGCCCCTTAGAAGAGGCGGCAAGTCGCGTTAGGCGGCTTGAAGGGCCTGTCCAAGGATTCGTCGGACGCCCGAGATTGCGCGGTAAAGGTCGGTATGTTGTACGCCAGCTTCTCCAAGCACGCACAAGTGAAGGACTTCGCCGTCCACATGGAATGTACGGATGGCGACGGTCGACTCCGACGCGTCCGGTACAAAGCTGCGGAT
Source organism: bacterium (assembly GCA_030427705.1). Classification (GTDB taxonomy): domain Bacteria; phylum Myxococcota_A; class Bradymonadia; order Bradymonadales; family Bradymonadaceae; genus JAUIBR01. The sequence goes on along the minus strand of JAUIBR010000039.1, from coordinate 18,199 downwards.
GCGATTGAAGATCTCCATGCGCCGCTCGCGGTTGGTCGTGGTCGCCAGCAATGGCGCATACGCGGCCATTACTTCAGCCTCCTGCCCGTGACCAGCGTGGGCCAGGGTCAATCCGCGATCATCTCCGAGCGTGAAGCAGCGAAGGCCGCGACGCTCAAAAATGTGTTCAAGTTGAAGACGAATTGCTTCGTAGGTGTTTCCGCTTCGACGACGACGTCGCTCTGGCAAGAATTCGATGACGCTCATAGTTCCACTCCTTGGAAGTCCGCACGATTAGCGGTGCGGGTTACATCAGCCGTGACTTACCGTCAGTGTAGGTGTTGATATGAAGGTGGCAAAAAAATCGCCATTGCAGCGGATCGAAGTGCGAGATTCCCGCTATCGCGGCAGCCTCGAAACCCACGTTGAGCGTTATGCAATCCGCTTGCGGGGCAGAACATGCTATCTTTCTGCTTGCCGTGATCGCCTCGATGAGTACAAAGGCGCGTCGATCCACCAGCGTTTGAGGAAAATGGATTCGAGCAACACGACCGTCGCGGGAAGATATACGTTGGGCAAACCCATCGGGCGCGGTGGTGTAGGCGAAGTTTGGCGTGCCACACAGCAACCGCTGAACCGTCCTGTTGCCCTCAAGTTGCTGCGCCAAGAGTACGCCGGCGACGCCCAGATCCGACGCCGATTTGCACGTGAGGCTCGTGCGGCCAGTGCGCTCGCCCATCCCAACGTCGCTGCTGTGTTCGACTTTGGTACCGACGACGCCGAACGCCTCTACATCGCGATGGAGCTCATCGAAGGGCCATCCGTGGTGCAAGCCGTCGAACGCGGACTATCGCTACGAAACATCCTAGAGCTGGCAGATCAGCTTCTGGCCGGATTGGCCCACGCCCACGCACGCGGGGTGATTCACCGCGATCTAAAGCCGGATAACATCGTGCTTTCGGGCGCAAACCTCCCTGAGAGCATCGGAATCCCCAAGTTGGTTGATTTCGGGATCGCGACGATCGCCGGCAAAGACGTCCAAGATGACGAAGAAGAGCCGCAAGGCGACCGCACGACACTTCGCGGTGAAGTCGTCGGAACGCCACGTTATATGAGCCCCGAACAGGCTACGGGTGAGCGAAATCTCAGCCCACGAACGGATATCTATAATGTCGGCTTGATCCTTTACGAGTTAATCACCGGCAAGCGGCCGTTTGGCGAAGACAAAGGTCTGGCCGTGATGAGCCGCCACGTTCACGACCCGATCCCCCCGATCGAACCGCGCGACGGCCTCAGTGTTCCTGCGGACGTGGCTGCGATCATCCTGAAGGCACTAGAAAAAGCTCCACTGGATCGATGGGGATCCGCCGCCGAGATGCGTGCAGCGCTTCGCGATCATCTGGACGCAGCCCGAGAGTTTCCCGGGGCCAATGTCGTGCCGCTACCCATGCTGGTCCAAACGCCAGACGTGCCGACACCCGTTGCTAATCCTCAACTTGCCCAACAAGCCAGTGCGGATAACAGCAGCGAACTTGATGCGGGATGGGATGAACCCTGGCAGATGCCGATGCGCGCGCCGTTTGTCGGACGCGACCGGGAGCGCCAAGCACTGACGAATATCGTCGAGCGCGTCACTAACGAGCAACAAGGCGTCATCGTGCTGTTGTCCGGCGAGGCAGGCGTTGGAAAGACTCGCCTGACCACATGGCTGAAGGAACAGGTCGAAGAACAAGGCCTAATGCGGGCAAACACCGGTGCGTTCTCGCGAGGCTCGTCGTCAAACCTTCGTGGTGTCCAAGACGTCTTGGAGTCGATGTTCCGGACGCGAGGGCTTCCGCGCAATGAAGTCCAAGAGAAGATCGTTGAACGACTCAAGAACTGGGAACACCCATCGCCCGAAGATGCGCGTGCCCTAACAGACTTTTTGCGTCCGACTGGTGCCGAAGAGACACGCCCTTCGAGCGTTTCGACAGCGGCGTTGTTTGCCATGTTGGCGCAGGTCTTCGAATCCGGGGCGCAGGCAAAACCGCGCTTAGTCATCCTAGACGACATCCATTGGGCAGGCCGCGAACTGGCGGATTTCCTGGACTTCTTCGCGGTCGAACTTCGTCACCGAAAGATCCCGGTCTTGGTCGCAGCGACCATCCGAAGCGAAGATCTAAGCGAACGACCCGAGCTAGCGAGCCGAATCTCTGGGCTTTCGCGATACAGCGGCGAAACGGTCGAAAAGTTTCACCTGCAGAGATTTGGCGGGACGACCGGAAAACAACTGGTCGAAGCCATGTTGCCGATCGATGACGAGCTGGCCGCGGTCGTGCTTGAGCGGTCATCTGGCAATCCACTTCACCTCTCGTTCTTGCTGCGATACCTGCGCGACGAAGGCCTTCTGCACAAAGTTAAAGATCGCTGGGTCGCAAACGACGTGGACGAAGTGCGAAACGCCGTTCCCCCATCGCTGGGTGACCTCTTCCGCGTTCGAATCGAACAGGCGGAATCGCACTACAATATCGAAGGCCGACTGCACCGCGTGTTGCGTTATGCCGCATTCGCCGGTCCGCGCTTTCAGTTCGACGTGCTTCAGAACATGATTCAGCGCGGCGGAGAGACGGAACTGATTCCCCAGTTCGAATACGACCTCGACCGCCTGGTGGCCGAAGGGCTTCTCAAAGAGATCGAAGGTCGTGGATTAGACTGGTACGGGTTCAGCCACGGCCTGCTTCGCGACTTCCTTCTGAACGACACGGGGCACCTGATTGCCCGATCGCTCCACCGCAATGCGGCCGAAGCGAAGGCTGATGTCTACGCTCAACAGGTCGATGTCTACGCCATGGAGATCGCCAACCACTGGATGGCGTCTCACAACCCAGACCACGCGCTTCAATGGTATCTTCGGGCCGCTGACAGTGCTCGACGCTCATTCCTGCTGCCATTGGCGGCGGAAGCGTGTGCCGCAGCCCTGTCCATAATGGACGACAAGCTGGGCGCGGACGCACTTGCCGAGGACCCATTGTTGACCGGCCTGAATCGCGAAGCGTTTGAGCGCGCCGGTGTTGATCCTGGGGAGTACCTCGTGCTGCTTTCGCGGCTCGGCGACCTACTTGAGGGCTTCAGCGATTTCCCAAAAGCCGAAGACGCCTATCGTCGTGTAGTGCGCATCGTCGGCCGGGATGTGGACAATATCGCAGAGGAGGCGCTTGCCCCGCTTGGCTACAGTTGGCTGGGGTTGGGCCATATTGCCTGGCAGCGCGGCGACTTCGAAGCGGCTGAATGGGCGTTTAAGAAGGCACGTGAGCTAGGCAAAGGAAAGGTCGCTGACCCACGGCTCGACACACTCTCAACATTGGGTCTTGCCCGAGTTGCATGGCACCGGGCTGACTATGAGTTCGCGGAGAAGCTAGCGAACTCCGCGCTGCACCTCGCTGATCGCTCTTCTTTCGAAGGCGGCCGTGGAGAAGCAAAGTGGATTCTTGGCGAGATCAATCGCCTGACCCGAAAACCCTCGAAGGCGCGTAAATACTACGTCGACTCGATGGACACCTATCGCGACGAAAACGACCAGACAGGACTTGCTCGCAACCTTTTGAGCCTGGCTCAGCTTGCTCGCGTACAGAAAGACTTCGCTGAAGCCAAGCGACTGTATCTGCAGGCGCTCTCACACTACGAGAAGCTCGGTGACCGGCGCGGCTCCGGTCTTTGTCAGAACGGCTTGGGTGACATTGCTCGCTTGGAACAGCGCTACCCAGATGCCGACCGGTACTACAGTCGTGCGTTGGACATCTACGAAGGCATCGGCGCTGAGTACGATATCGCGGTAGCGCTCGCTAACCTGGGGCTGAACGCGATGGCGCTGGGCGACCCAGAGGCGGCTGAATCCTATCTGGAAGCAAGCCTGAAAATCGTCTCGAACGACTATCCATATTTGGTGTTGGGCGTCGAGTTCAACCTGGCGCTCGCGCGCACTGTGCAAGGCGATGACGCAGCCATTGATGAAGCGCTGATGCGATTGGATGAGGTCGACAAACTGTCAATCGCCGACATCGACTATGCGCGGCCGCTCGAAGCCCTGGGACAGGTCGCAATGGAGCGCAGTGATGTCGAAGCTGCCGCAATCTTCTTCGAAGCTGCAGGTCAGCTGTACGGTGAGTTAGGACTGCCAGAAGACGCGAAACGTGTCGCAGCCTACCTGAACCTGGAATCTCAGGACTCCGAATCGTCCGAGTCGTCCTGAGCCTCTGACTGCTCTTCTTCCTCGGGTGGCGGGAACAACATCGGCGTCTCTTCAGGCTGTCGCGTCGGAGTACGGTCGACTTGAGGCACTCCGATTTGCGTCTCTTCACGCTCTGGACGAGGCGTTCCCGGCTCGGTTTGATGTGAGCGGCGCCCCGGTTTCTGTTTACCGTCTTCGGATTCCTCTTCTTCGGCCTTGGTCTCCTCAGCTGGTTTTGGCTTCGGAACCTTGCCTGTTTGGAGTTTGGGAAGCTTCGGTTTGTCCTGCTTTTCGGCAGGCTGTTCAGCGGGCTTTGTCGCGGGCTTTGCTACCGGTTTTGCTACGCTGGAGGTCACCTTGGTCGTTGCGCTCGGCTCCTCAAGCGTGGTGTCCCCACCCTCGTGCACCTTTTCGACCGGTTGCGTCTGAACCTGCTCTCGCTGTTGGCGCGTCACGCCCGAATTGGGAGGCGTCTTCGGCTTTGGACGCGGCGGTGGCTTCTTCCAGAACCCTCCATCGCTAAAGCAGTCCCATCCCCATTTAACCCAGCCCAAAAGGCGCCAGACCAACCAGAATGCCCATAGGAGCATGGTCGTGCGCCAAACCCAGATAGGCAGCGAGATGATGCTTGCTTGCGGTAGCGGGCCAGCGGTTTGATCCACATACCAACGCAAAACGGAGTTCGTCGAACGCGCACCTTCAACCTGCATGTCGATATCAATCAACAGGTTGGTGTGAACTGCGGCGTAGAGCGCGCCAAGTGCGAGCATCGTCAGGAACACTGCCGCCAACTGCGCAACACTGAAAGCTGCCCAATGCTCCGGCGGTGTGCGTTTGCGCCACGAGAGGAACACAAACCAGAGCACGACCGGGATCACCACCAGCACCGGAAGCTGGCTCATACCAATCATGAGCAGCATCCACTCCCACCAGCGAATCGGTACGTTCTTGATGAGACCCAAAATCAGGCCCAGGAGAAGCAAGAATCCCAGGTGACTCCAAAACAGGATCGCCGGGCCCCACTTGGGACCTTGTGTCCAAACCAGCCAGCGTTCCTCGCCGAGTCGAATCTGAAGTTCGGTGTTCACCGCAGGACCACCGATATCAATCTGAGGCAACTGTTCGATGAGGTCGCGCTCCCAGGCCTGTTGCCAGGTCAGGACATACGTTTGTGTGCGAGGTTCGACTGGAAGGCTAACCACGCCATCGGTGGGGCGAATCGACTTCTCGACATTGTCGATGGTGACCTTTTGTAGTTCTGCTCCGGCGGGGAGTTTCACGTCCTGACGCGAGCCCTGAGACGCACGAACGGTCATCGTGAGCTGGGCCTCCATCAGACGCTTTCCAGGCGTCATGGTGTAATTCACTGACTCGATGGTGGTCGCCTGTCCGGGTGCACCCGTCGGTTTCGCGACCTCAATCGTGAGCTCTTCACCCGGCCAAGGCTTGTAAGTCGGGCGCAATGCACCGCCTTGTACGTCTTGAATTGCCGGAACGCCCGAAAACGCACAGCGCCAGATTCGGGAGCAATCGATGGACCAGGTCTCGTTCCACGGCTGACCCTCGGAGGCCTTGAGCGTCAGCGACTCCGCGATGGGAATCTCAGACGTAATCGTGACTTGCTCCACCCCTCGGTCGAAGTTCACCAATGCCTGGTTCTCCTCAACACGAGTTTCCGCACTGATCACCTTTTCTCCGGGCAATAGCGGGATTTTTACCAGTTGAGGACGTCCAGCATCTTCACGGCGGACCACCGTTGTAATCTGCCATGGAAGCCCGAGCAGGAACGCGCGTTCGACGAAGTAGTAAGGCGGCAATTCATTGACCAGTTCTTGCTCAGCGACGTTTTCCTTCGACTTTCGAGTCAGCTGCAACGAAGCGTCAGGAATGCCCTTGGGGCTGATTCCGTCGACAGTCCAATCATCTGAATCGAATGTGACCAACTTCGGCGGATTGCTAGAGTCCATTTGGACCGTAATCACGTTGCGAGACGCCAACTGCCCGCGGGCAGTGACGATGTGCCGACCGGGAGTCAATCGAACCCTGGTCAAACCTTGCGGTGTTCGTCGAATCTGTGTGGTCTGAACTCCGTCCACCTGCACAGACTGAAGGGCAATCGCATCTGCAGTACCGGGCAGCGCCCAACTTGAGAGCTTCTCGACATGCAGTTCCGCGGTCATCGACCATGTCCTGCCGTTGACCCGGAAATCGGCGCGCGAGGCGATGACACAGGTTTCACACGTGGTCTTCTCGACCAGACGCCGCTTAAGGCTGTCCAACACGTCTTCATCGGGGGCGCTTATCCCCTCCAGATTCTGGATGCCATCAATCTGTTGTTGGATTTGCTGCTGCGGTTGGGGTTGCGCGTCTGCATGACTGACGACGCCAAGACACAACACGAACGCCGCGGCCTGCCCAAAGACCTTTGTCCAGATGCCGCCACTCTTCTTGGGCTTACTCCAATACATCTCCATCGGGGCGAGCAGCAGAAACGCCAGCAGCAGGAGCAGCGCCACGCGTAGGAATGTGATGATCATGTTGATATGTGGAGGAATCAGATAGAGCTTGATCTGATGGTCCTTGCGAACGGGTCCAGACCAATTCAGGTTCCATCGCGTCCAACTCCACGTTGGAAGACCGGGACCCGTTTGCACCACGGAATCGGGAGCGATCTGCTGCATCTGGTAGCCGGACCAATCTTTGTCCATCTTGCCACCCTTTTTGCGCAGCTTCGCGGGTCGCTTCGACATGGAGCGGGAGGCCAAGAGGGATTTCTCGGTTTCCATCCGCCCGTCTTCTTCGAAGTCCGCAAATCCCTCTCCGGCAGCGGCCAACTCCTCCATTGGCTCTTCTTGCTTCGCCATTGGCGCCGCGGGTGCGATATCGCTGTTTGTCAGAGGAAATTGTTCGGCCTGGAAGGTGATGTTTGAGTCCCCAACCTGCGGATGCATCGCCTCACGAACCTGCTGTTGCGCATACGGAGCCAGAATGACTGCCAAGACGCCCACAGCTATCCATCGGTAGGCGACAAAGATCTTGCGCCAAATGCCCTGTGGAACAACGCGGATAAGCGCGAGGCTTGCGATGAGCTGGATCCATATCCACTTCGGCGCATCACCGTGTCCGTGTGCCAGACACAGCGCGATAACAGTGACGGGGACCCACCCCCATCCAAACAACTTTCCAATCGCGAGCGCCACCATCAGAACAAAAAAGAAATCCCAAAGCGTCCAGCTATCGATCCAAGTTCCCGGCATATTGTCGACGCCATCGCCACCGAGCAGGGTCCAACCGGGAGGCAAATTTAAGGTCGCGCTGAGTGACTGAACATCGTGTTCCCACCCCACGATACGAATCGATTCACGATTGTCGGGAAGCCGAAGTTCGGCACCGACATTCAGCTGCCGCTCACGGATCTCGATTCCACTGAGCTTGGTGGCTGGATCTTCGGTGATGAACAGATCTTGCCCGTTCTGCGAGGCACGGCCAAGTTCGCCGCCAGCGCTGTGATTAAGGCGCCAGCCTTGATTCATCTGCCCTGTGACCGTGTCACGCACGGTGTAGCCGGTGCCATCAAGGTCCAACCACAGCTCGCGATTGATATTGATCAGGTTTGGGGGCCGTTCTGGCAGCCCACGTCGCGTTTCCTGGAACGTCCAAACTTCGCCCTGCTTTGCCCAGTAGGTGGAGTCACCATGCCAGTCTTCCGGCAACGTCGTGCGCTCCGGGTCGACACCGGCGAGTCCCGTCTTCTGCACCGACCGCACGGTCTCGTCTGGGCGCCAGACCCAAACTTCGTCGGGTTCGTAGGCTGGGGTTGGCGTCTTGGGCACTTTGATTTCGGTGACCGAAGCCGTGATGACGGACGAAATATCAACGAAATGTGTTCCAGGCCGTACGTAGACTTTGACCGGGCCATCTTTGGGGGCACGGGTTGGCAACGCCGAGACCACCCCGACAGGAACAGACCCGGGAAGCTGAATCGCTCCCAAATCGACTTCACGTGCTTTACCCGAGACAGACAGCTTCAATCGCGTCGTCACGCGCATTGGCACACCGTCTTCAAAACGCCGATACACACTGACACGCAGGCTATCGGCTTCGCCCTCTTCGCTTGACGCGTCACCAAGATAGAGGTTTCCGTCGGTCACTCGCGGAAACGGAATCGCTTTGTTTCCAATTTGCAGACGAATCCGTCCGGCGAGCGGCGGAATCGGGATGATTTCTGGTGCTTCAGTCCATTCGAACTCACCACGAATCGTGTGCGTACCGCGGGTCAACTGAGCGTATGGGAGCCCCGTCGCATCCGACACCACCGTCGTCGGCGCAGTGTCCGTACGCACGGATTGCGGCCAAAGTTCGGGGTTCCCGGGCAGTCGCACCTTCAAATCGCGGTCGACGTAGACCTGAAGGACAAATGTCGCACCATCTTCGGAAACCTTGACGCTCAAATCACCCGGCCACTCGCATTGGCGTTGGCCAATCGAATACGGGCAGTTGATGTTTGGCACGTCATGCAACACCCAACCGACCCACGGTTGCAGGGCAGTTGGGATGTCGGAGTTCGTCGGCGCGGGCGTTTGTGCATGCACCAGCGACGTCGAAATCATCAACGCAATAAAGGCGAAACTCGTTAAAACACGAGACATTTTTCCCTCTCAATCGTCAGCAACTTGAATGAACTCTCTGCCCCAATCCGCAATGCTGTCAAGGATTGGTTCGCTTTGCTCACCGATTTGGTTCGCTGGCGCTCACCGGGGTGGTTCCCTTCGGTCACCGATTTGGTTCCCTTCGGTCACCGATTTGGTTCGCTGGTGCTCACCGATTTGGTTCGCTGGCGCTCACCGAGTTGGTTCGCTGGCGCTCACCGAGTTGGTTCGCTGGCGCTCACCGAGTTGGTTCCCTTCGGTCACCGATTTGGTTCGCTGGCGCTCACCGGTTTGGTTCGCTGGCGCTCACCGAGTTGGTTCGCTGGCGCTCACCGAGTTGGTTCCCTTCGGTCACCGGGGGTGGTTTGCTGGCGCTCATCGATTTGGTTGGACGATGGTCCCCTTATCTTCCGTCCATTCTGCGTGGCCTTCAGGCATGCCTGCCTCAATGACGGTATCGCCAACCCGATAGTTGGTAAATCGTACGGGAAGTCCCTCAGAATATGGAAAATCTCGGGTGTTTTGAGAGTGGATGTGTAGGTGAGGTTGTAAAGAGAATCCGCTATTGCCGCATTCCCCGATTTTCTGCCCTTGTTTAACGGTGTCTTCTGGGCGAACGGTCACGGATTCAAACTTCATATGTTGGAGGTAGACGTAGTGTCCCTCTGCGGCCTTGATAACCACGAAGTTGCCGAGAGGCTTGGATTGATTGGTTTCGCCAACGGCATTGTCCGGCACTGTGTTTTCGACAATTGCGACTTCGCCCGAAACTGGGGCCAAGATGGGTTCGCCGAAACAATAAAAGTCCTCGTTCTTGATGCCATCCAACTGGTGGCGTTTGCCATCTTTGACCTTGGTGAAGTCGTACGCCCAACGCCAAGCGGTGGTGATGACATGGTAGTTGGTCGAACGATGATCGCCGCCCGCAAGCGTAATCCACGTGCCTTCGAATGGAAGCTGGTATGGTTCTTTGCTTTGCCAGTCTTCAGTTGAAAGCGGAGGTGAAATTGTATGCGCAGCACCTAAGGTCCCTGCAAGCAGGAGTCCCAAGAACCCAATGGTGCGCGATTTCCGAATGGCCGGGGGTCGAAACAGCGCACGAATCAACCCCAGGAGCATTGCGGGCAAAGTCAAAAAGGCCACGAACGGTAGGGCAACCGAGTATGCATAAACGCTGAGTGTCCCCGTACGCAGGAAAACAAGTCCCCAAATCGCCAACTGAACGATTGCAATCGCGACACCGAAGATCGCCCACCATTCCCAACGTGTGGTGTCTTCCGCTGGTTCAGCTTGGACTTCTGGTCCCGATTGTTCTTCGTTTTCGCTCATCGTGTTGCTCGGCCAAAAATCATGCGGCATTGCGCGGCGCAATCTTAGACACATTTCGAGGCGTATCAACCTTAACGCTTCGCTGGCGTCGCCCTGCGGGCTGGCGTCGCACTTCGTGCTGGCGTCGCACTGCGCTGAGTTGAGCGCCCGCGAACACGGCTGTAGTTGTTCAAAACGGAACGGACGTTAGTCCGTGGAGTTGAAGAACTACAGACTTGTCAACGAGCACGGCGAAGCCGCGCGCAGTTAACCAAATCGGTAAGCGACAGCGAACCAAACCGGTAAGCGCCAGCGAACACGGCTGTAGTTGTTCGGAACGGAACGGACGTCAGTCCGTGGAGTTGAACAAGTACAGACTTGTCAACGAGCACGGCGAAGCCGCGCGCAGTTAACCAAATCGGTAAGCGCCAGCGAACCAAATCGGTGAGCCAAAGGCGAACACGGCTGTAGTTGTTCAAAACGGAACGGACGTTAGTCCGTGGAGTTGAAGAACTACAGACTTGTCAACGAGCACGGCGAAGCCGCGCGCAGTTAACCAAATCGGTGAGCGACAGCGAACCAAATCGGTGAGCGACAGCGAACCCCTTGTCCCGCAGGAACAAACCGTCTAGAACCTCTGACACCTACGGATGGAGCAACGATGTCAGTGCTAAAGTCTAGACTTGAAGAGGTTGATCGCAACGAAGTGATCAACGGTGCCGTGCATCTTATCGACGACGAAGTCGCAAGCAAAAGTGGGCTGTCAGGAGCGGCGCTCAAAGGCGGCTATAAGGTCGTTAAAAAGCTAAATGGCGGGAAGATGATTGACTTCGCGGTCGACAAACTGCTCGACGATTTCAGTGACGCTCTCTCCCCAATCTACGAGAACTTCCTCGAAGACGATGATGCGGATTGGTTCGAAACCTATATTCAGAGTCACCTTGATGATGCCGCGGAAGCGCTTCTGGGCATTACCGACCAAAAAGTCCAACGCGCCGAGCAGAAGGTCATCAAGAAGACCTATGAGAAACTTCGACCCAGCGCAGAAAAGCACGTTGTTGACGCTCTGCCTGGTGTGGGGCGCCTGATCGACGATTACGCCCCTAAACACGCGTAAGCCAGTGAACCCAAAATCGGCCATCGAGACCGACGCGTTTGTCCTTCGCACGGTCGATTATGGGGACCATGATGTCATCGTCATGCTGCTCGGAGAGCAGACGGGCAAATTCTCGGCGATGGCGCGCGGCGCAAAACGGAGCAACAAGCGCTTTGGCGGAGCGCTGCTTCCCATGCGCACCATCCGCGCAAACGTCACCTTCAAACCAAACAGCGACCTCGCACGTCTGAACGACGCCACGGTCGTCTCGGACTTCCATCAAATCGAGACCAGCTACGACAAGATCACGATCGCCTCGTACTTCACTGAACTCGTCCGCGAATGTACGAAAGAAGGGGACGACTCGGAAGAGCCCTACAACTTGCTTAGACAGGGCTATCACTTGATTTGCGACGCTGAAGACTCTGTCGACATTTTAAGAGTGATGCTTCTTCACCTGGAACTTTCGCTCCTCCAGCTCGTTGGACATGCCCCCAGCCTTCAAGGTTGCCACAGATGCCTCAAACCGTGGCAAAACATGGAGAAGCTGCGGTGTGCGCGCACAGGCGAAGGCCTCGTTTGCTCGGATTGTCGTACCGATCGCGAACGCTACGGGGTACTGTCTAAACCCACGCTGGAGCTGCTCCAATTTGCATCGGCCCCGTCGGGCAGTGCGCCCCCTTCGGTCGCCGACTCAGACGCATTGGAACAAGCGCGCCGCGTGATTGACGCAAGTTTGGATACAGTGCTCGACCGTCGCCCAAAGAGCCGAGCACTGTTGGATCAGGTGTTTCTCTAGGAGACCGCATGGCTGGCTTCCTCGAAGTGTTGAGCTACGGTGAAACAATCGTCGACTTCTTGCCCGACCACCCCGGTCGGAAGCTGCGAGACGTCGAACTCTTCCGCAAAAAGACTGGTGGGGCGCCCGCGAACGCCGCCGTCGGATTAGCCCGACTTGGCCATGATGTGGGGCTCATGTGCAACGTGGGTGTCGATGAGTTCGGCCAATTCCTACGTGCCGAGCTCGACCGCGAAGGCGTCAATGTCGAGGGCGTAAACTTCACAGACAAAGCCAAGACTGGTGTTGCGTTCGTCACATTGGACGAAAACGGCGACAGAAGTTTCCTGTTCTTTCGAGAGCCCAGCGCAGACACCACCTTGACCAAGGCTGATATCAAACCAGATGTCATCAAGCGCTCAGCCATTATCCTTGCCGGCACGAACCTGCTGGTCAAAGAACCATGTCGGGAAGCAACACATTACGCGATGAGCGTCGCCAAAGAATCTGGCCGCTTCATCGCCCTCGACCCCAATGTGCGCCTCCATCTGTGGGCGGACTTAGATGATTGCTACACCCAAGTCCTGAAACTCCTCGAGTATGCTGACCTCATCAAAGTGAACGATGACGAGCTTGAGTTTTTGGGTAAGGGAAAGTCCGCCCAACAGGTCTACGACGAAATTTGCCGGCCGCGTGGTGTGAAAGCGATGGTCTACACGCGCGCGGACGCTGGCGCGACCGTATTCTGCGATGACCTCAGAGCCAGCGTCGCTGCGCCGAAAGTCCACGTGGTCGACACCACCGGCGCCGGCGATGGTTTCTTCGCCGGCCTGACGTCAGGGCTGATTCGCTCGACCTTCGAGACCGAGGGCGAGCTTACCCCTGATGGCATTCGACGGTGTTTGGATACCTGGAACGATTCGCAATGGCAGCGTGTTTTAGAGCTTGGTTGCCATGTGGGTTCGCGCGTCTGCACGCAGTTTGGTGCAACCACTGCGCTGCCCATGGAATCCGAACTTCCGTGGGACGGATTGGGATTTTAGATGCGTCGATTACTGCCATTTCTAACGTTGGGATTCGCAGCCTGCGCGACGAACCCGCCGCCCACGCCACCTCCCGAACTCTCTGCGAAGTACATCGAGGTCAAAGTACTGGCCATCAACGACTTCCATGGACATGTGAAAGGACCGTCTGGCTCGGTGGAGGTTGACGGCAAGCGCGTTTCAGCTGGGGGCGGCGATTACCTCGCACGACGCATCAAAGAGATCCAGAAGTATCACCCCCACACGATTGTCGTAGGTGCCGGTGACATGGTCGGGGCAAGTCCCCTGCTCTCTTCACTGTTCCATGACGAACCCGCCATCGAGACGTTGAACGAGTCTCAACTCGCCATAAATGCCGTTGGCAATCACGAGTTCGACGAAGGCGTCGAAGAGCTCAAACGCCTCGCAAATGGTGGCTGTCACCCAGTTGATGGCTGTCAGGATGGCGACGAGTTTGCTGGTGCTAAGTTCTCGTTTCTAGCGGCGAACGTGGTAATCACGGAGACCGGCAAGACCGTCTTTCCTGCATACGAGATTCGGGAGTTCGGCGGCATCAAAGTTGGCTTCATCGGCCTGACGCTTGAGGGAACCGGAGACATTCTGGAACCCAAAGCCCGCGAAGGGCTGGAGTTCTTGGATGAGGTGGAGACCATCAACAAGGCCGTAGGTGAGCTACGCAGCCAGGGCATCGAGTCCATCGTCGTCTTAATTCACGAAGGCGGCGTGCCAGCAGACCGCAGCAACCCAAGCGGTTGTGTGGGCATTTCGGGGCCCATCGTCGAAATCACAAAAGGAATCGATGACGCTGTGGATGCCATCGTTTCAGGCCATACGCACCAACCGTACGTTTGCGAAATCGACGGCAAGCTGGTCACCAGCGCGAAAGCCTACGGCCAGTTGATTACAGAGATCGACCTGAAGATTTCCCCGGAATCTGGAGACGTGGTGGCACGGTCCGCTACCAACCTCGTTGTAGACGACCGCAGTCCAGCTGACGAAAACGTGCGAGCCATCATCGACAAATACGAGCTCGTCGCCGGCCCACTCATGAACCGAGTGGTGGGCGAGATCACTGAAGACATCAAAGAAGACCGGACCGAAGGCGGGGATTCTCCGATGGGGAATCTAATCGCAGACATGCAATTGGATGCGACCGCCGCAAAGGACAAAGGCGGCGCTCAAATCGCATTCATGAACCCCGGCGGCGTTCGGGGAGACCTGCGCTATGAACCATCGGGCAGCGAGAAACCCGGCGAAGTGAAGTACGAAGAAGCGCATTCGGTACAGCCATTCGCAAACGGGGTCGTCACGCTCACGTTCACTGGCCAAGAGGTCCTTGATATTTTGGAGCGACAGTGGACCCAGAAACGGCCCAGGATTCTGCTGGTTTCGAAGGGATTCCAATACACGTGGTCCCGATCTGCTGAGCCGGGAAAGAAGGTGGTGCCGGGGTCGGTCAAACTCAACGGCAAACCAATCGACCTGGAAGCCGAGTACCGGGTTACCATGAATTCTTATCTGGCCGGGGGCGGAGACAACTTTGAGCTGCTCCAAAAAGGACGGGACCCACTGAGGGGTCCCGTTGATATCGAAGTCTTTGATGCGTATTTCGGAGCGAACTCGCCGGTGAAGCCACCGACCGATGTTCGCATCAGCGTCGTCGACTAGTTGCAGGCAACCAGTTCGAGGGCGGAAACAGGGTCTTCGTACGAGGTCGACTCCGTAGTTCCATCGACACTTGGTGCATCGTCGATTTCACCGCTGAGGCACTGACCGGCGCTCGCTGAGATAGACGAGCCAGCGTTCTCAAGCTCAATCGAGAGCGAACCATCCACAACCTGAAGTCCATCATCGCCAATCAGGACGCGGGGTTGCGCGGCGCCGTCCAGAACGATGGACAAGGTGTCATCCATCATCCATGGCTCGACGTCTTCGAATGCCAGGCCAGCTGCGGCCATGTTCATCGAGATGGAAAGGTCGAATTCAGGGTCCACGGTGATATCCACGCCGTCGTCAATTGATCCGATGGTCGCGGAGAGCACACGATTGGCAGCAGCGTTCAGGTCGACACCGATGACCTGCTCACCGTCGATCTGAAGCGTAGAGGTCTCATCACCCAGGGAAATCTCGGTGACCGTGAGCGTATCTGCGTCGACGCTCAGCGTTGTCGCGGCAGAAACCCCAGCGACGAAGAGTTCGTAGAGGTGTCGCGTCTCGGTCTCTTCGCCAGTCTCGGTGTTGTACGAGTAGCTCGTGTCCGGGAAGCGCGCGTGAATGCTGTCGAGGTCGACAAGCGCTTCAACTTCGCGTGCGGCCGGGTTGATTGCAACGCGGGCAGCAGGGACGGCCGCGCCGAGCGCGACTTCGATATCCTCGTCGCTGACCAAAACGGCCTGAACGATCGAAACCTGAGCTGCAATCGTGTCGCTACCTGCCAGCAGTTCTGCCCGAACGCGGCCACGCATGGTGTCTGGCATTTCGATGTCTTCACCGGTCACAGCTGCGTAGTGATTGACGGTTGCTTTCACGTCGCCCAGGTCAACTTCCGCTGCGAGTCGGTCTTGGTGGATTTCAATGAGAACAGGCGTGTGGCGCTCTGCACCAAATTGCAGGGCGAGGTCAATATCGCCGTCGTCTGGGGACGATGCGTAGATTCGAACTTCGAGGGCATCGACAATATCAGCACACTCTTGGTCCACGTCCACGCCATCCGCGCATACGACGTCCCCACGAAGCAGGTACGTGATTGCCTTGCTCGATTGGGTTT
Source organism: bacterium (assembly GCA_030427705.1). Classification (GTDB taxonomy): domain Bacteria; phylum Myxococcota_A; class Bradymonadia; order Bradymonadales; family Bradymonadaceae; genus JAUIBR01. The sequence goes on along the minus strand of JAUIBR010000039.1, from coordinate 2,372 downwards.
CAATGTTCTCTGCACTGAAGATGCGGCGCTCAAGCTCGCCGATCAGCTCTTCAGCTCCATCATCAATCTCGACCGGATCGAGTTCAAACGACGTCGATTCGCACTCGCCCGTATCAAACTCGGCACCGCTCCCATCAACGCCGCCTGCGCAAACTGTCTCACCCTCGCCGATTAGCCCAATTGCGTCCGTCAGCAACTGCGATTCATCGATCGCGTCCAGGCCATTAACGACGCGTTCAGCCATCGCTCGGGAGTTTGAACTGATAGCCTGGCTCGCCGTCTGATGGTCGATATCCAGTCCGTCTTTGTTGGCGTCTTCGCCGCACGCCACTGCCGTGGCTCCAATCATCAGAAAAGCTGCAATCTTGCGCATATCCATTTCGTGTCTCCTTTGATCTAAATCCAACTTTCTAAGTTCGGACTACCTAAGAGCACGACACGTGCCAAAACTATCAAAACGCGCTCAAGTCCTCACAACGTAAGGACGAACGACCGTTCTGGGTATTCAGTTGGAATGGGAGACTTGTGGAGTGAACCTACCCCAATTGGAGTAAAGGTTGCTCCATCTGGACTAGAAAAGGTCTAGTTTGTCCGATTTTTCGGCTTCTGTGACCGGAGAGGGAAGGAAACCCACGCGACCGCGGGTCTGCATCAAGATGTAACCTTCCCTTTTTGATAGGTCGAAGGCGGCGGTGCAGTTCTTGTGCTTCGACATCTCGTACCGCTCAAACTTTTTGATCTTCGGGTTGTAGAGCTGAACCGTCGTTAACACGGTCTTTCCGTGCTCCATCGTTTTGCAGCCGATATCGACGCCATCACAATACTGTTCCTCAACGTCTTCGACCTGACACAGGTCCAAGTGTTCATCATCGTTGACTGGCGTCAGATAAACCTTCGATGTCAGACGAGAGCGCTTCTCGGATGTCGAACGAATCTCGCGGGTCAGGGCGGTCCCGATGCGCGGGTCACGTCGCTGTCCATGCAGCATCGCAATGCCGTTGATGTCTTCGCGAAGGTCACCGTCGTCCGTGCGAATCGTCCAACCAACCGCCCACATGTTCGGGTCCTGCATATCCAATGGAAAGAGTGAGAGGCGAGTCACAAACGGCTTGTCCTCAATCCCCTTCCAGGCACATTGCTCGAGCTTCTTCCCAAACACATTTTCAGCGCGCACGACGCGCCATCCATCCCCGTCGGGTTTCATCACCGTCCAGATGACCTCGGTCGTTGCTTCAGCCGGACAGACCTCGCGCTTTGCCGTACCGCGTGTCCGGTCGCCGCACATAATCAGGCCGACCCGCTGCTGACCACCGCGGCTCTGGTACGCCTCAATCAGTTGCAGCTCCTTTTTGGACGACTTACAGACGGAGTCGAACGCATCGATCTTCTTGATGGCCTCCTCAAACGCTTTTCGGTCTTCGATCGTCGCCCAATACTCAGGAATGGCTTCGAACGAGTTAAACATCCAGTTGTTCTCTTCCGTGACGCGCCAGGCGCCAATCGCGTTTTTGCGCGGTGGAATCTTCGCGACGCTGTAGTGCGGGAGCACGCCACCGGTGTCCACCAACGCAAATCGCGCGTCGTCCGTGTCCGTTTCGGGGAACATCGACATGACGGTCTGGTATCCAGGGCGGTCAGGTTCATCCCCATCGAGCTGCTCAACACGGAACGCGATGTCATACATCGGAATTGCCGAAACCTGCTCGAACGCTTCGAGTTGAAGGGCGAGCTCTAGTGTGTATCCCCGCTTGTTCTTGGTGACGCTGAAAATGCCCATTTCATCAGGAAGTGGTCGATCGCTTTCCCATCGCCGAAAACGCCCATCGGGAAGAAACAGAAGCTTCGTCTCGGCCTTGATTTGGTCCACGACCTTGGCGCCTTCGGGCATTAGCTTGGCAAAGGAATCCAAGTTCGGGTCACGCAGCGTGAGGACGATTCCGTCCGAGACCTCACCGTCCACTTCGTCGATGACCTTGTCATCGCGCACCTCGATCAAGAGGTAAACGAAGCCAGCGTCCGAATCGAACGACACTTTGAACGATGCGTCATTCGCGCCGCGCCAATAGGAATCGCCTTCCTGGAGCGAGTTCCTGGACTTGAATGCGCGGGACTTGATGCCCTTCCAGTCCTTTTTCGACTCGCCGTCGATATCGCGGCTCGGATGCTCGGGCGTTTCTGGCAGTTCAAGGCGTTGAACTTGAGCTGCGGCCACCGGTGTCTTCTGAACCAGCGAATCGGCCTCTTCAAGAAGCGCGGTCGCTGCCTCCTTGTCTACCTCACGATTGAGCGGGTCGTCGTCGACACTCTTCTTCGTCTGCGGTGTCGGGCCGCCGCATCCAATGATTGTCGCGAATAGTGCGATGATTACCGTA
>JAUIBR010000038.1 GCA_030427705.1 bacterium | reverse complement strand
CTCAAATTTCTGAAGAATGCGATGAGGGGTGATTGGTGTAAGTTGCTGGAATAATATGGTTAACGTCGCTTGTGGGGTTGTTGGCATCGCCTTTGCTCTATCTAACCGCGGTCAGTTAGTTAGATGGATTAAGAGAGGCAATTCACATGAGTTGGAAACGAAACTACGTAGTCATTATGGCGGCAAGCCTGATGCTCGCAGCATGTGGTGGCGATGAAGGGGACAGCAACAAGACGCTCCCCACGATCGACAATACACCACAGGAAACCGCCAAGCTTGGCGCATCATCGTTCGTTTCCGCGGATGGCTATGAAGGCCAGGCGACGCGGGAGAACACGGACGGCAATAACGCAAACAATGCAGAACCCGCAGCCAATGACGAATTTGGCGCAGACGCTGATGGCGCGGACGATCGCACGGTGGAAGAGGGCGATATCTATCGCGTTACCACGACGGGCCACGTCCTCAACCTGAACACCTATCGCGGGTTACAGATCATCGACTTCTCGGACGCAACCTCGCCTGAGATTGTTGGGAACGTGCAGGTCTCCGGTACGCCGGTCGAGATGTATCAGGTCGGGACGCGCGTCTTCATGCTCTTGAACAACTGGCAAGGCTACTACGGCTCGCGCTCGGATATCCTGGCCGACTCGTATTACGGCGGTCTCGTGATGGTTGTGGATATCTCGAACCCAGCGCTACCCAAGGTTACGGGTCGCGCACAGGTTCCAGGCTGGATTCGCAGCAGCCGTCTTACCCGCGGAAACGATAAAGAAGCGCTCTTTGTCGTCGCCCAAAACTGGAACGACTCGGGTCAGGAAACCAAAGTTAAGAGCTTCAGCGTTTCGAGCCTCGGAAAGCTCGACGCCAAGACCGAGATCAACCTCGGTGGTTACGTGACCGACATTCAAGCAACGCCTGAGCGTCTGCTTGTCGCGCGCCACAACTGGAACGGAAACAACCAGCACGGCAGCGACGTATCCGTCATCGACATCACCGATCCAAATGGAACGATGGTCGAAGGCGCTTCCGTTCGCGTCCAAGGGTACGTGAACAACAAGTATAATATGGATGTCCACAACGACATCCTGCGCGTGGTTTCTGGCAACAGCTGGAGCAGCGCAACCAACACCAATCATGTCGAGACGTTCGACGCGACGAATATCAATAATCTGACGCCGATCGATTCGGCGACGTTTGGCGACAATGAAGACCTCTTCGCGACGTTGTTCATGGGCGAGTCGGCGTTCTTCGTGACGTACCGACGCGTCGACCCATTCCACGCATTTGAAATCACGAACACTGGCCAAATCACCGAGAAGAGCGAGTTCATCGTCTCGGGTTGGAATGACTACTTCCGGCCTGTGGCGCAGCAAACCCGCTTGGTTGGCATCGGGAAGAACGACGAGAACGGCGGCAACACGATGGCTGTCAGCTTGTACGACGTGACCGACCTGACGAACCCTTCGCCGCTGATTGCACGCGAAGAAGTTGAGCTGAACAGCAGCTGGAGCGAAGCAAGCTGGGATGACCGAGCGTTCACGGTCCTTGAGAAAGGCACCAACGTCATGGCTGCTGACGGTACGATTGAGACCGGCCTCGTTCTGCTTCCCTACAGTGGTTGGGATGACGTGAACAAAGACTACATTTCAGCGGTTCAGATCTTCACGTTCTCGAACTCGACCCTGACGCGTCGCGGCACGATGAGCCATGATACGCAGGTTCGTCGTAGCTTCGTCGCTGACCTCGCGGACAACACGACAGGTAACCTCAGTGAAATGGAACTCAGCTTCTACAACACGACCAACCCTGACTCTCCAGCGAAGCTGGGAAGCGTCGAGTTGGCGACCTCGTACACGGACATCATGGCCTTCGGAAACTACGGTCTGCGCCGTCATGATCGCCAGGGATATTACTGGTGGTGGCGTCCATCCTCGGGATCAGACCCGATGGACGACCTGGAAGTCTTCGACCTGAGTCTCGATCCAGACAAAGCACCTACGCTCGCGACGATTCCGGTGCCAACCAACGCGTCGATCACGCAGGTCGGCGACCGATTGGTCATCACGGACACGCGCCCAACGACGCAGAACTACGACGACTTCGAGACCGAAGTCACCGTTTGGGACCTGTCGAATCCGGGTATGCCCGTGCCAAAAGGAAACGAAACGTATGAGCTCCCACTGCGTAGCTACGGCTACTACTACTGGGATGACTGCTTCGATTGCTCCTACTACTGGGGTGGCTACTACAACAACGCTGCAATGGGCGTTGGCGATAAGTTGGTCGTTCCTGAAATGCACTACGAGCAAGAACTCGTCGGTACGCGCACGCAGAAGTACACCCGACCGGTCTACAACGAGCGCCGATGGGAGCAGTGCTACGACCAGCAAAATGGTGGCTACAAGGCATGCTCGTACATCGAAGGTGGTATCTCATGCAGCCAGCTGACCCGCTTGGACGGAACAAAAGAAGCTGAATACTGCTCAGGCGAAATCTACTCCTGCACGCAAGATGCGGACGGCGAGCGTGACTGCACGAAGGTCGAACCATCGACGGTCGCGACGGAGACCGAAGTTTACGAGAACGAGCAATATCGCGGCTGGCAGTGGTACTCATTCCACATCATCGACGTGAGCGGCGATTCGCTGGGTGCCAAGACGGTCATCGACATGGCGACCGACGAAGAGGCGTCTGGCCTGCTTCCGAAGGGTGATTCGCTGTTCGTTTCGTTCAAGAAGCCAGTCCGCGTGGCAGGCGACTCTCGTCCATTTGTTGCCTACTACATGCAGGAGCTGGACTTGAGCTCGACGGCTTCGATGGGACCACAGATCAACATCCCAGGAACGCTTCTGGATGTTGATGGAACCACCGTCGTAACCCGTGACCTGCTCTACGGTCAGAACATCATCGAGACCAGCCTGAACAAGCTGCAGATCCGCAATAATCGCGCGTTCCTGCGCGGCGTTCAGCGCTTCGTCGACCAAGATGTCAACCAGGTCATTCTGGATGGCGCAGGGTCGGCTTTGGTCACGCATCGCGAGGCATACCTCGTGAACCGTGAGACCTACGGTCGATACAACTACGACGAGTGGGACCGCACGGTTCGCTTGTCCATCTTGGATGCGGCTAGCAACAACTTCGCGAAGATCTCCCAGACCGATATCGACGACTGGGCGAACCTTCAGGGTGCCATCGCAGGTCGTGCATTGTTCACGGTTCCTGGCGGTGTTCTGGTCATGAAGACCAGTGACCGTGCGAACCCAACCGCGCACGCATACTACCCAATGCGTGGATGGGCTCAGAATGTTGAGCTTGTTGGTGGTGACCTCTACATGGCGGCAGGTCCGTACGGACTCTACAAATTGAGCGCGAATGCGCCATCCAACTTGCTGACGCCGTAATCTCGGAAGTCTAGAGATTCCAAGGCCGACCTCGATTTCGAGGTCGGCCTTTTTATTTCAGGTCTGTAAACGCGCGCGAGCATGTGTTAAACGCGCCTTGGAGCGCATATTGCGCCGTTGAATCGGAGTAGTGACATGCTTGATATCAAGTTCATTCGTGACAATGCAGAGCTGGTGAAGAAGGGAGCCAAAGACAAGATGTTCGATGTCGACATCGATCGCTTGCTGGAGCTCGACGAATCCCGCCGAAACCTCATTCATGAAACCGAGCAGGTCCGCTCCCGACGAAACGAAGTCGCAGCATCTATCCCGAAGGCGAGTAACGAAGACCGTCCCGCACTTATCGAGGAAGGAAAGACGCTGAAAGCTCGGGTTCAGGAAATCGAAGAAGAGCTTGAGACCATTAAGGATGAGTATGAAGCGCTCATGCTCATGGTTCCGAATGTCGCGCTTCCGGAAGTTCCGATCGGCGAGACAGACGAGGACAACAAGGTGCTCCGGTACGTTGGTGAGAAGCGTGAGTTCAACTTCACGCCGAAAGATCACGAAGAGCTGGGTAACTTGCTGGGCATCATCGACAAGGACAACGCCATTAAGTTTGCTGGTGCTCGCTCGTATCTGTTGCGCGGTGCCGGTGCACTTCTGGAAATGGCGGTCACGCGCTTGGCGGCAGATATTCTGGTCGAGAACGGCTTCGAGATGATTCTTGGGCCACTCATGGTGAACGAAAACGCCATGACGGGGACCGGTTTCTTCCCGTACGGACAAGAGGACACCTACAACCTGACGAAAGACGACAAGTTCTTGGTTGGGACCAGCGAAGTGTTCCTTGTTTCGATGCATCGGGACCAGATTTTCGAAGAGGCTGATCTGCCAATTCGAGTTGCTGGCCACTCGTCATGTTTCCGTCGTGAGGCTGGAAGTGCAGGGCGGGACACGCGTGGCGTCTACCGCGTGCACCAGTTTACGAAGGTCGAACAGGTGGTCATCTGCAAGGCGGACCCTGAAGAGTCTCGCTCTCACCATGAGTTCATCCTTGGCAATGCTGAGACGTTGATGCAGCGCCTCAAGTTGCCATACCGTGTTGCTCTAGCATGCACGGGCGAGATTGGTTTGGGTCAGGTCCTGAAGCACGAAGTGGAAACCTGGATGCCATCGCGCGATGGGTATTTCGAAACGCACTCCTGCTCTTCGCTTTATGAGTACCAGGCGCGTCGCTCCGCGATTCGCTACCGCGACGAGAATGGCAAAATTCAGCACTGCTACACGTTGAACAACACGATGGTCGCAAGTCCGCGGATTCTCATTCCGCTGCTTGAGTACTATCAGAACGAAGATGGCAGCGTGACGGTGCCTGAGGCGCTTCGAAAGTACATGAACGGGATCGAAGTTATCGAACCGAAGTAGTGTTTTTCGCGCGATTGCATCTCTATCACTTGAATTCGCGGATGATGCCCGTAGGTTTGCCGCGATGAAGTCCGGAGGACACAAGTGATCGCCAAACTATTCTTAGCCTTTACGATTATCCCACTCATTGAGCTGCTTTTGCTCATTCCATTGGGTCAGCAGATTGGAGTGATTCCTACGATCGCGATCGTGGTGCTCACCGGTGCTGTCGGCGCATGGCTTGGAAAGCGGCAAGGTTTGGCGGCTTGGAAAGCCATCAAGGACGACCTTGCGTCAGGCCAGTTGCCTGGCGACAGTCTGTTGGATGGGCTTCTGATTCTAATCGCATGCACGCTTCTCATCACTCCAGGTGTTTTGACGGACTTCGCTGGAATGTTGTTCCTGATTCCAGCAACTCGCGCACCTGTGCGTAATCTAGCTCGAAAACGTTTCGTAAAGATGTTAGAGAAGCCGTCGTTTACCGTTGTAGATATGAGTTACCCCGGCACGAAGAACACGATTGAAGATGATGTCATCGACATCACACCCTGACGACACGCCGGAAAAAGAGATTGTTTAGATGCTAATTGATATTCACGCGAAATCGTCTCGCAGCCCAGGTACCAAGTTTTCCGCAGACCAGATTGCAAAGAACGCAGCCGATGCCGGTTTTGACGGCGTTGCGTTCTGCGAAACGTTGTCGACGGCGCACTGCAAGGAAGCGCTGGCAGCCTGCAAAAAGCACAAGATTCAGGGATTCATTGGTGTTGAGATTCCAACGACGCGCGGAATCCTCTTGGGGTTTGCTCCGTCGATTGACGATTTCTATCTGGCCGAAGAATGGCGCCGGGTGACGGAGGTGACCACACCTCCAGCCGAGGTCGTTATCTCGATGTTCCAGGAAATCGGTGGCGTTGTCGTGGCGGCACGGCCATACGACCTGTCGATCCCACACAATATGGGCGACAACATCTTCCGCATGGATGGAATCTGTGCGGTTGAAGTCTTCAACACGCGTGCAAAACAACTTCAGTGCGACTTTGCAATTGAAGCTGCGGCATTCATGAACGTGCCTACTGTTGGTGGAACGGATCCGAGCGGAGACGCCGCCGCGCTTGGTCGCTACGGGACGTTCTTCGAATCCAAGCTGACCAAGCAAGAAGACCTTGTCGAAGCACTGCTCGGCGGTCGTTGCTGGGCAGTCCAACTTGGCAACTCGCCCAAGCCAAAACCTCGCCCACGGCGCGACGATCGAGGAGATCGTGGCGGACGCAGCGGCGGTCGCGGCGGCAGCAAAGGTGGACGTCGTGACGATCGCAAAGGCGGACGCGGCGGTGGACGCGGAGGTCGCAGTGGCGGCAACAAAGGCGGCGGACGCAGTGGCGGTCGCGGCGGCAACCGTTCATAACATCCGGCGACGCTTGACCTTAGTCGGACAATTCAGGATTGTTTTGGGGAGGTAGTTACCAAAGTGGAAAACATGCGAAACCCCATGGTCTTCCTGATGTTTGTCCTCGTCGCGCTCGCGACTGGGTGCGCGTCGGAAGCAGAAAATACATCGAATAATCAGACAGACCGCGTCTCGCTCGACCTCATCGTCGAGTTTGAGCAGGATGTCGTGTACCCGACATCGGTGCTGTCGTTCCGATTGTTGGGCACGGAGCGCATCGTTGCCCAAGCGGCTGAGGTGACCTTCACGGGGCGTTCGGGAACGGGCGCAGACGTGGACATCGTGACGTTTGTTGATGAGCCAGGCCGTGAAGGCGACCAGGGCAATATCATCGTTGAAGTTCCCGTGGACGCTCAGGTATGGGCTGAAATCGATCCGTCCCCCAATGCCGTCTTCATCGGTACGATTTCGATTCGTTTGACCGACGAGATTGGCGTCCTGGCCCAGGGTTCCTTGGGCGACCAAGAGTTGCAGTTTCAATCGGACGTCACGCCAAACGTGGGAAACGTGGCTTCAGGCCTGTATTTTGTGAACCAACACATCGGTGTGACCGGCGAGAATTTTGTGCGTCCAGAAGAGGGAACGACCTGGGCTATCGTCACGGGCACGTTGACGTACACGGACACGACGCTGGGTGAACGTGACCTGACGAACGAAAAGGTCGCCCTGATTTTTGATGACCGACAGAACGCGTTTTTTCCCATTGATGCGGGCGTGTTTGGCGTTCAATTGGCCGATTTCACGGGCTCGTTGACGTTTGAGACGGAGCTTCGAAACGGACAGAAGTTTGCCGGTAACAGCCAGGCTGCGTTTGACGTCACGCTGCAGGAGTCGTTCTTGGGGTCGATTACGCCCGATGCGGGTTCGCGGGGGCAGAAGATTACGATGAATGGCCGCGGCTTCATCCCGACGAGTGATGAGGGCGGCTACGGCATGTTGCTCGAGTTCAATGGTGAACTCGCCTACGACCGAGGCGGTGCTCTGGACCTTACCGGCGAGAACGTCATCGTCCGTGCGCCTGACCGTGTGTTGGACGAAGAGCGGGCCGAAATGGCCGTTTGGTATGAGATTCAGGATTTGGAGCTGTACGGATTGGGCGCGGAACCCGGGGTCTTTTCGGGGACCATCACGCCAGTGCTCTTCGACCAATACGGCGAGCAGACTGGATTGCCAGTGCCGACCACATTCCGCATCCTGCCCGACAAACAGGTGGTGTTCCTGAAGTACTTGCCGGCGTTTTCAAAAGCGCTCGAGAAGTACGGCATTCAGAACGTGGAGTTCGAAGTTCGCCGACGTATCAAAGAGGTCGTTAACCGGGACTACGAGGGCGTTCATGTCGAATTTGTCGATGTGCAGCCGACCGAGTTCTTGGATTACGCCACGATTGAGATTGGCGGTCCCGACCCAACGGGCGGCAATAAATTCGGTTACGACAACACCTGCAACGTGCAGTCGCAGAAGTGCAAAGACACGGATAACGTCTTCCTTGGTGACTATCTGGGCGGTGTGAACGCAAACAGCGCGGACCAATTTGATACGCCCTACGGCGGGGTCTTCATCGAGTCGTTCGACTACTTCAGCAAGCGCCTGACTCCTGAAAACGAAGATGCATCTGAAGAGTTCGACCGCATTCTGGGGCCGTTCATGCCGGCATTGGACGGGAAGCCGGTTCGCGGCACCGAATGGCCATCTGGACCACGTGCGGATCAGATTCAAGAGGCTGTGAACATGGTTGGCAGCGTCGTTGGAAACACGGTCTCGCATGAAATCGGCCACTCGTTGGGATTGGCATTCTATCCTGCAGACCGCGTACGACCTGGTGAGGCGTTCCACAACCGACTGCCTGGCGACAATGCGATTATGGATTCAGGTGGTGAGCGCCCGTTCGAAGAACGAGCCGAAATCAATGGCTTGGGGCCAGCGAAGTTCAACCAGCGCAACATGGACTACCTTCTCGAGATTCTTCCAGAACCGTGAGACGAGCAGCGTTCATCTTACTCGCAGCGCTCCTGGCTGCGGGCTGTGCGGAGGCAGACAACGAAGACCGGCAGACCCGAAAAGTCGTCGAATACTCGGCGATGTTTGCGCAGGAATTGGTCGTTCCGTCGTCGATTCTGCAGTTTCAGGTCCTCAATACTTCCAACCGAGAGTCGACCGGCGCACTTGTCAGCTTCTCGGGCGATATCGGTGGCGGGGTGCTCTTCAAAGATGAGTACTACGTGCCCGTCAGTCGCCTGGAGGAAGGGGGCGACCTGGTTGTGCGTGTGCGGGTGTTCGACGGCCTGTGGCAGAATCTGGGGCCAGATCCCACGATCGATTTTACTGGGAACATCCGAATCGAACTTGATGATCAGATTGGCACCTTTGGCCGCTCGTACATCAACGGCGTCGACCTGAAGTTTCAATCGGAGTTCCCTCCTGAGATGACGACGGTCCCCACCAATCTGGATGCATACGTCAATGAGCTTGTCCCAATCGAAGGCAGCGGTTTTTTGCGACCGGAAGAGGGCACAACGTGGGCGGTGGTCGAATCTGGGTCCATGACTTACGAGGATGGTTCATCGCGCCCGGTGAACAACGCCCGAATTCCAGTCGATTTCGACACTCGGACAACCGGTTTCCTGCCGATTAGCCCGGCGGTCTTCGGCGTGCGGCTCGGTGAGTTTGATGGGCGAATTCGGTTCGAGAGCGAGCTGAATACCGGCGAGACGTTCGAAGGGACGACACACGACTTTGCGGTCACCTTGAAGCAAACGCGAATTGAGACACTGACGCCCGATGGAGGAAGCCGCGGTCAGAAGATTTCTGTGTTTGGGCGCGGCTTTGTGCCTACCGATTCGAACCTGGAAGTTGGCATGTACATGCTGTTTGAAGGCACATTCGATTTCGACGACCCGGAGTTGCCAACGCAGACATTCCAAGGCGCGAGCGCGTTTGTGAAGGTTCCTTTCCGTGTGGTTTCCGAGTCTACGATTGAACAAGACGTTTGGTACGAGATTACAGAGAATGGCAGTCTGACTGGGCTCGGCGCAGCACCGGGCAGATTTTCAGGTAGCATCACGCCTGTGCTGTTTGACGCACAGACAGAGCAGGTCGGTGAGTCTTGGACCGGCACCTTCCGGGTCCTTCCGACGAAACAGATTGTGTATCTGCGATATCTTCCGGGCTTCTCGAAGGCCCTCACGCAGTATGGACTCCAGAACGTAGAACAAGAGGTCCGAGACCGTGTCCACTACGTGTTGAGCCGCGACTATACGGGCACCCACGTGGAGTTTCGCGATTCGCCACCCGGTGATTTCATTGACTACACCACCATCGAGATTGGTGGTCCTGACCCAAGCGGTCTGCTGAACTTTGGATATGACAACTCGTTCAACGATGGCGGTAAAGACATCGGCAATCTGTACCTGGCAGACTATCTCGGGGGCGTGAATCGGCATTCTCAGACTGCGGGATACCTGCCGTACGGCGGTGTTTTCATCGAGTCATTCATCGCATTTAGCCCAACACTGTTTCCGGACAACTTCGGGACGTCTGAGTCATTTGACGCCTATCTTGGACCCTTCATGCCCGCATTGGGCGGTCGTCCCGTTGAGCCTGATGAACTCGAAGGCTCTCGCGCCGCGGCAGTTCGCACGGCGATTGAGTTGATTGGAAATCTCACCGGACACACAGCCTCCCACGAGATTGGGCATTCGCTAGGACTCGCGCATTTCCCTGAGAGCGTCGCGGGCTTCGACGAGCGTTTCCACAATGATCCACCTGGCGATTCGCTCATCATGGATGCCGGTTCTGATCGTCCTTTTGAGGAGCGGGCTGAGCTCGATGGCTTTGGGCCTGCGAAGTTCAGCGACAAGAACATGCGTTATCTTCAGCGCGTTCTTCCACTGCCGTAACTCCTCAAATCTGATACATCAGGCCTATGCGATTTCTTGTCTGCATTTGTGCCATCCTACTTCTTAGTTGCGACAGCGCTCGGCCTTCTGCTGACGTGCCTGCGCAAGAAGAAGGTGTGGAATCCGGGCTCCCGGGCGCGCCGTCGATGTCGAAGGATTTGCTGTCCAAAATCGATACACAACGCGAATCCGCGATGGCTGGGGGGTTGGAGCTTCGTACCAGGCACAAAGGTGATGACGGCCAACCGTCGTACACCAATCGGTTGATCTTGGAGTCCAGCCCTTACCTGCGACAACATGCGTTTAATCCGGTTGATTGGCACCCATGGGGCGATGCTGCCTTCGCGAAGGCGAAACAGCTGAATCGGCCCATCCTGCTTAGCATCGGGTATTCAACCTGCCATTGGTGCCACGTCATGGAGCACGAGAGCTTCGAGGACGTGGAAATCGCGACCTTCATGAATGCCAATTACATCGCCATCAAGGTCGACCGCGAAGAACGTCCCGATATCGACGAAATCTACATGTCTGCGGTGCGAGCGATGAGTGGGTCGGCGGGGTGGCCAACAACCGTTTGGCTGACTCCAGAAGGCGCGCCGTTTATGGGGGGCACGTATTTTCCTGCGCGTGCCGGTGATCGGGGCGCAAAGAAGGGATTTCTGGATTTGCTGAAGGAATTGGCAGCGGAGTATCAGACCTCACCGGAAGCCATTGCGGCAAAGGGCGAGGCCTTGTCTAAACAGCTGCGAGCAGAGTTGGAGGCAGCGAAAACGGGCCAGATTCGTAACCCCATTGCGTCGTTACATCGCGCGGTTGAACAGTATTCACGGGCATTTGATGATTCGAGCGGTGGATGGGGCGCCCGCAATAAATTCCCAATGCCGTCGCGATTGCGGCTGCTCTTGCGTTTCCAGAATCGCGCGAAGAAACCGGATGTCGCGCGAAAAATGGTGTTCAAGACGCTAGACGAGATGGCGGCCGGCGGAATCTATGACCAGATTGGCGGGGGTTTCCATCGCTATACGGTCGACCGTAATTGGACGGTCCCACATTTCGAGAAGATGCTCTACGACAACGCCCAACTCGTCCTCGTCTACACTGATGCGTGGCTTGCCACCCGCAACCCAGTCTACAAGCGCGTTGTCTACGAGACGCTCACGTACCTGCTGCGAGAGATGCAGGACCCGACCGGGGCATTCTGGGCCGCGAGCGATGCGCAAGGGGAGGGCGAGGAAGGCACCTACTTCACATGGACCAAAGAAGAAGCTGCGACAGTACTTACGCCTGAAGAGCTGGCGTTTGCGGAGGCTCATTGGGGACTAGGCGTTCAAAATTTCGAAGGACGAACGGTTCTGCGTGTAGCCAAAAACAAAGACCAGTTGGACGCCACAACCTTTTCCGAACTCCGCGCAAGCGCGCAAACCAAGCTTCTGTCGGCGCGTCAGAAACGCGAGTACCCGCACGTCGACACGAAGCTGATTTCGGGATGGAACGGATTGGCGTTGGAAGCGCTTTCTCGCGCAGCTTTTGTGTTTGGCGAGCAGACCTGGCGCGATGCTGCATTGAAGCTAGGGGCGCTGCTGACCAGCGAATTCATGCAAGATGGGCTACTTTTGCGCAGCCGCACTGGCGGCGAGGCAGGACCGGTTGGATTCTCGGATGACTACGTATTTGTCATTTCAGGCCTCATCGAGCTTTTTCAGTTATCTGGGGATACGAGGTGGCTGGAAGCGGCCAAAGGCCTGCAGAAAACGTTGGATACTCGTTTTTGGGATCAACGCGGTGGTTATTTCCGCACCGGAACAGGTGCATCAGAATCGCTGTTGGCCCGTACAAGGCCGGCATTTGATGGCGCCATTCCGTCGCCGAACTCGTACGGTGCGTACAGCCTGGCGCGACTGCACAAGGCCACGCTTGATGATGACTATGACTCGCGTTTGAAGTCTCTCTTTGAAGGATTTGGAGACGTTCTCAACCGTGGTGGTGGGCAAATGCCGATGATGATGGTTGCTCTCGATTTTCGTCAGGACCTCGCGAAGGAGGTTGTCGTGGTATTGCCTGATGGTTCCGAAGACGCGCTGACACCCGTGATCTCGCAGAAATACTACCCAAACCTCGTGCATGTGACCGTACCGGAGGCGGGAGTCGATCACCTCTCCACGAGCGTGCCATGGGCAAAAGCCAAGAAGGCGAGGAAAGGGCAACCCACCGCGTATGTCTGTCGGAACTCGGTCTGCAAGCTCCCGACAAGCGATCCATTGGAGTTCGCCAAGCAGCTTGGGGAAATCAACCCGTTGTAGACATCGTCTGAACTTGACTTTTGGGGTGTAGACCTTTAGGGTCCGCGCGAACTCATCGACGCCAAATTCTCTCCATGGGTGGGTTTTTGGCACTGAAACATTAATGAATATATGGAGTTACCCCATGGCTTTGCACCAAGATGAGAAAGCAGAAATTATCGCGAAATTTTCCCGTGGCGACGGTGATACCGGCAGCCCGGAAGTTCAGATTGCGTTGCTGACCGCACGCATCAACCAGCTTCAGGACCACTTTTCGTCCCACAAGCATGACCACCACTCACGTCGTGGCTTGCTGAAACTGGTCGGTTCGCGCCGACGTCTCCTTGCGTATCTTCGCAACAAAGACGTTCAACGCTATCGCGAACTGATTAAGGAACTTGGACTTCGTAAGTAAGTTCTGCAAACCCCCGCGAAACCGGGGGTTTATTTGTTTGAGAATTTTTTGAGCCTCGACCGTTGTTGGAAGAGGCACTGTAGTTGCGGTTCGTCAAAACCTGTTGGTTTAACCCCCACTCCATCCGACCCCATTAGCGTTGGGCGCGGTGGGGGTTCAATCGAACTTAGACGGGCCGCTTGATAGCAAATCTTAGAGGAGAAACATGGCTATCGTTAGAGAAGGCGCCCGTGTAGGTGACCGCGAGTTGGTCATCGAAACCGGACGCATGGCCCGACAAGCCGGCGGCTCAGTCGTCGTCCAGTTCGGAGATTCACAAGTACTTTGCACCGCTACCGCTGGTGGCGTGCGACCCCTCCCATTCTTCCCGCTGGTCTGTGACTATCGCGAGAACTTCTACGCTGCTGGCGTAATCCCGGGAGGCTACTTCAAACGCGAAGCTCGTCCTGGTCCTAAGGCCACGCTGACGTCGCGTTTGATCGACCGTCCTTGCCGTCCATTGTTCCCTGACGGGTTCAAGAACGAGACTCAGCTGATCGCTTGGGTTATCTCGGCGGACCGCATCAACGACACCGACGTTCACGCAATCACCGGCTGCTCGGCAGCTTTGATGATCAGCAACATCCCGTTCGCGGGTCCTGTCGCTGGTGTTCGCGTTGGTCGTGTTGACGGTGAATTCATCGCTAACCCGACTTTCGAAGAGCGTGAGCGCTCCGAGATGGACATCGTGATGGCGGTGACACCAACGGCCATCGTGATGGTTGAAGGTGAAGGCGACGAAGTGCCTGAGGACATCATGATTGATGCTCTCGAATTCGGTCAGGAGTCGGTACAGGAAATCCTGAAGGCTCAGCTTCGTCTCGCTGAGGCGGTTGGCAAAGAGAAGATGGAATTCGTCCCTGAAGAGAAGGACGATACCTACCTCAAGGCCATCGAGAAGAAGTTCAAGAAGCAGCTCACTGCAGCCGTTACGGTTCCTGAGAAGCACGAGCGCTACGCAGCGATCGACGCGCTCAAGAAAGAGGTTGTTGAAGCTCTTGTTGACGAAAACGACCCAGAGAGCGCAGACGCGATTAAGGAAGCCTACGGCGACCTTAAGAAGAAGCTTGTTCGCGACATGACCATCAAAGGCACCCGCCTTGACGGTCGTAAATGGGACGACATTCGCCAAATCACGATCGAGACCGGCCTTTTGCCACGTGCACACGGTTCGGCTCTCTTCACTCGTGGTGAGACGCAATGCCTCGTGACCTGCACGCTTGCTCCTGAGAAGGAAGCTCAGCGTATGGACACGCTGGAAGGCGACGAGACCAAGAACTTCATGTTGCACTACAACTTCCCACCGTTCTCGGTTGGTGAAGCGCGCCCAATGCGCGGTACGTCGCGACGTGAAATCGGTCACGGTTTCCTTGCAGAGCGCGCGTTGACTTCGGTTCTTCCAAGTCTTCCAGACGAGTTCCCGTACACGGTACGTGTTGTCAGCGATACGCTTGAGTCGAACGGCTCGAGCTCGATGGCTTCAGTCTGTGGCGGTAGCTTGGCAATGATGGACGCTGGCGTTCCGCTTTCGAAGCCAACCGCTGGTATCGCAATGGGTCTCATCAAGGAAGGTCGCAAGATTGCTATCTTGTCTGACATTCTCGGTGACGAAGACCACATGGGCGACATGGACTTCAAAGTCTGTGGTACGGCAAACGGCATCACGGCGTTCCAGCTCGACACCAAGATTGAAGGCATCACCCGGGCGACGATGGCGAAAGCGCTTAAGCAAGCCAAAGACGGCCGTGACCACATCTTGTCGAAGATGAACGAAGTGTTGGCGGAAGCTCGCGCAGACCTTGCCGAGCACGCACCACGCATCGTCAAAATCCGCATTCCTCAATCGGCCATTGGTTTGGTCATTGGCCAAGGTGGTTCGACCATCCGCGGTATCCAGGAAGCTACGGGCACGACGATCGCGATCGACGACGGTGGAGTCGTTTCGATCTCCGCCACGAGCGCCGAAGCAGCTCAACAAGCAATCGAAATCGTTGAAGGCCTTACGGCTACCCCAGACGTCGGTGAGACGTACATGGGTACCGTCAAGCGCGTCGTCGACTTCGGTGCATTCGTTGAGATTCTGCCAGGAACCGAAGGCCTGCTGCACATCAGCGAGCTTACGGAAGGTCGTGTCGACAGCGTCGAAGACATCCTCAAGGAAGGCGACGAGTGCCTTGTTAAGGTTCTCGAAGTTGACCCACGCGGAAACAAGATTCGCCTGTCGCGCCGTGCAGCCTTGGCTGACCAGGCAGAGGAAGGTGAAGGCGACGAAGAAGTGGCCGCTGAGTAATCCTCAGTTCTGAAAACGAAAAGGCGACCTATCTGGGTCGCCTTTTTTGTTTCTTGGTTTGTACTGAGAACTACTCGTCGAAATTCTCGGACGTGAGCTTCGTTCCTACGACCGCGCTCCAATCGGTTCCGCCACGCAGGGTATGAACCACGTACACACCGTCGCAGTCGCTATCGCGGCGAGCGCGAATCACGAAGCCTGTGTCATGCCGGTTGAAGCGGTACTGGAACTCGGTTTTGCCGTCTTTCGGGAGTTGTAGTGTGTCCCAAACCGCATCGCGTGGCGCCGGATAGTCGGCGGATGCGTCACAGGGAAGGCTGGCAGGGTACCACTCCGTCATCTTGGGCAGTGAATCCACGAACGCGGTCTTGTTTGCAGCAGCTGACATCGCGTCGTTTAGGGCGCTGGCGGAGGCCTCCAACTGCTCGGGGCCGGCCTTCGCAGCTTCCTCCATCTGCATTTTTGGCAAATCCACGTAATACAAACGGCCAGCGTATGCCGACAAAACAACCAGAGACGCAATCAGGATGCCCTGACCGAGTGGTTTCTTGAGTAAGAAGTTGAGTACACCCTTCATATTGGTGCATCCTAGTGTTCAAAGAGCAATGCGCAAGCGCAATGATGTCGCGGGGTAGATTGGGTATCTGGGATACCACGTCATATCCCGTTACGATTGCAGGGACTTTGCAGAGTTTAATTATGAGACGAGTGATATTGCCCGCGGTCGCGTTAATCGTGTCCGGTTGTGTGTTTACGGAGTTGACGGAGGTAGATGGAACTCGATCCAACAACGCCAATAACGAAAACAACATCAACAACGTCAACAATGTGAACAACGTTAACAATGAGGTCGTTCGCGATCCCATTGTCGTAAGCAATGTGACCTGCTCGGACATTCCATTGGTGCCGACACGCTCGTCAGATCCCGAGTTTGCGGTGACTGAAAACACGCGGGTTGGTACGGGCATCCCGTTTTCCGGCGATGGATTCTTCACCCCGGTTGGCTTTGCCGAAGTCCGCGGGTCAATCCTGTATGTCACGGTGGGCGAGTGGTTGATCAACGGGACGGATCTGGAGTTTGACCACCGCAGTTGGTCGCAGCGCGTGGAGCCTATCGCAGACGAAGACGTTGTTTACGTCCTTCCCTCGATTGAACGCCGTTGTCCTGTGGGACAGCCGAACTGCGACGAAGCCACAGAAGGGGTGCTTACCTACAATGCGCTTATCTTGACCGAGACCTCCGTGCTCAGCTGCAACTATTTGGCAGCTGACGGAACGGGCACGTGTAGCCAAGAACCGGACATTTCCGGCGAACTCGCTGAACAGGGCGTGTACCCGCCTCGTTCGATTGAGTACGGCGTTGCCCCACCAGTTTTCCAAGGTCAGATCACCCTGGACGGTTTGGGTTTTCTTGGCGCGCAGTTGGTGATCCACGCGGTTGGTGGCGACCCCACTACGTTCAGCACCATCTCGTTTAGTCTTTTGACACCAAACAATATTACCCGTCGTTCGACGTCTGGGGTCAGCGTGGAGCTACCCGACCAATATGAGACGGGCCTATTTTGGGGCATCACTGAAGAGTCCCGAGGCTTCCCGTACCTCGCCATCACAGCGGATGGTGATGATGGCACAGAGCCTGTGGTGCTCGCGCTGAATGAAGGTGGGCAGTATGTGCCGATTGAAGGACAGGCATGGTCGATCCCCGACGATGTTTCGTTGGACGAAGGGCAGTTCACGTTCGTTCAACAGCTGATCATGTCGGGCAACAACCTCACTTTTAACGCCGCCACAAGCGAGTCGGACTTTGGATACATTGCAGCCAGAGATGATGGAGATGCGGTGGTGTTTGCGCGCATGGCACGTGACGGCGTCGAGCGAGACCAGTTTGTCTGGGAGGTCGACGGTGGCGTGGTAAGTGTCGTGGGTGCTCGGTCCATTGGAGCCGCCCAATTGGGAACGCTAGACGCACCGTTCGTGGTCCGACACGGTGATGACGGCAACAAAATTTCGGTCGGACTCTGGGGTGGAGACGACGCAGCGGAGATCGCTGAGGACATCCTGCAAAGCGTGCAGGTCGAGGCCATCTACGATGTGCAGGTTTCCGAGTTCACCAACAAATTTGGGTCAATCCACATGCTCGGAAACAACGGCAGCGAGGATGGAATCTTCACACTCTTGGTGGACACCGAGGGCGGTTTGGATTCCATCTGCTCCGAGAATTAGGCCGTGGAACCTGACACGGTTGCCGGTGTCTGAATAATTCCTTAGACTGCCTACGTTCTACTACACGGGCAATGGGCGCCTATGTGAGCCGGAGGAACGATGTTTCTTAAACGTGCCATGCTAGCTGTTGTGGTCGCCGTTGTGGCGTCCCTGATTTTCGTACCGCCATCGTTTGCGGGGAAAAAGAGTAAGAAGAAAGACGACCAACTGTCTGAAGTCCTTGGCGAGATTAGGTGGGGCGATTCAAAGTCCACGGTCCTCAAAAAGCTCAAGCAACAGGGTGTTGAGGAGCTCAAAAAGGACAAGAAGCTCAAACGCGACCCGGTCAAGATGCAGAAGGCGCGCAAACGCCACTACGACCGTATCGCACGCGCTGAAAAGGACTACACGCGTCTTGAAGGCAACCACGGCTACGAAGTTTCGGTCGTGTCTGATGAATTCTCGTCAGACAACGGAGAGTCATTTCTCCGAGTGAAGGATAAGGTCGCTCAACGCTTCTATTTCTTCATGAACGGCAAGTTCTACAAGCTCATCATTGCCTACAATCCAAGCTATCTGGAAAACGTCGGATTTGAGTCGTTTGTTGGCTCGTCGGTTAAAAAGTACGGGCGTCCAGCCGTTGCCGAGTACGAGTCGATTCGAGGGAAAGACCAACTCGCTTTGGTGCGCTGGGAAAGCCCAGGTACGACGCTTTACGTGAAAAACAAAAAGGAGCTCTTCGATACCTACACGATGGGCTTCGCAGACCGCCAAACGATCAAGCGTTTGGAGTCGAGCGGTAAAGTCTACGGCGGTAATGACAAAGATGAAGAAGACGTTTCATCGGCCGTTAAGTCACTCATGGAGGGCGGCGACTATGACGCAAACTCCAACGCTGTCGATTCGCTCGTTGGAACCACGAACGTCGACCTCAGCAAAGGGCGTCCAAAAGACGACCAAGAGCGCAAATACACGGGTGGTGACGGCGAAACGGAAGTAGCGGCCGCAGACACGAAGAAAGACAAAAAGAAGAAGAAAAAGAAGAAAAAGAAGAAGAAAAAGCGTAAGTCCAAAAAGGCACCTGACTTTGGCAATCTCAGCACCAAAGCCAGTGACGACTTGATCATTTACTGATTCACCAAGCTTCTTCTAGTATCACGGCCAAACGCCTCACGCGTTTGGCCTTTTGTTTTGGATGACCTATGAAGCGATTGATTTTCACCTGTGTTTGCCTTGGACTTCTTGTCGGTTGTGGCGATGACGAGAGTTCGGGACCAAGCGTTCCGACGAAGAACTATCCGCAGCTCTCGACTGAAGACCCGCTAGACTACGATGGCGTCGAGCTCGGCATCGGCGTTCGTGCGGGTGATGTCATGGCGTTGTCCAATCTTGCGTCTGAACGTCTTGGCCCGGTTGTGGAGACCTTTCCGAATGCGGTCTATCACGTGCAATCGTATGACGAGGCGGCCCAGGAATTCGGAGAGTTCGTCACGTTCCCTGCACCGTCGAGTGTGACTGCTCGCCAACCTGTCGAGTTTACCGGAGACCGGGCATCCGCTGGGCGGCATTCCGTGCGGGTTTCTGATCTCGATGAAGAAGTTACATCCGGCCTGGCTGCAGCCTCTGCTGGCAGTTTCGCTTCCACATCGGTGGTTTTGGATTTTTGGAGAATCCGAAATGACTGGTGGGTTCGGTGGGACGGCCTTCTAGATGGTGGCTCGAACAACGTGGGGCAGGGCGCGTATGGTTTCAGCCGCGAGGAGTTCGTTGAAGACATGCTGGATGAGGTTGAAGCGGTCGCGACGAACCAGCAACCACGCTACTTCATTATCGGCCATGCGATGGAGCAGACCGTCGGAACGGCGAACGGTGGGATCGCCCCTGCTGAATTGTCTAACTTCACGTCGTTCTACATTCAGGCCGTTGAGCGTGTAAAAGCCGCGTCACCGAACACCAAAGTCGGTGTCGGATTCAACTGGGATCGGTTTGCGACGCAGGTAGCGCCACTCTACGCAGAGGCGGGCGCGAGCGAGACCGCGCAATTGGACACTGCATTTGAGACCGTAATTCTCCCGCTGGCCAAGCGCAGCGATATCATCGCACTCTCGAGCTACACGACTCCGCAGGACGAACGTTCCTACTATCAATTCCTGCGACGGCTCGAAGACCTCTACGAATTGGAACAGCCCATCGTCTATTACAGCGTCGGTTCACCGGTGGATAACCCGGTCGATTCCATTGCACAGTCGAACTACCTGGAAGATTTTGCGAGTTGGAACGCCGGCGTGAACGTCGAGTTCATCGCATGGAAAGCGATGAACAACTTCGATGGTTCGGACACCGCAGACCAGGTTGTCACGGGACGTTGCGCTGCATTGACGGGCGAACAACGGCAGATCGAGATGGAACTTGCTTGGTGCTACGACGGCCTGTTCACGTCGATCTTCACTCCCAAAGATTCGTTCAAGTTCTTTACGGAATAGTCGATCCGACGCGAGCTGCGACGTCGGCCTGAAGACGGGCGAGGTTTTTGAGCCCGACGTAGGTGCCGACTACGATCCCCTTTTCATCAATCAGAATCATGGTGGGAATGCTGACAACTGTGCAGCGTGTATGGCCCAGGTTCTGTTTGTCGTGGGCAATCGGGTACTTTGCGGGGTTCTTTTTGAGAAACTTCCGGATGGTGCCAACGCTCTCAGAGCTGACGCCGACGATCTGGAGTTTGTCGCCATACTTCTTACTCATACGCTCGAGTTTTGGCGAGATTTCCCGGCATGGGCCACACCAGGTTGCCCAGAATTCTACGACAGTCAGCTTACCTTTGAGTTGCGCGGAACGGATGGTTCTTGGGGCTGTTCCTGCGAGATACTCGATCTTGAAATCCGGGAGCTGGAGCCCATGGAGTTGACGTTGAATCACAAGATCGGCGGAGGGCTTTCCTTCGACCTTCGCCCGGACGACAATCTTTTCCTCGCCCGTGCTAGGTTTGATGGTGATGGGGACCCGGTCACCCGGGGTGTATGCGGACAACGCACGTCGAACGTCGAATACGGTGGACACGTATGCGTCACCCACCTTAAAGATGCGGTCGCCGACCGCGATGCCGGCGGCGTCTGCTGGCGATTGGCGGAGCACGCCAGTCACCAGTGCACCAGGTTTGTCGTCGTCTTTCTCGATCGTGACGCCCAGATGGGTAGGTGCTTGAATCGCTGGTTGGGCGGTGGCATGTTTCGGAATTGTGACGGCGCATATCAGGAATATTGCCGTACACAGAAACGCTTTCATTTTCGCGGTCATCTCAGTCCTTGAACTCTAATAGACGCATCATGCCGGATTCGAAGGTCAGATCAAAGGTTGCAGCTGTACTGACAACGGGATTGATGTCGGTGTTCCCTGCGGTTGCATTGGCGGCTTCGGCCGGCGCCATTGAACCCGCCCAGCGGTGGCCACTGGCGAGTCTAGGGCTAGGCTTTGCGTTGTTGGGGCTTTGGGTCGCCAAGATTCTCACATCGAAATGGGAATTGAACACCTTGGGTAAAGTCCGACGTTGGGTTGGGGTATTCCTCGCCGCATCTGGACTCTTCCTTGTGCTGTTTGCCACTGTGGAGGCTCCTCCGTCGCCTGGAGAGCTTCCGTGGGTGCACAGCTACGACAAGGCGACCGAGGCCTCGAAATCATCCAATCGCCCAATGATGATCGATTTTACGGCCGATTGGTGCGTCGCCTGCCAAGAGATGGAGGCGGAGGTTTTTCATCACGAAGACGTGCGAGATCGATTGTCACAAGAGGTTGTCTTGCTGAAGGTCGACTTCGATGAAGAGACCAAGATCAATGAAGAGCTTCGAAATCGATTCCGTATCTCCGGTCTTCCTGCCATCGCGTTTGTCACCCCAACGGGTGAGCATATCGAGGCGGTTAGCTTCGAAGGCAAGCTCTCGGTTGAAGAGTTTAGCGCAAAACTTGATGCGCTCCAGAGCGGCGAATATGGCGATGGGGCCGAGGGAGAGTTTGCGCGTACGATGCGAGAGAAAGGGCTCTTGGCCGCATTATTACTGGTGTTTCTGGCCGGACTGATGTCTAGCCTAACCCCCTGTGTATATCCCCTGATCCCCATCACAATCAGCATTTTTGGGGCCAAGGAGGCGACCAGCCGCCTTCAGGGATTCAGCCTGAGCTTGGTCTACGTTCTGGGCATCGTCATCACGTACACAATCCTTGGTGTGGCGGCTGCTTCATTTGGAACGGTATTCGGAGGGGCGATGCAGAATCCATGGATTCTCATCAGTATCTCGTTGCTGTTCCTCGTCTTGGGTGCGAGCAGCGCGGGCGCGTTCGATTTTCGTCTTCCCGGGAATCTTCAGACCACCCTTAGTCAGAAAGGTGGGGCAGGTTACGCCGGTGCGTTCGTGATGGGTCTTGTGGCGGGCGTCATTGCTGCGCCCTGTGTTGGGCCAATCGTCGCTGGCATTCTGCTCTACGTCGCGCAGCAGCAGGATGTGGTGCTTGGCGGCCTGCTGCTCATGACCTTCGCGTTTGGAATGGGAATGCTGTTCTTGGTCTTAGGGACGTTTAGCAGCCTGCTGACGAAGATACCCAAGTCTGGTGGGTGGATGGAGAGCGTTAAGGTCGTCTTTGGCGCGGTCTTCATCGCCATGGCCTTGTACTATCTCCAGTTTGTGGCGACTCCGATTGGAGATGCCGTCAATGCGTTGTGGCTGCTCGTTGGCTAGATTCCGAATCGGAATGCGAAATACAGCGCTGAGGTGAAAATCCAGCCGGTTTCGTAGTCGGTATCATCGCTAACCGAGAAGATTCCGCCGCCAAGCGCCTCAAGGCCGATGTATCCTGTCGGGAAGATATTCACTTCGAATTGGGCGCCGCCCCGCGCCAAAAATCCGCGGTCGGACGGTGAGTCTTCATCTTCATGCGGGCCAAAGAAATAGCCCAGATTGGCTGCGGGTGCGAAGTAGATGAGCTCGCCTGGAACCAGATCGAAGTCCACGCCCAATCCCAGAACGTTGAACATCGAACCATTGGGATGGAAGTTTAGGTCCATGAATAGGTCGATCTGCAGAATCTCAACCCCAACGCCTGCGCCATATCCGGCTCCGGCATCGTTCAACTCGAAATAGCGCAAGCTGTCGGGCCCGGTGATGAATGACCCATGGCCACGTGCCCAAATCTCGATCCATGAGGCCTCGGCTTCGTCGCTGTCGAGCGCGACGAACGAGAATGCAAAGACAGCAAGCAGAGTGGGCAACCAGGCAAATTGGCGAGTCATGTAATCTCCATCACTATTGCGAGTTCGGACTAATGTCATAATGTGCATTTCTCGAATCTGACTCAAGGACGCATTCATGACCATCACAGTTCGATACTTCGCCGGGATACGCGAGAAGTTCGGTCGCGAGACCGATGAACTGTCCTTGGCGGACCTTTCGTCCCCTACAGCCGAGGGCGTTCTCGAATACCTATCCGATGAATCCGAGTGGTTGTTGGGTGCAAAACGCCACCTACGGTGTGCAGTGAACTTGGAGTTTGTTTCGTGGGAGCACGAACTAAAGGACGGAGACGAGATCGCCTTTATTCCCCCGGTTTCTGGCGGTGTTGACCTGAAATCAGAGGACGGACGCTTCCTTTTGACAAAGCAACCGCTCGACCCAATGGCGGTTCGGGAGTTGGTACGTGGACCGGACAAGGGCGCTGTGATTCTGTTCGAAGGCTCGGTGCGGGATCACACTGGGGATCGGATCGTGTCTTTTCTTGAATATGACGCTTACCCGGAGATGGCTCTGAAGTCTTTGGAGCAATGTGCGGCCGAAGCGCGGACGCAATTTGAAGGCGTTGAGGTCGCGATCCACCATCGTTGGGGCCGCATGGAGATCGGCGAGTCGGCGGTCGTTACTGCGGTCTCACATGCTCATCGGGCCAATGCCTACGAAGCCTCGAAGTTCGTCATCGACCGATTGAAAGAGATCGTTCCAATCTGGAAGAAGGAAGTCAGTCCGGACGGCGAGGAATGGATTGGACAAGGGCCTTGACCGTTGAAAATGAGTGCGTAGTTTGCGCAGCGTTTTGGATGCCAACTGAAGGAGCGGTCGCATGCCAATCTACGAATACCGATGCCAAGCCTGCGGGCACCAATTTGATGAGATGATCTTGGGGCGTGAACCCGAACCGGATACCTGCCCAAAGTGTGGCGAGAAGCAAGTTACTCGGGCAATGTCCGCGCCGGCGTTCCAGCTGAAAGGTTCTGGTTGGTACGTCACCGATTACAAGGGCGGCTCACCAGGGTCCACGTCATCATCTGGCAGTGATTCTTCAAGCGCATCGTCTGATAGCGGAGGAGGGGATTCCGGGGAATCGTCAGGTTCGGCGGACTCTTCAACGTCGTCCGGAGCGGATGACACGTCAGCGGCATAAATAAATTTGCGTGTCGCCCTTGTCGGGTTCTGACACGTGCATAAGTTGGATTTGAGTTCGAATCGTTCGCATTGCAACTACGGTTAGCAACGCGGTTAGACACAAAAGTTTTAGGGAAAACTCGAAGTACAGATCAGGAGATCGTTATGGGTAAAATCATCGGAATTGACCTCGGAACCACGAACAGTGTGGTTGCGATCATGGAAGGCAAAGAGCCTAAGGTCATCACGAACGAAGAGGGCGCACGTACGACTCCCTCTGTTGTCGCATTCGATGACAAGGGTGACGTGCTCGTTGGCCGAATCGCACGCAATCAGGCGATTACGAACCCCGAGAACACTATCTTCTCGGTGAAGCGATTCATGGGTATGAAGTTCGCGGACGCTGACCGTGAGGTTGGCCGCGTTCCATACGAAGCCGTGGCTGCAGACAACGGCGACGTGGCAATCAAAGTCCGCGACCGCAAGTACAGCCCGCCAGAAATCTCATCGAAGATCCTCATGAAGCTCAAGCGAGCTGCAGAAGAGTATCTGGGTGAAGAAGTCAAAGAAGCTGTCATCACCGTGCCTGCTTACTTCAACGACTCGCAGCGCCAGGCAACGAAAGACGCCGGCCGCATTGCAGGTCTGGAAGTTCGCCGAATCGTCAACGAGCCAACTGCCGCTGCACTGGCTTACGGTCTTGACCAGAAAGCTGACGAAAAGCTCGTCGCTGTCTACGACCTTGGTGGTGGTACGTTTGATATCTCCATCCTGGAAGTTAGCGACTCCGTGGTGGAAGTCATCAGCACCAATGGTGACACGCACCTCGGTGGTGACGACTTTGACCAGGTCATCATCGACTGGTTGATTTCTGAGTTCAAAAGCGACACCGGAATCGACGTCTCGAGCGACAAGATGGTGCTTCAGCGCCTGAAGGAAGCTGCTGAGAAGGCGAAGATTGAGCTTTCTAGCGTGATGGAAACGGACGTTAATCTTCCATTCCTCACGGCAGACCAAAGCGGTCCAAAACACCTCAACATCAAGCTGTCGCGTGCGAAGTTTGAATCGATGGTGTCCGACTTGGTCGCGCGCACGCTGGAGCCATGCCGCAAGGCACTTGAGGACGCGAAGAAGTCGTCGTCAGATATTGACGAAGTGCTTCTGGTTGGTGGCTCGACCCGTATGCCAATGGTTCAGACCAAGGTTACGGAATTCTTCGGCCGCGACCCTCATAAAGGTGTAAACCCGGATGAAGTTGTCGCGCTCGGCGCGGCTGTCCAAGCCGGTGTTATCGCTGGTGATGTCACTGACATCCTGCTCCTTGACGTGACGCCACTGTCTCTCGGTATCGAGACGCTCGGTGGTGTGATGACGACGCTCATTCCACGGAATACGACGATTCCTACGAAGAAGAGCGAAATCTTCTCGACGGCTGCCGACAATCAAACGTCTGTCACCGTTCACGTCCTTCAAGGTGAGCGTCCGATGTCTGGCGACAACAAGACGTTGGGCAAGTTCAACTTGGACGGCATTCCACCTGCACCTCGCAGCGTCCCTCAGATTGAGGTCACGTTTGACATCGATGCTAACGGTATCGTGAACGTGTCCGCTAAGGACAAGGCGACTGGCAAAGAGCAGAAGATTCGCATCGAATCGGACAGTGGTCTGGACGAAGCCGAAATCGAACGGTTGGTCAAAGAGGCAGAATCGCACCGTGCTGAGGACGAGAAGCGCAAAGAGCGCGTCGAAATCCGCAACCGCGCTGAAGCGATGGTTCTCTCAGCCGAGAAGACCGTCGGTGAGTTGGAAGACAAGCTGTCGGAAGACCAGAAGGTCGAGCTCAAGGGCAAGATCGAGGCACTCAAGGCTGAGTACGAGAAGGAAGACTACACGGTCGACGGCGTCCAAGGCGCAATCGACGACCTTGAGAAGTTCCTCCACGGCGTAGCCGAGCAGGTCTACCAAGCTAGCGGCGCAGGAGCAGCGGCTCCAGGTGCTGAGGGCGCAGCAGATGCCGAAGGCGCTGAAGCCGGTGGCGACGATGACGATGACGTCATCGATGCTGAGTTCGAAGAAGCGAACTAATCATCAGGAATTCCTGAATCAAGAGCGGGCCATACGGCCCGCTTTTTGTTTTCTTGATTCAGGCTTAGAATCGCCCGCCTGCTTGGGAGAGTCGAAATGGTGAGCGTCGACAAAATCAATCAAATGTTGAGTGAACTTTGGGATGTTGCGCCGGTCACGTGTCTGGAAGTGAGCGAAACCCACGCGGTCGCGGCCAGCACTGATATCGAAAAGGACATCCGTCCTGGCGGCTCAATCTCAGGCCCGGCTCAGTTTGCGATTGCCGACTCCGCGATCTGGTTTTTGGTTTCGGGGGCACTGGGGCGCATAGAGCCCATGTCTGTGACGACGGAGCTGTCTATTCGGTATCTGCGACCTGCATTAGGTGAGCAGCTCGTTGCAGAGGCGGTATTGGACAAAATGGGGCGGTCTACTGTCGTTGCGACGGTACGCGTCTGGACCACGGACAAAGAAAAACCCTGCGCGGTTGCGCAGGGTTCCTACTTCATTCCAAAAGAGAAAACCTAAGGATGCCGGTCTAGTTCTGCGCCGAGGCTGGCTTGTGGACAGCGTTGATCGTGTTGGGCTTCGTAGTCGAGGTAGCCCCACGACGCAGCATCTGAAACTCAGGGATTTCGAAGACGTACTCAGAGTCGACGTCTAAGTGTTCGCCCGCGTCATCTTGCCATGCGACATGAACGACTTCGTCGGGGCCAAGGATGGTGCCGATATTCGTCTCTGCACGCACCAAGCGGACTTTGCTGTCGCGGATTTGTTTGCGTGCTTGTTCAAGGGCGGTGCGAGCGTGAGCACGTTCGCTTTCGTCAGCGAAGTCGATCGCGGGGTTCAGTTTCTGGAACTTCTTGGACAGTGCGTTCAGCTCTGATCGGAGGACCGGGAGTTCTTCGTTTCCTGCGTTGATGACTTCGTTTGGTCCATGATGCTGCAAGGCTGCCTTCAACGCCAAACGGTCCAGCTCACCAATGGACTTGGTCAGGATGGCGGTCTCCCGGAAGACCTTCGTGTATTTCAGCTTAGAGCCGTCACAGTCCTTCGTCGTGCAGAAGTTCACGTACGAAAGCTCAATGCCACGTTCGATTTCGCAGTTTGCGACGCCGAGCTTGTTGGCGACATCTGAGGAGCCAATCGTAGGGTGGTTGACCGTGGTGCAGCCGGTGAATGCGATGAGCGCGAAGAGTACGATGAGGATTTGGGTTTTCATGATCTGTTTTCCTTAGGTGTTCATCATTTGATGTTTGCACTCTAAGGGACCCAGATTTCGAAAAGTGACGTGTTGCGGTTCAAACTTGGAATGAGTTTGGTGCAGATTTGGAGCAGGTCACTCCATAATGGACATTCGGTAGCCCACACCCCGAACGGTCTCGATCGGATCGACGCCAGCGACCTCGAGTTTGCTGCGTAGCCGGCGGATATGACTATTGATCGTTCTATCGCTGACGTGCGTACCTGGGCCGTGCGCCGAAGACATGAGCTCGTCGCGCGAATACACCTTACTGGGGTAGCGCATCATTGTTTTTAGCAGCAAAAACTCAGTCTTGGTCAGGTCGATTCGTTCTTCATGAACGTGAACCGTGTGGCTATCCAGGTTCATGGATAGCGGTCCATGTTCCAGCATCGAACCGTTCGACTCTTTTGGAGCAGGTTCGGTCTTGGGGGCAGTTCGCCGCAATACCGCTTTGATTCGGGCGAGGAGCTCTCCAGGATGAAATGGCTTGGTCAGATAGTCGTCTGCACCGATTTCCAAACCCACGATTCGATCAACCTCTGTGTCCAAGCCACTGAGAAAGATGACAGGGATATCCTTCGTTTGCCGTAATTGACGGCAAAACTCGATGCCAGACATGCCCGGCATCATAATGTCCAAAAGGATGATGTCTGGCTCAAACGAGCCGACCGCAAGTTGAGCCTCATCGGCTGATTCTACGGTCTTGATGTCGAAGTCGAAGCGCTCCAAGGCGCCCGCGACAGCGGCTCGAATCTGTTCATCATCATCAACTACGAGTACGCGATTCATTCTCTCCCCTGGTGTCATCCTGACTATCTAAGACTTCCCTGACTTTAATCCCCAGTGCTTCGGGCGTAAACGGTTTCTGTAGCAATTCTGCGTCCTTACAGTTCTCGAACAGCGAATCGTCCGAGTAGCCCGACATGTACAGTAACTTTGCGCCGGGATGCGTCTTGCTGACGCGATCTGCTAGCTCGGGGCCATTCATGCGCGGCATGACGACGTCTGTGAGTAGCATGTCGATCGAACCTGGTGGGCTGATCTCGAACAAATCCAGCGCGTCCACGCCATCGACAGCTTCCAAAACTCGGTAGCCGTAGGTGCGCAGCGCTCGCACAACCAACTCACGAACCGAATCGTCGTCCTCGACAACGACTACAGTTTCGTCGCCGGGTACTACGATTTTCTCGTTGGAATCGTCCGGAGAGGTCGCTTGGGCATCGACGCCCGGAAGGAACACACGCATCGTGGTGCCGACCCCGGGTTCGCTTTGTACGTCGATCTGCCCGCCAGCCTGTTGGACAATGCCCCAGCACGTGGATAGACCCAATCCGGTACCTTTGCCCGACGGCTTGGTTGTGAAGAAGGGGTCGAACATGTGACGCATTGTCATTTCGTCCATGCCAGTGCCGTCGTCAGCCACGGTGATACAAACGTAGTCACCGGCGTTCCCCAGACCGACGGCGGCAGCAGACGCTTCGCTAAGGCTCAACGCTTCGGTCGAGATTTCGATGTGTCCGCCTTCTGGCATGGCATCCCGCGCGTTGAGAGCGAGATTTACGATAACTTGGTCGAGCGATGCGCTATCGATTTGAACGTTTTTGAGGCCGTTTCCTAGCACCACTTCAAGCTCGACATCCGCGCCCAGCAACCGACTTAGCATGCCTTCGACCGCGGTCACCGTCTGGTTGATGTTGGCGACCTTGGTAGAGCGCTTGTGGTGGCGAGAGAACGCAAGCAGCTGCTTGGTAAGTTCTCCACCGCGGGCGGCGGCATCGAGGACCTGTTGTAAGTCGCGGTAAACCTTGTCGTCCGGGTCGACATCCTTCATCGCGAACGTGCTAAAGCTGACGATTGCGGTCAGAAGGTTGTTGAAGTCGTGCGCGACTCCGCCAGCCAATCGTCCAACAGCTTGCATACGTTGAGCTTGGCGGGCCTGCGTTTCGAGCCTTCGTTGTTCGGAAACATCCGTGGATACGACCAGAAGACGCCCGTCAGTATCTGCGAGGCGTTGAATACGCGTCGAAAAATACACCGTGTTTCCTTCGTCGTCTGGCTGTTGGAACTGGAGCGAGACCAGTTTTCCAGAGACGAGTGCGCGATCGAGCGAGGCTCGCATCTTCTCAGCCGTTTCCTCGTCCATATAGTCGAGGAGATTCGTGCCGATGGTTGCGTTCTCGTAGGCTTTCGCCGCGCGGTTGACGAACTCAATCGTTCCGGTCTCGTCCACGATCATGTTGAAATCAGGTGTGGTCTCTAGAACCGTTCGGTATCGAGCTTCACTCATACGGAGCGCAGTTTTCGCCTTCTTTTGAGATCGAATCCGTGCTTCAAGCGCACGATTCCACCGCCGGTGTTGGCCCAACGTCAGCCCCAACATGATTAAGGCGAGTAGGAGCATCGGGCTCAGAATTCCAAACGTTTCCCAGATGGAGTGGCGAGCCAGTGCTTCTGCCTGTTCAAGCGGATAGACAATCTCCATCACGCCGCGAACGTCCTCCGGTTTCCAATCCGTCTTCGGGCTTCCTTCGTAGCTGTTGTGACATTCGATGCATTTTTGCTGCATCTTCTGAGGGATCGCATATCGCAACGACACGACACCATTGTACGGCTCGATCACGTAGTAATCTTGCCGGTCTGGGTCCTTCTCAAATGCTGCCCATGCATCCTCAGCAAACTGGTCCGGAAGACCTCCGAACTTCTCGCGCCATTCGAATGGGAAAGGGCTGTAGATTCGAGCTGTCGTGCCTGTGTCGCCAGTCCCCAGCTTGTGCTCAAGCTCGCGACTAAGCGTAATCGGCAATGGAATTGCGTTGTTGTGGTTTCGGTAATCGTGCGTGACTTCTAGCCCGGAGACACGCGCAGTCTCGACGACTTCCGACGCATAGAGTTCGCGAATTCGGTCCAGGATATGTGAGTAGACCTGCGCGTGTTGCACGGCAGTTCTTTCGACCAGATGGTCTTGGTTGCGGGACAATTGTAGATACGTCAGGAACAATCCCAGCATGAAGAGCAAAGCCACCACCGGCAGTGCGCCGCGAGAAAGCATGCCCATGAGGCCGCCTTGGTGATGCTCTAGTTCTTCGTCCGTTACCGGTCGGTACTTTTCGTTCGAATCCACGCATCCTCCTCGAATTCTGCGCGCGAATGGCTCTAAACTGTGAATAAACCATTGTAACCAGACGAAAGGGGCAAACTGAAGCCGGGGAGGTTGGTTCATGGTCCCGGTTAGGTTTCTTTTTGGAGCAAAAATCCAGATTTAGTGCGAATAGTGAGAATAGGCGGGCAAGGCAGACAAAATGTGACCTGATACACATTCCTCCGAGAAGGCTCACCGCCTTGATCACGTGAATGTTGGTTTGAGGCCCGTGTTGGGATAAACTGTGGTTAAGCGCTGACCAATGGAGTTGAAATGAATACGACGCGATGCATGCTCGTGCTGGCATTCGTTTGTGCAGGGTTGTTGTCTTCCCCCGCATTTGCGAGCTGGCCCAACCTCGACAAGCCGCCGACCGTCGCACCGACGACAACAAAAGACGTCGCCGTCATCGTCGCGATTGAGGACTACCTACTTCTTCCGGATGTCCCAGGTGCGGTGCAAAACGCCAATGACTGGGAGGTCTTCCTGCGGCAAGGCTTGAAGGTCAAAGACGTTCACGTATTGGCCAATCAAGATGCAACACGCGAAGGTATTTTGAAGTTTGCGAAGATTGCGGCGAATGATGTCGGAAAAGGCGGCACCATTTGGTGGGTCTTTATCGGCCACGGCGCGCCGACGGTTGACGGCAAAGACGGCATCTTGGTCGGCATGGATGCACAGCAAACGGCAGAGAGCTTGCAGGCGCGCGGGGTTCGGCAAAATGAGCTGCTCGCAAGTCTGGAGTCAGAGTCCAACAACACCGTCGTGCTCTTAGACGCATGCTACTCAGGGCGCAGCGGCGAAGGTGAGGCGTTGGCGGCGGGCGTTCAGCCGGTCATCGCAATCTCTTCCACACCACAACTTGGTTCGACCTCAGTTCTGATGTCGGCGGCCAAATCCACGGAAGTCGCGGGGCAATTGCCCGGCGCACAACGTCCGGCGTTTAGTTACTTAATGTTGGGCGCACTTCGAGGCTGGGCTGATGATGGTGACGGCAAGGTCACAGCGTCAGAGGCCATCTACTACGTACGCCGCGAACTACGGGGCGTAAAAGGGCGGCAGCAGACGCCACAGATGGTGGGGAATCTGGACAATGTGTTGTCTCGTGGGGTTTCCGAGGCCGACCCGGACGTCTCGATTTCAGCGACGGATACTCCCGTCGTCACAACGCCTGTGATTGACCCGCAAGACGCGCAGAAATCCGAGGCCGAACGGAAACTTCTGTATCTCTCACGTCGCGTCACGTTTGACGGGGTGGACTTCCGGCAGGATGGGCGGGTGTTGGACCCAATTCCCTTCTACCACGCAGTCGAGCGTCCGGACCTCGCCGAAGAGTTTAGAGGGCACACCCCCTGGATGTGGATCACTGGGGCTGCAATGACGGTCGGTGGTGTTGCGCTCATGGCATGGGGATTCTCGGCAGAAGATGAAGTAGATGAGGACGGGGTGCGTACAAGCAATACTGGTCAGAAACTAGGCGGCATCATGGGCGGTTTCTTCATGATGAGCGGCGGAATCGCGCTGTTCACGATCGGCGTCATCAAAGACGAACACCCGATGAGTGAGCATGAACGCGAGTCGTTGGCGCAAGTTCACAACAAGAAATTGCGTGAGAGCCTAGGGCTCGGGCCGGAGGCCGATACACCGGTAGAACGGCGTGACGGCGGCTCGTTTTGGAACCCATTTTCGGCGCTTCCACCCAAGCAGTACGGCGTTGGCGTCAGAGTGCTCTGGTAGCTATTCGACGCAGAGCTCGACGGCCTTGATCGCAAGACTGTTCGAGCCTTGATATGCGTACAGCTGAATAGCAGTCAGGCTTGGTTGGTCCGATGGCGAGAGGAAGTTCGACCAATCGATCGCATACCAATCATACGTGAAATCGTTATCGACTGGGCCATAGGCCACATCACCATAGATAGGGGACCACGCGCGGATATTTGTGGACGCGCCGGTTGAATACGACCGTGCCTGCACGTAGAGGGTCGCGTTCGTGAAGCTCAGTCCAGAAACGCTGTATCGAACACGGACATAGTGGGACGAGGTCGCCACGGGATAGCCTTGCGAGGTGCGCTCGACGTCGCCAAAGCCTGGATATACCTCGCGGACGTTGCAGGCTGAATTTGGCGCGAATGAGTACGAACACGACGCATGCCAGTTGTCGATTCGCGCGCTTGTTGACCCGTTGTCGTAGTGGAATTTGGAGAGTGAGCCGCCTGTACCGAGTGAGCAGGGCGTTGGGATTCCTGGGGGCAAGGAACTCACGCAGTTTCCGTTCGCGTCCAGATTGTAACCCGCGACACATTGTCCGCTCTGGACACATGTGCCATCCCCACCATCGTGCGTTGTGAAGCAGTTCGTCGTGCTCGCGTCGTCGCACGTCTCGTTAGACTGAACGATGCCGTCGCCACACATGCCGGTTTCGGTCGAACAGTCTGCCGAGCAGTAGTCGCCGTCAGATGTGTTGCCGTCATCACAGACTTCGTTGCCTTCGATGTTGGAATCACCGCAGACCGGCGTCGCTGCTTGGTCTTGGCCCATGTCGGCCATGTTGTTCGTTTGGTTGTTCTGATTATTCGAGTTGTTCGTATTGTTGGCGTTGTTTGTGTTGTTGGCATTGTTCGCGTTGTTCGACATGCCCATGTCTAACTCGAACGACCCATCCGCCCCATCCATATCGACTTCCGTGTCGATCACGCCATTCATGTCCCCAAATTTGGAAGTATCGACGTTGTTTTCGCCAAGATCATCGCCCGTTGTATCGGTGCAATCCCCGCAGCCCGTCAGTAGAGCAAAACAGAATAGAATTGAGATTTTTCGCATCATTGCGGCTCCTCTGGATGGGAGCCTTTTAACGAATCGGCCGCAACGATCAAACTGAAACGATCTGAAAGCTAGATCGACTCGCCTTTGCAATAGAACGTCTGACCGCAACCCATGACTTCACGGCACTGTTGGCCGGGCACACACGGGTTTGTGTCGAAGTCCTCATCATCCATGCAAAGCAATGCCTCAGCTGCACAAACACACGTAACTTGGCCCGCACCACCGCATGCATCGATTTCGCGACATGGCAATCCGTTCGTGATTTCCGCACATGAAACGATGGTCGGGGACTCGCCGGGGTCGCATCCCTCGCGCTCGCACGCCTGAAGGGTAGGGCAATACTTGGTGGTCCCGCAGACCTGTGTTGGTAGGCATCCGGTAGACCCCTGTGGACAAGCATCCAAAAGAACGCCGCCGTCCGAACAGGTGGTTTCCGCAAGGCAAGCGGCGCTGGTTCGACAGGCGACTTCGCCACCGCAGGCAAATCGCACAGTACATGCGGTGTCGTTGTCTGGGTCGCAACCCTCAAATGGCTCGTATTCGCCCGCTGCGCAGGGTTCATCGCATGTCGTGTCGACTTCGCA
Source organism: bacterium (assembly GCA_030427705.1). GTDB lineage: Bacteria > Myxococcota_A > Bradymonadia > Bradymonadales > Bradymonadaceae > JAUIBR01. The sequence goes on along the minus strand of JAUIBR010000038.1, from coordinate 30,501 downwards.
GTAGATGGTCTCGCACCCATTGTTCAGCTCCCGGCATCCCGCGCAGGGCTGCATGCGTTGAACTTCGTTGTCGTTACACTCGCTCGTGGGCGTGCAATCGACGTTGTTTTCGTTGTTGGCGTTATTGGAGCTTTCGTCGTCGCCACTACAACCGAGCGAGACGATCATCAGAAGGACGAACAATAGACGATACATGGCAACCTCTTGAGATGATTGGATGGTACCGTGATTTGAGGGCGGATGAAACTACCCTTCATCGCTGCCTAATCTGGCGTTGGCGGCCACGAGAGGTCGGGGGAAATCAGTTCAACCAATCGGTCGAGTCCATCGGTGAGACACGCCGGACCAGGCTGCAGGATGATTTCTGCGGGGAGCTCATGGATTCGGTTGCTTTTCACCGCGGTGATCTCTGTGAGCCCGGGGCGGGCCAGAGCGGCATCCCGGTCAAACGGCTTGCCACACCACGAGGCCAGATAGATTTCTGGGTCTGCCGCCGCGATGTCTTCCAGAGTGACGAATCGTTCCTTGGCGAGTTTGCCTTTCGATTTGTCACTGAACACGTCGTTACCGCCGGCGAGCTCGATGAGCTGGCTGACCCATTCGATGCCGGTAATGATGGGATCGTCCCATTCTTCGAAGTAGACGCGAGGTCTTCCGGACCTGCCTGCTGTCAGGATATCGAGCTGTTCTAATCGACTGATATAGCCATCGACCAGCTTTCGGGCGCGCTGTCCTGCACCGACGATTCTTCCGAGAGTCAGGATAACATCCAGGATTTCTTGGATGGAGCGCTGGTTGAATATCAGGACTTGCAGATTTTCTGCGATTAGCTCTCGGGCCAGGTCGGCTTGAATATCCGAGAAGCCAATAACGAGGTCGGGATTTAGCGCTTTGATCTTCTTGACGCTGCCACCGATGAACGCAGAAACGACAGGTTTGGTTTCCTTCGCCTCGGGAGGGCGAACGGTGTAGGCGCTGATACCGACGATGCGGTCTTGCTCACCCAGCGCATAGAGAATCTCGGTTGGCTCTTCCGTGAGGCAAACGATGCGCTGCGGGCCGTTTGTGATGATGGGTGCCATGGCCAACTCGGTATCACCAAAGTGGCCATGGGTGAAGTCCTAGAGAAGGACCCAGACGCAGCAGTTCATGTCGCAGATGGCATTGAATCCGCACTCGTTGCTGGACCCGCATGGCACTTGGTCTGCGTCGCAAACACCGCCAGCAGGAATTGTCGTTCCGCCGCCCGTGGAGCCACTACCGTCTACAGGCGTTCCGTCGACCGTGCTGCCGTCACCGGTCGACCCGCTGCCACCGGTTGGGGTTCCGTCAACGGTGGTGCCGTCTCCGGTCGAACCGCTACCACCCGTCGGCGTTCCGTCAGCGGTCGATCCGCCACCATCGTCGGTGGAACCGTCACCGCCTGATGGAGTGCCGTCGGGCGTATAACCGTAGTCATCGTCGCCATCGCCGTTCCCATGGTCGTCATCATCATCATCGTCATCGTCATCGTCGTCACCGCCGCCAGGGTTTCCATTCCCGTTGCCAGGATTGCCGTTGCCGGGGTCGTCGTCTTCGCTACACCCGCAGGCTCCCAAAACATCCCCATGGGCGAGGTGTGCGCGGACTGCGTTCTTGCTGACGATAATCGTGTGTGCGTTGGCCGGATTGCCTGGAGGGATATGGCAAATCATGACCTTCTTGTTGTTCTTTGGTGCTTTCTTGGCCTTCTTGGCGCGTTCGCAATAGCCGTCTGAGTCAACGGCGTCCGCTGCTTGTTCTTCAAGCGCTGAGCCGTCGCGCGAAAGCGGGTCCGAGTCGGTGCTGGTGTCCCCACAAGCGGCCAGGAACCCTAGCGAAAGGGCGACCACTGCTGCGATGAAGATACTAATCAGAGAATTCGAGCGTCGCATTTTGCCTCCGGGCGTTGGTGTGCGTACGGAGGTTGGTAAAGCACGAGGTATGCCACGTTTTTGGCGTTTTCCGGGAATACCTTAGTTAAATCAGTGCGTTGCGTTCGGAATTAGATTCTGTATTCGAAATGTATACACGTTCCTACATGTAGGTGTTTGTGGCACGGGGGTCTCGGATTGTGACATTTTTGCCTCGGGTCTCGGCCTCGTTGCCACAAAATGCCACAGTTCTACCAGGGGAGTTCTTCGCCGTTGGTGTGCCAGAAGGTTCCCGTTTCTTCGAGGGTAAGGGAGTCCATGCGCCTAATGAGTCCTTCGGCACTTGCATCGACGTCGATTAGACCGTTGTTGTTCGTCATGTCCGTTCGAACCCAACCTGGGTGAAGCAGCACGACTGCGACGCCGTCATCCTGCAGGTCCATTGCAAGCGACTTGCCGGCGCAGTTCAACGCGGCTTTCGACATGCGATAGGCGTAGCTTCCACCGGAGGTGTTATCTGCGATAGACCCCATTCGGCTAGTCAATAGGCCGATCTTTGAACCTTCGGTAACTGCCTTTGCCTTCACCAGGGCCTCGGTTGTCTTCAACGGCCCAACCGCATTGATATCAAACAGGTCGCGAATGGTGTCGAAGTCCAGGTGGCCCAGGCCGCTGCCTTTTAAGACCCCTGCAACCACGTAGACCGTGTCGAACGTTTGTCCGTCGATGCCTTCAATTAGGTTACGAACGCCTTCGTCGGTTCGAACATCGACGCCTTCGATCGTATCGACGCCGAGCTCGTTGAGTTCACCGGGGTTTGAGCGATAGGTCGCCACGACTTCGTCGCCGCGATCCGAGAGTTGTTTTGCGATTTCGAGACCAATGCCGCGATTTGCGCCAATTACCAGTGTCGTCATGATTTCCTCAGTCGTTTGAATGTCGCCTCTTGGATGCACTGAATCTATGATGGTTGTAAATCATTGATTAGGAGTTGTTTTGATTCTCTCTACCGACTTCCAGTCCGAGCTGAAATCGCACGTGCGAGACCTGGGAAGTCTTCGGGATATCGACTTTGATTGGTCGTTTCCGAAGGTGGAATTCACACCAGTTGCACAAACCCCCGGAGTTGAAGCGCGTCCGCAATCGGGCGTGTTGATGCGTTGCACGTTCCGAGACGACAGCAGCTATGAGTTTCGTGTCGTGTGTGAACAGTTGGCGGCGAATCATCCAGACACACGTCTGGTGGCTGAGCTTAGTCCCGGCGCAATCGTCAGTCCCGAACGTCGTGAGATTGCATCGCCAGTTGAAATAAAAGGGGCGTTCACCCAGTGGATAGTTGGCGTCCTTAGGAGCCGCACGAAACGGGAGACTATCGCGACGAAGGTTGGCGACCTCGTTGCAGAAGTCGCGCAACGTCTTCCGGACGATAATGGTGAGCCGTTCACCGAGGCCAAACGCCATCTTCTAGATGGGCGCCTTTTGCAACTGAACTCGTGGGCCATTGTTTTGCGAGAGATGATTCGAAAGACCGACCCAGATGCTCGGTCGTATTTTGTTGCGCTAACCGACGCTGAAAACGATGCCAAGTTGTTACAGAGTCAGTGGTCGGAGCTTCCGCGGAATCAAGTGATGCGATGGTCGTGCGCGATAATCGCGCGTCTGGATTATGTCTGGAGAGCCCACACCGGAAAGACGGAAACCCACGACATGCTTGCCGCATTTTGGCAGGGTTTGGTCGAGAACGATTTCGAGTCTGAGCTCATGAAGGACTACGACGCACACGTGCGGCTGCCGCTGTGAGCACTCAAGATTTCCAACTTCGGACCTCTTGGTTGTGCTCGAACACCTGCTTGTTCTGAACCAATCCGTTCTCGTCGAAGTCGAAGAATATCTCGTCCATTGTTGCGTCCGGCAAAGATGGGGCGAGGTCCGGGAAGCTGACGTACAGCGTCCCTGGCTCGGACTTTTCTGGATGAATCTGGGCATTCAGGTCGGTGAGGATTTCTTCGTCGTACCAATCGACGCCGATTAGTGACCCCTTTGCGTTTTTGTCGGCGTATTCGAGGGCGTCCAGAAACTCGCGGCGTTCCTCATGATGCCCAAGTTCCCGGATATTGTTGATCATTCGTACCAGGTACACACCCAGTGGAATCGTGAAGAGTAGGGCGGCGGCCTGTCGGACAAACATGCCAATTCCCGACAGCGTGAAATCGACGCCCTTTACGAACTCTACGTACGCAGGATTCAGCGGCGAAATGAACAGACCCACGGCGCACATAATCGTGATGAGTCCCACCCACCCTAAGTTCAGACCTTCAAATGGTCCCGGTGGGTCTCGCTCCAGCTCGTAGGCAGGTTTTGGCATCTGGTGTTCCACGCCACGGTCCGCCAATTCGGGGAACTGTAGATGAATGGTCCCGGCCGAATCGACCGCGATGTCCCCACCATACTCGATAAGTAGGTCGGCAAGCGCCTCGTTACATTCCTCAACGCTCCAGCCGAATGTACGCATGAGGTCGCCGATTGTGACACGTCCGCGCTTCGCCGAGATCAGCTCCATGAGCCGCTTCTCGTCGCTCGTCGTTTGTGTGAAGCCGCGCCCCCAGAAGATCAAGCGCAGCGAGTCGTTAGGACGCATGCTGCGGAACTTCATGACCGTTTTGGCCTGAATGCCTAGGGCCGCCAGAATGACGATTGGTATCCAGAAGACATCGCCAGTGACAAGTGTGTCCCAGTAATACGCAAACCCGGCCACAAGGGCGAGTGGGAGCATCAACGTCATGCTTCTCAAGATGGAAGAGAAGATGAAGTAGCCCGAAGCCAACGATAGGGTCCCGGCAGCGACCCACTCGATTGGAGAATCTGCGCGCAGGAAAAGCGCGGATGCAACAAACGTCGGTCCGACCGCGACCAGCGCTTGCATTATGTATGCGATTTGCGAGGCAAACGTATCGGTCGCGTACCGTCCGAAACTTCGAAATAAGCTTGGCATTTCGCCTGCGATCGAGGCGTGGGCCTGCTTGAAAATATAGGCGTTGTGGTCACCCAACCACGTCACCGTCGCATTATTGCGGACAGCAAGGTAGTTCATCGCTTCCTCAGCATCCTCAAACGGAATGCCGGTCTGCGAGACGACCTCAGCGATGGTTACGGGTTGGCGCAGCCGGGTCTGGAGGTACTCCGAGATGTCTTGCGCATCTTCAGCAACGGAGTACTCCCGGTGCCGGAGCGAGCCCAATTTACGACCTGGTTGCATCCATTAAGAATAGCGCAACCATTTGGGCTCGCCCACACGGGATTACTTGAGGGCTTTGGCTTTCTTCACCAATTCGATGAATGCGAGTCGGTCCTCACGATTCTGAGCGGCCGGCTGAGCAATCTCGAGGACCCAATCGAAGTTTACGCTCTTCGTATGTGGGCTACCCCGCAGAATTTCGGCGAACGTTGCGACGGACGCCGCGAACTGGAAATCTGCCGAGCCGTCATTGACCTTCTTCTTGAAGTTCGCCGCACCAAATGGGAACGCGTCTTCCACGGCTTTGATCGCGTCCGGCTTCTTGTGCCGAACCCGGACCACGCCGAGCCCTTCTTCCGGTGCGCCTTTGAGCTCCAGTTCGTAGAGTGCTGTGACCGTGTGACCTGCACCCAATTCGCCAGCGTCGACGGCATCATTTCGGAAATCGCGGTCGGCAATATCGCGATTTTCATAGCCAATAAGTCGGTAGCGTTTGACCTTCTTCGGGTCGAACTCAACCTGAAGTTTGACGTCTTTTGCGATGACCTGAAGGGTGCCGTCAACCTGCTCCCCGAAGACCTTGCGCGCTTCGGCCAGTGAGTCGATGTAGAAGTAGTTGCCGTTACCTTTGTTGGCCAACTGCTCCATCATCTTCTCATTATAGTTGCCTGAGCCCAGACCGATGGTCGTCATTGTGACGCCTTCTTTCACGTAGGCTTCGATCTGCTGCAAGATGGAGTTGTGGTCGGCCCGACCAATATTAGCGTCACCGTCAGACAGCACGATGACTCGGGACGTTCCCCCGCTTTTCTTTTGTCGAATCGCGAGGTCGTAGGCGGTCTTCATGCCGTCTTCCATCCCCGTTCCGCCGCCTGCACCCAGTGAATCGAGCGCTTCAAAAATCGCCCCGCGATTCGTGGCTTTTGTTGGGTCGAGGACCTTAGCGGTATTGCCTGCATACGTGACCAAAGAAACTGTGTCATTTGGTTGCAGATTATTGACCAGCACCTTGAGTGCTTTGACCGCCAATGGGAGCTTGTCGGGGCTGCTCATCGAGCCGGAAACATCGACCAAGAACGTTAGGTGCGCTGGTTGCCGTTTCTTCGCTTCGATGCGCTTACCTTGAACACCCACGCGGGCCAGGTAGCGATTTTGTCCCGTCGCGAACGGCGAGGGTGCAGCTTCGAAATAGACGGCAAATGTCTTCTCGGGATCTGGGTAGTCGTACTTGAAGTAGTTGACGAACTCTTCAACACGCACCGACGCTGGAGCTGGCAGTGAGCCTTGATTGATCTGACGCCGCGAGTTTGTATATGCGCCGGTATCGACGTCGATGGCGAAGGTCGACAGATTGTCCTTGTCGGTATCGGTCCAATCGTTGACCCCCGCATCTTCGTACTTCTCGTTGTTAGCGACTGGGTCAGGCATCGGAGGCGGTTCCTCTTCGGCAATCGCCATCCCGCTGGCGCCATCTCCACGCATGAGCTCAAGCGAAGGTTTTCTTTTTGCCTTTGGCCGCGATCGAGATTCCTTTTTCATTTCAACCGCTGGGGAAGCTGCGACCTCTGCTTCTTCGTCCATCGCTTGCGGTGCGTAGTCCGCAGCCACGTGGGATTCCTTTTTGTCACATCCAGCGATCAATAGTGCTGCAATCGCGACATAAGTCAGTCGTTTCATGTCCTCCTCCTGTGTTCTGAACTTCTTGACCAACATGTATCACAACGAACGAGACGCCGTCGCGATCTAAAATTCTCATCTAGCGCGGCAGCAACTTGCGAGATTGTTGGAATATCAAGGCTTCTACGTGTGCGTGCAGAAAGCCGGCCTCGATCGGCGTGGGTGACCGACGCAGCAAAATTGAGCGGGTGTCGGTCTCGATGTTGACGTCGCGTCCAACCCGTTCGACGCGCGGGTTCTCGTGCCAGTAGACGATGACTTGATTATCGTCGAACTCCAGCAAAAGCCCGTCTTCATCGATGTCGATGCCCAATCGAATCCACTCGTATTTGCGCTCTTGTGCCTGGCGTCGGAACGATACAAACCAGCCTACTCCCGCCGCGGCCATGATGACGATGACCCACCAACTTTGGAGCAGCAGGGCGATGAACAATACGAAGATGGTTGAAGATGCAATCATCATGACTGTGTCGAAGGCGCGCACTCGAAGATGGTTTATCCACTCGATCTCCAAGCCGCGGGAGCGTTTAACGATGTCGTAGGCTGGTGTTCCTTTCTGTTGAGGGAGCTCGAGTCTAGTCGCGAGCCGCTTGACCTCGTCGAGTCGGCTTAGTTCCTCGACGGCGCCGTGCGCTGTGAACTCCTGGCCGGTATCGGTTTCTAGGAAGAACAGGATTCGGCGTGGTGAAGAGACATCTGATTTGTAGACGGCGTTACGGAATACCGGGAAGTTTTGGACGTGGACTGGTTCTGTCATGCGGCGCAGTTTTCGCCGCCGGGCAAGATGACTGCCGTGCGGTTCGATGTCGTGGCGCCCCAGCGCGTGGTGCGTTCCGCGAATCCACTCTTGAATATTGTAGGCCTGCACGCAGAGCTCGCTGCCATCGGGCGTTTCGGAGGACATCAGCTGCCCGACCGCGATGCACGGGGAGTGCGCTACCAGCTGTTCGAGCGTGAGTTCGAAAGGTCCGTCGGAATTCATGCTGAATAGTTTAGGCGGCATTCGAGGTTTGCATACTCTCATCCGCGCGTTGACGCGTTGGTGTGATTCGAGAGATACAAAACCAATGGATAAATACAAATTTAAGAAGACCGCGGGCGCGCTTCAGGAGGCGTACGACGAGCCAGCCGGCAAGTCGATGATGGCGCAAAGCAACATCATGTCGCAGAGCGAGATCGACGATTTGTTGAGCTCCGTCGATTCCGAATACGCCGAGTACGCGGCGCCTCCGCCGCCAATGATGCAGAGCGCTCCCGCCGCGTTCCGCTCGGCCGAATCGACCGGCGAGTTCATGGTCAACGACCTGGTTCGCGCTTCGATGCGTGCCCAGAGCGTGTCCCCACAACGAAACACTCAGATTCGCGCAGCCGCGCCACACGTCGCCACGGGCATCGACCCACACTGGCAAAATCAAGCGAGACACTCGATGTTTTTCTACACAGTTGAAGAAGGCAAGCGCGTCATGATGACCAACAAAAACGGCAGCATGAAGGTCATTACCGGGCCGGCTCGTGTGTGGCGTGTTGGACGTCGATTCCGCGCGATGCAGCACTACACTGCGCACCCAAGCGAGTTTTTGATCGTCCGCTTTCGCGACGGTCGCCAGGAGCATCTTGCTGGCCCCGCCCACGTGTGGATGGACCCTCGCGAGCACAAAGACATCACGATGGAGGAGGCGCTGCCGATCGCGGATAAAGAGGCCGTCATCGTGTATGCCGAGGACGAGGAAACGGGTGAAGTCGCGCGACGTATCGTGCATGGTCCGGCGACGTTCGTGCCTAAACCTGGCGAGTGGCTCCATACGTTCAAATGGCACGGAAATGTGGGCGGACGAAAAGTCCCGGGCGCGCTGGAATTCCAGAAGTTGTGGCTTCTTCCGGACCAGATGTACCACGACGTTCCGGACGTTCGGACGGCCGACGACGCTGTGTTGACCATTCGATTGATGATGTTCTTCGAATTGGTCGATATCGAGCTGATGCTGTCCGAAACGCACGACCCAATCGGCGACTTTTTGAACGCGGCGACCTCAGACGTCGTCGATTTTGTTGGCCGTCATTCGTTTGAGAGCTTCAAGCAGAACACCGAGAAACTCAACGAATTGGCGACGTATAAGCAGTTGATCAGTCGCGCTGAACAAATCGGGTACCGCGTAAATCGTGTGGTCTATCGCGGCTACGGTGCCAAGGCGTCACTCGAGCAGATGCATGATCAGGCCATCGAAAGTCGGACGAAACTCCAACTGGAAAAGGCGACTGAACAGCAGGCTCAAGAACTTGAAGACTTGAAGCTAGAGCGCAATATCGCGCGTGGTCAGAAAGAGCGTGAAGATAAGCGTCGTAGCGCAGATGCTGAGCTCGAAATGCAGGCGAAAGCGCGCGACTTCAACCGTGAACAGGTACGTCTGGATGCGGAGCAACGGGACCGTCTTGCGCGTGAGGCTGACCAACGCCGCCAGGAACATCTCGCCGCATTGGCGGGACTGGGTGTGGACCTTACTCAGTATCTGACCCAAGACCGGGCCGATAAAGTCATCGAAGTACGTGGCAACGGAGCACAGCCGCACGTCCACTTGCAGAACGACTAAGTCAGAAAGTTCTTTGAGATTTGAAGTTGGTTTCGGGCTGAGTCAATAGCCGCGGGTTCGTGCAGCGTTTCGAAGTGCTTAATCGCCTCTTCCAACAATGGTACAGCCTCCCGGTGGTGCCCTTGTTCGGCTAAAACCATCGCCAGATTGTTTTTGGCGAATCCCATCATTCGACGGTCGCCGAGCTTGGAGTTTGCGTCGATGGCCACGCGCAGGATGGACTCTGCCTCATCGAGTTGGCCCGCCTTGCGCAGCATGTTGCCCAGATTGGATTGCGCGAGCGCGACCGAACGCTGGTCATCTGCAACTTTGAGTAAATCGATCGCCAGTCGCGTTGTGGCAATGGCAGCGAGCGTGTCGTCCTGGTCATCTTCGACCAGAGCAAGGTTACTCAAAGCGATTCCTTGCTTGGACGGGATGTAGACTTCGTATTCCTGGGCAGCGGTCTTGAGGTATTCTCGTGCAAGGTCCAGATTGCCCCGACTCCACTCAACAAGTCCAAGGACATTGATTGAATTCGCGCGTGTGTGACCTGTCCCCGCAATCGCTCTTTTCAGTAGTTGTTCTGATTCGTCGAACCTCCCTTGCGACCACCGCACTTGGCCAAGCCCCATGAACGCGTCCGACGATTCCTTCTGACTCAACGATGTCTCAAACGCAACTGCGGCATTTTCAAGTTCTCCCTGACGCCACAAGCTAAAACCCTTGGTGTTGTTTGCAATATTGGAGTCGGTGATGTTGAGCAATTGCTCCGAAAGTTGTTGGCCCATTGAATACGGGCCGCGACGCTCCAGAATGTACCAGATGCCACCCAACAGCTTCTCCGCGCTGGAGTGGTCGGCAACGGCCACTGAATGAAGAAACGCCGCGCGGGCATTCATCAGATCGCTATGCTGCAGTTCGCTGACCGTCATGCGTTGCTCGAAGTATTTTTGATGCCTGGACGTTGCCGCAACACATACGTCTGGAAGACGCGCCTTGGCGAAATCTCGAATCACCTCAAAACACGTGAACCGGCCATCGCCCCGCATCCATCGGATCAAACTACGGTCGACGAGCTCTTCAAGAAGGTCTTCCGGATATCCATCGCACGCGAGGATCTCGCACACATCGTCGAGGCTCGCGCCGCCCTCAAACACCGAGAATTGGGCGAGCGCTGACTGGAGGTCCGAAGTCAATTCGTCCCAGGAGTCCGTGATCGCGGATTCGATTGAACCCAAGTCCTTGTTGCGCAACGTTCTGATAGGGTCCCGGAGACGTTGGGAAAGGGTCTCGAGTGTCATAATGCCGAGCCTGGACGCTGCAAGTTCTAGTGCCAACGGATACCCTTCGAGCTGTTCGATAACCTCCACAAACCCAGGTTCAGACTGGTCGATACTTGCTGTCCTCGACGTCGCACGATCCAGAAACAACGCCTGGGCCGCATCGGCTGAAAGTGGTTCCAATTGGACGGACGGAAAGTCACTTGAGCGACCGCGTTGGGTCATCACAACTTCACAACCCATGCCGAGGAATGGTTCAGCAAGCGCAGTGACGTCGAGTCGGTCGACAGAGTCGAGCACCCAAAGGACCGCATCGAGCGCGTCTAGTTGCGCCGAAATCTCCTGAATCCCAGCGGAAGCCGGCAGCCCGAGCTTGTCGACGATTCGTGACATCGCTTCATCAACAGTCACGACACCATCGAGCGATACCCATGCGACTGGAATGTTGCGCTGTTGCGAATACTCAACCGCGAGTCGGGTCTTCCCAATACCGCCGGGACCGCAAACGACAACGCATCCATGCGCTTCGAGATTAGAATGTACAACGTCAAGATCCGCCTCACGTCCGACAAACTTACCGAAGTGGTTCGGAAGGGGCGACAGACTACGGGAAGGCGCTGCGGCGTGCGTCGGGTCCGAGAGCGCCTGCACGACTTCGTTTGCAGATTCAGGACGGTCCCGTGGGTCAATCTGCATCAAGGCACAGATGGCCGTCTGGATAAAATCCGGTGTGTCGACTGGAAGTGGGCGTGGCGGCTTCAATAGGCGAGCCATGATCAACGTCATGGCGTCGGTAGCATCCCAAGGCGATGCTCCAGTAAGCATCACATGCATCATGACACCGGCCGTGTACAAGTCCGACCGCGAGTCGACGGATTGCGCACGAGCCTGCTCGGGGGACAAATACAAAGGAGTGCCAACGATCTGTCCTTCGTCGGACACGTCGCCCACCATCGTCGCGATTCCAAAATCGGTGACCACCACCCGACCGTCCTCTGAAACCATGACATTTGCTGGCTTCAAGTCTCGATGAACAACGCCGGCTTGATGCGCCGCTTCCAGCGCATTCAACACCGGAATCATGTAGCCGAGCATTTGCTCTGCTGAGAAGGAGCCCGAATCCGACAAGATTGTGTCGAGACCAACGCCTGGCACGAATTCCATCGTCAAAAATGGTGTGTCATCATGAACATGAAAGTCGTGAATTCTGGCGATATTTGGGTGGGAGACGCGTCTAGCGATTCGAACCTCGTGACGAAAACGAAGCAAAGCGCGACGGTCTTGGGCCAGTGTTGGGAGGAGCGCCTTAAGCGCAATATCCTCGCGCAGCTCTGTGTCGAAAGCGCGATAGACGGTACCCATACCACCACGACCAAGCTCTTCGATCACCTGATACCGCGGACCAAACGATGACGCTGGGAAGTCGGCGGTGGCTTCGAATTCACCGGGAGCGAGCGTGTCGCCATATAGATCGTCGTCTGACATCGTTCCGGATTCTGGCTCTGTTCGTGTGAGAACGACAAGTCGCTATCGTCGAAACTGGAAGGCAATCTTGAGCGAAACTGTGCGCTTTGAAACTTCGGTTCTTGGTGTAAGGTCATGCAATGACTGGAGTTCATGTGGGCCGGCAACAACTAGAACAGACCTACCGGGAGATGTACGAGACGTTCGCTTTGGATGCGACCGTCGACTCCGATCCAATGGTCACAACCCTCACGCCGCCCGAGACAGACAAGTCAGATTCGCTGCTTTCGTTGCCGCTCGTCCGGACAGACACGACCCAGACTGAACACGGCGTGGAGTTGGAACTTGGCGCGACGTTGGGGCAGGGCGGCATGGGATTGGTGCGCAGCGCTACCCAGCGGCCGATCGGCAGAAGCGTTGCGGTGAAAACGCTTCGTGCCGACCGTTTTGACGACGCCAGCGCGGTGCTCCTGCTGCAAGAGGCGATTATCACGGGTCGGCTCGAACATCCGAATGTCGTGCCGATTTATGGTGTGGGGCAGAACGAAGAAGGCGCGCCCATCATTGTGATGAAACGTATCGAGGGGAACTCGTGGGCCGAGTACCTAGGTGATCCTTCGACGGCACCCGGTTATGAAGGCGAGGATGGGCTGGTGTGGAATCTTCAGGTCCTGATGGGGGTCTGTCGCGCGCTCACATTTGCCCACGACCGAGGCATCGTTCACCGCGATATCAAGCCGGACAACGTCATGATTGGCGAGTTTGGCGAGGTCTATCTGGTGGATTGGGGGATTGCGGTGACGACTGAACCTGATGGGTTCTTGCCATCCGCCGCAGACGTCAATACGCCCGCTGGGACGCCTGGATTCATGTCTCCTGAAATGGCAGCGGGGCAGGGCGCGTCGATTGGTCCCGCAACCGATGTATATCTTCTGGGCGCGATGCTTCACTTCTTGGTTACCGGAGAAACCCCGCATAGCGGAGGGTCGCTCTACGAAGTCATGCTCAATGCCTACAAGTCTGAGCCTAAGACGTACGCAGCGGATGTTCCGGAAGAACTCGCTTCCATCTGTGTTCGCGCGATGGCGTGGGCTCCGGAAGACCGTTTCGAAAGCGCGTCCGCGTTCCGGGAGTCATTGCGTGACTACCTAAATCATCGCGACTCGGTTTCCATCGCGACCGAATCGGCAGCGCGATTGGCCGAGTTGAAGGATGCTATAGAGGCCGTCGTGGCTGGAAACATGGACGCCGAACTCGGTGTTCAGCGGCTCTTTGGTGAGTGTCGCTTCGGTTTCGAGCAGGCGTTGAAGATCTGGGATGAAAACGAAGTCGCCAGCCGAGGCGTTCAGGATGCCCTCCGCGCCATGTTCGATTTCGAGATTCACCAACGCTCTCCAGACGCCGCGGCGATGTTGCTGGCCGAGATGAATCCCTATCCGGAAGACCTTTTTGAACAGGTCGAGACCCTTCGTGCCGAACTGGATTCGGAGACGAGGCTGGGGGAAGAACTTCAACAGATGAAGCAGGACGTCGACCCCGAAGTCGGCAGCCGCGCTCGGGGCGGGTTCATTGTGACGGTCCTCTTCGCGGCGCTTCTTGGACCCACCTTGTTTTTGGACTCACCGACACAGATTCATATGGATGCGTTCCTGATGACGGGACGTATCGTGATTATCGTGGTGGCTGTGTCTCTAGTCTTCACGCACTTCGTGGTTTTCAAAAGGAAGCCGAACCGCGTGAATGAGATACTGGGTGCGTCCATCGGAATCGCGTCCCTATATCTTTGGCTGGGGCGTGAACTTGGCTCGCAATCGGGCGCTACGGTTCGGGAGATGATGGTGTTTGAGTCGCTCGCGTTCTTCATGGCCTGGTTGATTTTGGGCGTGGCAGCAGACAAGCGGATTGTCCCCATCGGCACGCTCTACCTGCTGGCGGCGGTGCTCATCGTGTTCTTCGATTTCCCGCATGTGGTCACGTACGTGGGTTGCCATTTTGTCGGTTTGTCGATCGTGGCCTACATCTGGACGCGGCCCAGAAAGCTAGACGCCCTCCAATAGAAAAGGTCTTCCGGACGTACGCGGCGAGCGACCGAGAAGGTCTTCCGGACGTCCGCGGCGAGCGACCGACAAGGTCTTCCGGACGTATGCGGCGAGCGACCGAGAAGGTCTTCCGGATGTAGGAATCTACTCCGGTTTCTTCTTTGGAGCTGGGGTGTTCACGCGAATCTCCGGCGCCAATTTGATGCTATCAGCGTCGGTTCCCATGTCGGTTGTCAGCGGGGGAGTTTCGACAGTGTTGACGTTGATTTCGGGCGGTGGTGGTGGCGTTGGCGTTGGATCAGCCTGATTTGTCTGACCATTGGTCTGTGCGCCTGGATTTGAATTCGGCGCCACAGTGTTGACGTTTGGCCCGTCCTTTGGCGTGTCCTTGGAACAGCTTGCGCCAAGCGTGAGCGCGAGTCCGGTGACCGCAAGACCCTGACCCACTCGAAATACAAGTTTCTTCTTTGACATGGAAATCCTCCGTTGGGTCAGATTACCATTAGAAATCACCACTTGAGGAGCGAAAAGCTTGAGCTTCTACGACCCCGACGCGGACCACGACGGCTTTCCTGTCGATCTGCGCCCAACGACCGAACTCGTGAGCCGTTTCCACCGAACCCTGATGGACCGACGCCACGACCTGGATTGGTCCTTCGACGAATCCAGTTTCTCGGCGGAGCAAATCGAAAACGCCCGATTTCAATGGTCGCATCGTGCGGTCGCTGAGTACGAGTCGACGGCTCAATTCGCGCAGTTGCTCCATCGCCTAACGCTGTTGGGGGCTCCCATCGAGATTATTGGGGCCGCAACGCGCCTGGCCACTGATGAATGTCGCCACGCCGAGCTGTGCGCTAAACTCGCCGAACTTTTTGGCGGCAACAGTAGTTCCGTCACGCATAAGGGGCTTTCACTCTATGACGACGTGAATGATTTGCCGCTGCAATGCGCGCTGACCATTTTGGCGGTTTGTTGTTTCGGAGAAACGCTCTCCGTCCCGATGTTCAAATCGCTAACCGTCGTGACTACGGAACCGATTGCACGACGGGTAGTCGAGATTATCGCCGGTGATGAAGAGTACCATTCTCGGTTCGGCTGGAGCGCACTGAGTTGGTTTGTCGCCGAACTCTCGGAGGCCCAAAATGACCTGATTCGCGCCGCTCTGCCGGGACTTATGAGCCACTTCGAATCCGTGTGTTACGGAGGTCCGGAAGTCTTTGAGCGACTCGTAGAGACGGAGTTTGTCGTTGAAGCGGGTGAAGCAAATTTGGGCACGCTCCCAGAGGACGGGTATGCAGCCATCTTCTATGCAACGCTCGAGGAGTTGATTATCCCGCAGCTGAACGAACTTGGATTCGACGGATTGGCCGCATGGCGAGAACGATGAGCCACTACTTGCGATCCGCAGCGGCACATGCCTAATATCCTACCTCTTTACTAGGACTTTTATGCGTTGGTTTCCCATATTCTTCCTGCTGCTGCTCGTCGCATGCGGCGATGACGCTCCCCAGAACGAGCCTGCCGATCAAGAACCGGAAGACCTTCCAGAGAGCAAACTGGACGCTGCCGATCAGACAAATCAAGGGAAGGGGGACTTCTCGCTCGACATCTGCAAGGCCCGCAATTGGTACAATGACGGCGAGTGCGATTGGTTCTGCCCGAAACGCGATGAAGACTGCAACGCCGACCCGCTTGGCCCAGACCCACAAGGTGACCCTGCGCAGTACCCGATTGTCTTGGCGCACGGTTTTATGGGAAGTCCAACGAGTATTTGGGCCTTCTTGAACGTGAAGGAAGCCCTCGAAGCCGATGGGCACATCGTCTACGAAGGCGAAGTCCCGCCGTTCCATTCGCCTCAGGTGCGTGCAGAGCAACTGGCGCCAACTGTCGATCGGGCGCTGGCTGAATCCGGCGCTGACAAGGTCAACATTATCGCCCACTCGATGGGAGGCGTTGATTCGCGTTATCTCATCAGCACGATGGGCTACGGAGACCGAGTTGCCTCGCTGACGACCATCTCCAGTCCACATCGCGGGACCAATATTGCGGATGCCACCCTGAGTCTCACGCCATCCATCGCAGACAAAGCCCTGGATGCATTGCTGGAAGCGATCGGGACCAAGTTTAGCAACGCGGGAGATGAGGCCGACTTGCGAGCGTCCCTGGGTGGAATCTCCGAGGAAAATATGCCCCAATTCAACATCGATAATCCCAACGATGAACGGGTCTTTTATCAATCGTGGGCGGGACTGAGTTCCATCTCGGGTTTTCGTAACTCACGCGCCTCCGACCGCTGCGATGGCATGATGATGTTGCACCCGGGAACGTATGATCACATGAACCCATTGCTGTGGTTGGTCGCTCCGGTCGTGGCCGGCGTGACCTCTCCAGAGCCCAATGACGGTATGGCAAACGTTGAGTCGGCAAAGTGGGGTCAGTTCAACGGTTGCATTCCCGGAGACCATTTTGACGAGGTGGGTCAGCTTGATGGGGAGCCCGATCCGGACACCGGTTTCGACCACATTCGGTTCTATCGAAACGTAGCATACGGACTCGCCGAGCGCGGGTTCTAGAATACAAATGAGAATGAAATGAAAGCTTGGATTCTTTACGAAAATGACGCTTGGCTTGCGCCACTGACGTCGGCCCTTGACGCAGCGGGCGTTCCGTTTGAACTCGTGTTTGTTGATGGAGGCGCAATCGACCTGTCGGTTGAGCCGCCAGAAGGCGTGTTCATCAATCGAATGTCGCCATCGAGCCACACCCGTGGTCATCAAGGGGGCGTCCAATTCATGCGAGAGTACCTGACTTATCTTGAGAGTTGGGGACGTCGTGTGATCAACGGTTCGAAGGCGTTTGAGCTCGAAGTTTCGAAGGTTAAGCAGGATATCGCGCTGCGAAAACATGGACTCAAGACGCCGCGCACGATTGGTGTGATTGGCCGTGAGCATCTAATCGCAAAGGCCAAATCGATGCCGGCGCCCTTTATCACCAAACATAATCAAGGCGGAAAGGGACTCGGTATCCGTTTGTTCAAGTCTCACGACGGCTTTGAAGACTACGTGAACAACGAACTTGAGGACGATCCGGGGGGAGTGTTTCTGCTTCAAGAGTACATCCAGCCACCCGAACCGTTCATCACGCGGGTCGAGATTGTCGATGGCGTCTTCCAATACGCAATTGCGTCAAACACCGAAGACGGTTTCCAGCTTTGCCCTGCGCAGGTCTGCCAGATCAACGACGAGTTCTGCCCCGTCGGTACGAACAGTAAGTTCCGTCTGCGCGACGAAGTGACTGCCAACGACGATGTGGTGAAACGTCTGGTCGCGTTGATGAAGGACTTTGAGCTCGATGTCGCGGGCATTGAGTTTGTCGAGGATGCTGACGGAAACCGTTTTGTTTACGACATCAACGGCACGACGAACTACAACGCCGATGTCGAGGCCGAACATGGCCACTCGGGTCCCGGTGCAATTGCGGCGCTGGTGAAGCGTGAGCTGGCTACCTACGCGGCTGCCGCGGAATGAGAGCCTGGGCAGTTGCGTTGCTGCTTTGCGGCTGCGCATCGACACACCAAACAGTAACAAGGCCCGCGGCTCCGCTCACCTCCGAGCAAGCACCAGTCTCGCCGCCGAAGTTCGGGGCTCTTTTCGGTGAATCCTATCAAGGCGCGGTCGTGCGGTTGCACGCCAATCGATTCATCGCGTTTGCAGTCGACGAGTACGGCGAAGAGCCATCGAAGATAATGATTGTACGGGACGGCCAGGTCATCGAGACCGCGCAAGGCGTTGCGTGGTTTGACGATATCTTTCCGCCATGTCCAAGTGGTGCGCAGCTCTCCGTCGACCGCGAGAAGACCTACATCATCATCGAGGGATCGTGCACGGAGGGTGAGGACGTGCTGCACACTGATGAAATGGGTGTGATCATTGACGTCGAGTCTCCTCCCGGAGCCATCGCCGATATCACCCCCAAGTGGGCAGGTATGGTCGGGTTCACGCGTTCCAACCAGGTCAGCGGCTGTATGGATGGCGAGTCGGGATCGGTCGTCGTGAAATCCGACGGCGTGTGGTTGCTTCGACGACCCTGGGTCGAGGCTGGAGAACCACTCGAGGAGGGCTTGGGCGAATGCGATGATGAAGCCGCCCCAGCCAGTGAAACCAAGCTATTCTAGCTACATCGCCGTCGCTATTGATCGTCTTCCGGAGGTGGTTCAACGTCCTCGAGATCGAATTTCGGTTGGCGCTCTGGATTGCATTGCGGAGGCGGACCGAAGCCGTCTGCATTGAAGGTGTATTCGAGTGAACCCGACCCACCTTCTTCGAGTTCAACCTCGATCCTGACCTTGTGGTCGCCGTTTCGAGCAGGCGTGCAGTACGACAACAGATAGAATCGCTTGGTATGCCGCTCAATCCGGCTGGCTACCTTCTGGAAGGCTTTTTCGACCTCAACTGGGTCGCTGCCAATGACGGTGCCATCACGTCCGATGTCTTCGAGCTGGGCATCCTCCATCTCGGCCTTGTCACCCATACCGATCGCGAAGATATCGAAGTCTTTGTACTCTTCTTTTTCGAGCTCCTTGAGCATGTCCTCACGCGTCACACGTGCGGCGCGGTCTGCGCCGTCAGAGAACACCACCAAAGTGCCGAACTTCAAAGGCTTCTTCTCCTTGTCGAGGGCCTTTCGTAGTGTCTGCATTCCCTCGACAACGCCACCATTTAGGTTTGTTGACTCATCCTTTGGCCACCACTTCTTCAGCCCATCGAGTCCGCCTTGTACGCTGCCCTGACGGTCTGTGAATGGCACCACTGAGTGCAAATTCTTCGACCCATCGAACGCATAAACGCCGACTTTTTGGGTCTTTCCAACTTGTTCGGTGAACACCTTTGCGGACTCAACCAGTTGATCGAGATGACCGCTCTCAACCATGGAACCGGACACATCGAGCAGCAACATCGTGTACATGACTGCTGCAACTTCGGGATTCTGAATCGTCTGCTTTGACTCGTAGATCGAGACCAGGCCGTCGTCTTCGTAGATCTTGAAGTCCTTGGCCTCCAATCCTGCGACGGGTTCTTCGCCATCTTCGACGGTGAAAAAGACCCAGACGTTGTTGGGTTTCTTTTGATCCGAGTTGATTTTGGTCATTTTCAACCCGCCCCCGCATCCAATGGTGAGCAGGGCCACGACAACCATGCCGAGCTTCAGGAATCTATTCACTTTGGTCTCCAGTTGATTTCGTTCCTTGTATCATTGCAGCAGGATTCCAGCCACGGGCAACGCGGAATATGGGACTTCGACGGTCGCTAAACATCGATTTGACGCTGACGCACGAGGAAGCCGGTTGGTTCGGCGTCGATACACGCGTGTTTTTGGTCAAGAAGCAGGGCGAGTCGATGACGCATGTCCTGATGAAGTTTCTGTCGTACGTGATGTTCTATCACCCTGAGCTCGAGATAGAGCGCAGCATCGGACAACACTACAAGCCAGACCTTGTGCGCCTCAACGACACAGGCGATGTGGTTGATTGGATCGACTGTGGTGCGACCACGATTAAGAAGCTCGACAAGATTTCCAAGCAGAATCCGGAAGTCCTGATCAAGATCGTGAAGCCGTCGCCGACGAACCTCAAGCGGTACAAGGACACAGCTGAGCCCAATCTGACCTATCCAGAGCGGGTGCAATACCTTTCGTTTCGCAAAGGGTTCCTGGCCGAACTCGAAGACATGGTCGCGGGTCGACACACCATGACAGCCGTCGTCACGGGTGAAATCGAACACCTGTACCTTTCGGTAGATGGGGTTTCGTTGGATACGCCGATTATCCGCCTTGATGGAGGTCTTCCGGACTAGAAATTGGGAATGTCGATCATGAGCGTTTTGTGCGATATGATGGCCGTTCACGTACCTGGGATTTTGATATGCAGTACAACCGTTTGTTCGCTCTGATTTCGGCACTGATGTTCGTCGCGTGTGCTTCCGATGATACGGAACCCGCGCAGGAATCGGATACCGACGTGTGCGAAGAAGCTGCCCGACATCAAGAGAAATGTCTGGGAGAGTATTTCACTCCGCCGATTTGCGATGACTCCGCTGCGGCCAACGCGCGGGAGATGCTCAAAGTAAGCTGCGATGAATTCGACGCCGAGTTTTCGAGCGCAGGGAAGGCCGATGGCGCCTTTTGCGATTGGTTTAACGTCGGGTGTACCCCGGACGAACCCTTGTTCGGCGGGCCAATGTGCGCTTCAGATTCGGACTGCGAGTCCGGCTCTTTCTGCGTAGAAAGCCAATGCTTCGCCGGCGTCGAATCGGATGAATTCTCGGGCATTATGGAGCTCTTCACCGGCACGCCAGAAGAGTCCGGAAGTCTTACGCAAGTCTTGGACAACAACGAAGAGACACGTGCGTTACGTCGAACGTTGGTCGAGCAAGCCGAGGACACGATCCACTTCAGCGCATTCATCATCGAAAACGACGAGGTTGGGCAGGAAATGGCGGAATTGTTCGCGGATGCCGCTCAGCGCGGAGTTCGCGTCCGAGTGCTCATCGATGCCACGACACAATGGGCAGAAGCCAAGTATCGATTCCTCGAGATTATGCGCGACGCGGGTGTCGAGATTCTTCCCTACAACGCCATCACGGAATGGGCCGGGCTGCGCTTGTCGCTGCCAATCACACCGAACGACCGATTGCACGAGAAGATGCTGATTGTCGACGGGCAACGGGCGATCATGGGAGGTCGAAACGTCGGTGGTAGCTACCTGAATGAAGGCCGGTGGCGAGATGTTGACGTGTATATTGAAGGTCCGGGCGTTGCCGGTGTTCAACGTTTGTTTGCGGAGAGTTGGGACAAAAACGCCGCCTGGGAGGTCGACTCGGATTGTTCCAATCAATCGGCGTATGGCTTCTATTGTCCTCAGGGCGAGGTCCTGTCGGGTGATGAGAGCCTCTTCTTGACTGGCGATGCGGTCAGCACGTCGCAAACGCGGACGGTTTTCAGCGACCCAGCATCGCAAGAGACGCCCTCAGGGTACTTCACGGTACTGGCACTAGTCCGTTCGGCGCGCGAGTCCATCACGATTTCGAACGCCTACTTCATTCCGCCTCAGCGTCTACGAAAGCATCTCAAAGCGGCCGCTCGGCGCGGTGTGGACGTCACGGTTATCACCAACTCGAACTCGTCTACAGATGCGTGGTGGACCTATTACGCAGGGCTGAATTTCTACAAGGAACTCATCGAGGCAGGCGTCGAGATTCGTGAGTACCGTGGTACGGAGACCCTGCACTCCAAGATCCTAATGGTGGATGACAAAGTCTCAGTCATCGGTTCGTACAACCTCGACCCACGCAGCGCCGTCGACAACACCGAATCGATGATGCTGATTCGCGATGGGGAAGCTGTTCAAGAGCTCCGGAAGACCTTGGTCGAAGATATCGACTTCTCCGATGTCGCATCGAAAGACATCCCCTTCTCTGAGCTCGCGAAGGCTCGCTCGCTTCGTATTGTGGAGCCGTTTCTTTAGGATTGCGTCACGCCACGCTTGAGGGCGAGCTTGTCCATACGGACCCAAACCCAGCCGACATAAGGGGCGAAGAGCAGGAACGCGCCCGCCATGAACGCGTACTGGTACATGGGAAAGAACATGGCCAAAACCGTGGCGACTGCCAGGGGCAGGGCGGATGCCATCGCAAGCCGGTTGTCCAACAGCGACCCGAAGTAAAACGCCACGAACGTGTACACCACGAACTCCATTCCGGTGACGAGATATGCGGGGGAATCCATCGCCCAGCCACCAAATCGCATCATCGAGATGATGCCGAGGCCTCCCGCCAACAACAGGAAGACCCTGCGGTTGAAAGCCGTTTTTTGAAACGATTTGTACAGCACGATCGCCAGAATAGTTGGGATGAGCACCGTCGGAATGATCGAAACGAGGTAGTTTGGATCCACGTCTTCCGGACGTACACCCCAACGCTGCGCGGCCTTGTATACTGCCAGTAACTCCCAAACGACCGCCATGCCAATCCCCAGCGCCAGTCGGGGTTTCAGGTCGACGTTGGGATCGAAGTCATGCCGCAGTGCACGAATCTCGTCACGCTCCTGTCCGCGAGCTGCCAGCGCCTCCTCGAGTCGGGGGCGGTACCGTGTGGCCTCATGTTGCGACATCTCATTCACAATGGCGTTGGCACTTCCCAGGTCTTCGACGTGCATGAAAAACAGGAAACTGATGCGATTCAACCGCGTCATTGACTCTTGAGCCTTGTGATTCTCAGGCCACGCCTTAAGCGATTGTTTCAGCGCAAACCTGCTTTCGATGAGCTGCTGGACGAGCTCGGATTCCTCACGCGTTCGCCATTCACCATGAATTCGCGCTTCGAGACCGTCCAGCCGACGCTCCACCTCGCGGGCAAGTGCCACGCTCTGCCGATGTTCACGGTAGTTGATGATGGCATCACGAAACGCTTCGATGGTCTGGTATCGTTCGCGGTGGTCTCGCGCCATCGCCTTCTGCGCAATGGCTGCGAGCTCTCTGGGGACGGATGGAGGATACTCGTGGGGTTCACAATTGAAGGCGCGAACCAACGTCTTTGTAATGGGCCCGATACCGTTTGGTGGCTCTCCTGTGAGCAACTCGTGCAGAATCGCACCCATCAGGAAGATGTCGGTTCGGTGGTCAATCTCGCGCGCCGATTCCTGAGTCATCTCCGGGGCCATGTACGATGGCGTCCCGGCCAACCCTTGCCAATCCCAAGTCGTCATCATGAACGGGGGAGATTCGCCGTGCTTGTATGACAGCGCGATTCCCCAATCCAGAAGATACACCTCCCCAAACGTTCCGATCATGATGTTTGCGGGCTTAATATCGCGATGGACGACGTGTCGGCTGTGCGCGAAGCGTAGTGCATTACAGACCTGAAGTAGAACATCGAGGTGCCAATCCAGATCGATAATCTCTTCGCCTGCAGTTGGTGCGTTCAGTGGGTCGTAGATGACTGCATCCCAAGTCACCCCCTCCACGCGTTTCATGACGATGAGAGGTTCGCCGCCCTCGTCGCGCCCAACGTGGTGGACCGGAATGATGTTCGGATGCTCCAGGTATCCAGTGACCATCGCCTCGTGGAGCAATTCTTCAGGACTTCCGGACTCATGCGACGACTTGACCGCGACATCGCGGGCAAGTGGATGCTGCTTGGCGAGGTAGACGACCCCAGCACCACCGCGGCCAAGCATATCTTTGAGTTTGATGTCCGCCGGTCGAATTCCGTCCTGCTGGGTTCTCAGCAGTGGCAGCAACGGCAGCGACGGCATCATCTTCGAGATTTCCTGAAGGTTCTGCGGTGGCTCGATCGTCGAGTTCGCGCGGCGGTTGGCGATATGTGGGGCCTGTGCCGCTTTGCGAATAATCGCTTCGTATTCGACTGCACCTGCCTCGCGCGTAGAATCTGCGATTTGCGCATTCGGATTCGGAATCTGGTCGCGATAGCGTTCGGCCCCAGTGGGGCGGTCCATCGGCTCCGTTTGCGCGTACTGTACCTCTGCAAGTTGTGCAGTGCGGTCCGCGTCGTGCGCTGGCGGAACTAGCCGCGGATGCTGCTTGCTCAATACTTTGGTGTGTTGGTGTTTTGGAGGAACCGGAAGACCTTTCGCGTGTTGCTTCGCAACCTCGGAAGGGTCTTTGATGACCTTCGTCCCCTTTGATGGATTATCGTCCTCCACGCAGCCTCCGGCGGCCATTGTGCACCCTATTGTGTTGGGACACAATTTCGCGGCTTTGCGCTACTTTTTGGTCTTCTTCTTTTTGGGGTGAAAAATGCGATTTATGTCCTGACATTCAAATGATTTGTCGGGATGACACATTTCGAACGCCAGCGCTGCCGCGCAACTCTTTGACTGTTGTACTTTCTTCCCAGCATGAAACAGTTTCGCCGCCACATAGCAGTCGCTGGCATGGCCTACAGCACAACTCTCGATGACCAATTTCAGAGGCTGAGAGATATCCTGCCCCTTTTTGGCGTGCTGAATCGTGCGATCGCATGCCTCTGCTGAAGCTGGCGTGCAGAGCGGCTTGAACGCGGCGTAAAGGTCTTTACCGTCTTCCTTCATGAACTTTTCATACTGGGAACAAGCGAAGTACTCCCCATTCTTGCATCGTTGTCGTTCCTTTTCGATGCGGGTAGCTCGGTCTTGCTTGGCTGCAGTACCCGCGAGACCGAGTCCACCAGAGAGCGATCCCAATATTGACGAAGATTTGCCTGATTCCACCTGTTGCTTCGTTGCAAGATGACCCGCAAGTGCCCAACATTGTTTCGAATCCCCGGCGAGGCACTTCTTCTTGCTCGACTTCGAGTAGTCAGGGAGAGCCGACTTTGTCGTGCATGAGCCGAAACCATGGGCGCTCTGCTGTTCATCCATGGTCCGAGCCAGCTGCAGGCAGCTGAGCAAATCGTCATTTTTGCAGCCGGCTTTGAAGTCCGGAAGACGTTGGGGCGTAGTAAAACCGTACGCCAAACCGCAATCGCTGATTTTGCCCTCGCAATACTTGTCCATGGCTTCGAACGCGCGTTTGTCGTCGGCATTCTTGTAGTGGGCTATTGCAAGCGACCGACAATCGAGTTGCTTGCCCTTCGAGCAGTTCTCCTCGAACTGTGCCACACATTTAGGGCTGGTCGCGCCTTCATAACAGCCTCCGCCAAGTCCAGCTCCGCGTAGACCAAGTCCTCCGGTCCCCAAAAGGGAGCCACTCAATCCACCGCTAGAGCCGCTCAATGCGCCCAGCACGGCCACTTTCTTTTCAGATTTCTTCTTGGGTTCTGGTGCTTTTGGCTCGGGCCTGGTGGATGCGGCCCAGTGAGCGGACGTGGACTGGCAGCGCGTTGCGACATCGTTTGCCCAGCTATCGCTGATCTGTTTCGCAGCATCGCCGTATTTGTTTTCCATCGCCGCGACACGGTCAAATGACTGCTTCGCTTTGTCGAATAGTGGAGCTGTACTTTTTGCGAGTTCTTGCTCGTATATGCGAAGGGCTTCGGCGTTTCCTTGAAGGGTTGCGGGCTCGATAGTCGAAAGCTCGCACGCCAGATTCAGATACAGTTGGCCATATCGGAGGTAGGTATGAGCAAGGGCAATCGGGTCCTGCGAATTCGCGAACTTCGAATACTTGGATTCGATGACTTTGACTTCTTTTGCTTTTCCAGCGAGCTCTTTTCCTAGATCGCCAGCATCGTAGAGTATCGTTGGTAGCGCGGTAGCTTCGATGTGTTGCCGGTACTCCTCATCAAGACCCAGAAGCGCCTTCTCGTCTTCCGACGGTAGTTGAGGCGTCTCCGCCTTTTCGGGAGCGGCCGAACATCCTGCAAGAACAGCGATGGTGAGGATAATAAAGTGTTTCATGGGTGGTCTCCGAAGTCTCAGTTTTGGTACCCCAGCACGCCGAGAATTGCCAGTGGTGGCTGCGGATCGGATCGGTGGTACTCTCTGTAAATGCAAGAGAAAACCAAGCGCATGTGGGCGGGTCTGACCTTCACCGGAGTGAAGGTGTTTACCGGCATTTCCAATGCCCTGGGCCTGCCAGTAATCAGTACCGGAAGACCTTTTTCGTTCTACCGCGAGGTCTTCTTCGGCCAGCGCGGCGAAAGCGAAGTGCTTGAAGATCTTGCAGATAAACGTGTTTTGGACATCGGGTGTGGTCTGACGCCGTTCACCCCCGATTCGATGTTCCAAGCTTGTTATGCGGCGGGAGTTGAGTTTTATGGTGTCGATCCAAAGCTCGATGGGACCTTTGAATTCGGCCGATTTGATCGGGTCAAGGTGGCGTTCAATCGCGGACACGGTTTGGATCCCAATGCTCCAGGCGAGGAGCGGAGATTGGCGATCTACGCGGATGACCTTCCGTTCGAAGGGGCCAGCGTTGATCTCATACTGTCAAGCTGGGCGCTGTTTGTTTGGATCGATGATCCGCAAATTCTGACGTCAGTCTTCCATGAAGCTGTGCGTGTCCTCAAACCGAGCGGTGAGATGAAGATCTATCCAACACCCAACATCGATGCGATCGAAAGCGCGCTGCCAAACGAAATCCTGAATAGATTCGAGATCCGACAGGTCTTCCTAGGGCGCATGAGTGCGCTTAACCTCCCACCAGCCTACCGAACAACCTTTAGGATTGTGAAAAACTCCCCGTGACTATCGGGGCGATTTCAACCGCTGAGCATCCGTTCCCCCGAGTATCTAACCGGTTCCTCAACAGGCTTGGTCGCGTTCGGCGGGGTCTGCCGTCGGCGACGCCACGCCCAATCTGCCTGCCCAGACTGAGTCCAAGTCGACCATAGTATGTCGAGTTCAGGGTCCCAGACTGTCGACGTCATTCGTGCATCACAGTCCGAGTGTTGTCGGCATTGCACTCCGAAGGCCTGTTTCATCTTCAATGTCCCGGAAGGGAAGAGGAGTTCGCGGTCTCCCATCGCCCACTGGTTGGAACAGATTCGATGGTCTGATTCGAACCGCTTGTGTGCATCGATAGCGTTAGCCAACCGAATGTTGTCGCGGCCAGTGTACTTTGGATTGAACCCCCCTTTGTCCTTTGGAGGCGGGATGTATAGTGGACTGATGGCTTCACAAACCTCGATTCCTACAACCGGTCTGCCATTGCGGGCTTCGGCGATTTTTCGTTCCTCCTCCGCCACGAGATGGTCGATAAGCGCAATCAATTCATCCAGAGGAAGATGGCGCAGTCCAGGTGGTGGCATGGGCGTGATTTCAACTCGTTCTGGCATGGAATCCCCGAACCCCTCAGGTCGTTCGAAGACAAGAGTCTTTCCCCAATCACGGTGAGTGTATGTGAATCCCGTCCATTCATCGAAGTGTTCGACCAGCCCGTCCTTCACGGGCTGAAGAACGACATACAGTATGCGGTCGATGGCCGTCGCACTGTCCAATATGACCATGTCGCCGGGAGCCTCAGGACCGAAAAAGAAGCCAGATAACCCAAGTTGCTTGTTCCGTTTGCGAGCCAAATTCGAGTGGAACTGCTGCATCTGCATTGACCTGTGGCCTGGCCGGTCAAACTGAAGCGAGTGGAAATGTGTTGATAGGGTCGTCATCACACATGGCTCCTGGTCGTTGTCGACCATCGACTTGGCGTGGAGATAGCCCACAAGCTTGCGGGTGTCCTCACCGGGCCGCAGGGCGTAACGGTCGAACAATGTGCTTCGGGTAATCTCCACCAGTTGTTCGGGTAAACAGCATTTCGGTTTCGTCATGTCTTCCTCCAGTTGGGGGTACAGACACGTTCTCGTCGGAAAATCGAAAGCGTTGCGGGGATCCGGCGTTATTTTTTGGGAGGTCTTCCGGACCGGACCATAAAAGGTCTTCCGGATGCTCGAAAATCTGGAGTTAGACGCAAAAAAGCCAGCTCATTTGAGCTGGCTTTTTAGAGCGGGAGAGGGGATTCGAACCCCCGACTTCGACCTTGGCAAGGTCGCACTCTACCACTGAGTTACTCCCGCGAATGATTTGTCCCATTCGCGATGGGGAGCGGTTTATATCCATGGTCCGTTGGTGTGTCAACACATGTGTTCATGTTTTATACGTCGCGGCACCTCGCCGGGTGAACGAAAGTGCGATACCTTCCGCATATGGGCGAGGAATCTAGTGAAGAGAAGGGGGCTAGGGCATTCTTGGTGCGTAGGATCGCAGCGATCGCAGAGCTGTTGGTGGTCACGTTGCCCATCGCAACAATCCTCAGTTTTTTGGGGCGTTACGGTTGGTTTTTCGACAACCTTGCAAACCTCCGACACATTTTTGTGATCTCGGCATTGTTCATTCTTCCTGTGTTTGTTTGGCAGTCTCGGCACCACTTCACGATCGTCGCAATTCTCGTCATCGCTGCCAATTTAGCCACTTTCGGTGTGGCGTTGCCCACCGCGGGCACTGCATGCGAAGCGAACCTCACCGTCGCCGCAATAAACGCACTCGGACCCGACAACGATGCCAACGCAACAATCGCGATGCTGAAGTCCGAGTCGGTAGATATCGTGGCGGTGACCGAACTTGGCGATGAGCTAGCATCCCTATTGCAGACGGAATACCCACATCACCACACCGTCTCCGTTGGTGGAACGGCAGGAACCGGTTTGTTCAGTCGTTTCCCGCTGTCGGACGTCGAGGACCTCCGTGTGACCTGGTTTCCTCAGATCATCGCAAGCGTGAACGCCAAAGGCCGGGTGTTTAGAGTGCATGTTGCCCACCCACCGCCTCCGTTCATGCCGTCAACCTGGCACCTGCGGAACAAAGAACTCGCTGCGATCGCGATGCAAGTTCGTGAGCGCAAAGGCGCCTACGTTCTTGCGGGTGATCTGAATACGACCCGGGAAAGTCCGTACTTCGACGACCTGTTGGCGGTTGGATTGGTAGATTCGCGCCTAGGGCAGGGCGTGCTGGGCACGTGGCCCCATCCGATTCCATTGAAGGTCCCTATCGACCACGTCCTTCACACCAATGACATCCAAACATGCGAGCTGTTCACGACAGAAGCACACGGGTCGGATCATCTGCCGATGGTCGCTAGGTTGCGCTATTAGGATTGTGACCTACTGCTCTTCTTCGACCTGATCTTCGAAGTCTTCCGGAACCTCACCGTTCGAATCCACGACGACTTCTTCCCCGTCTTCTCCCTCAACAACTTCGCCGTCTTGGGAATCCTCATCATCGCGTGGAATCTGTTGCAGATTCGCGTTCCGTAATCCCGCCGGTAGTTCAGCTGGGTTGATACGAGCTCGGGGCATACGGTTCTGTACCCGGTCCGACAAGGGGATTTGTCGATTTGGGTTCAAGTTGGTGATGGAACTTGGGTTCGGGAGTATCCTCAATGGTTCGCTGGGTTCGGTGACCTCGAGGTCTTCCGGTTCTGGTCCGCGCGCGTTTCCCGCTACGGGTTCAGGGACTGGCGGAATGTCGTTGTCGTCCTGAACTTCAGTTTCATCGTCAGGTTCCAGAGAATCGTCCGGTGTTGCAACAGGTCTAGTGATTCGAGCCCGCTGCGTCTTGGCGCGAGGGTCCGGTGTTGCCCCTCCCCCCGTGTAGGCTCGGAATCCTGGCACGACGTCGACTTTTTCTTCTTCAGCCCCGAAATCGCTGTTCACCACCCACATCAATGCGGCTGCACAACCTATCAACAATCCGATCGCTGCGACTGGAATCACAAACCGAATTGGCGATGAACTTGGCAGCGGTTCGAGGTCTTCCGGAGTGTCTGAGACCTCCGAAACTTCAGAGTCTTCAACAAAGCTGGACGGTTCTTCGACCGTCTCCATGACGAACTCGAAGGTTCCATCACTGTTCTGATGGCTGGCTACCGCGTGGTGTTTGCCCGAATCGGACATTGCTTCTCCTACATTAGAACACAATTCTAGGCAGGTGGTTTGGCGTCGTCAACGGATTGAAATCACAGTGACGTCAGAGGAATTGGACTCAGAATGGGTGTATTGGTAGCTTCGGAGCGTTCGCGAATCTCGGCAGTATCAGGGACTACAATGCGAAAGACGGCAATTCTGGGACTTCTGTTGACGGTTTTCACCGGTTGTAGCGACGATGACGGAAGCGGGACGAACAACGTCAACCCCACCAACAACAGCAACAATTCTAACAACGTCAACAACGCCAATAATGTCAACAACATCAACAACGTTGATGATATGGGCGCGGACTTGGGCGCGGAAGATTGCATTCAAGTGGAGGTCAACGAGGTCTTCCAGATCGATTTCGTCGACGACGTCACCGCCGAATATAAGGTCGGATTAACGCCGGCGATCGATGGCGGATTTCGATCGCTTCACTTCTCATTCGATCGATACGGAAACACAGAATATGTGGGGGAGTTCGAACTCGGCGGCAGTGGGGCAGACGGCAATTTTGGAACCTGCGCACATTGTGTGTATGTGAAGCTGGATTCAGTCGAAAAAGCATACTTCGCGAACCGGGGCACCTTGGTCAGCAATCGCGATCCTTACAGTCGCAGAGCTGACTTTGAGGTCACGAATCTGCGATTGATCGAAGTTGATGTTGATGGATTTACCCGTGAGTCCTCACCGGTGCCAGATGGTAAATGCATCGAAGTTCCCGATTTCCAAGCGCAGGGGGTCTATCCGACTCCTGGATGGACCTGCGAGGCCGAGAAATACAATGACCGGGAGACCTGTGATTGTGATTGCGGCGGAGTGGATCCAGATTGCGGTGGCGCTATCACATGTCTGCCCGGCGGACCGGCATGTGAGCCCAGGCCAGAACTTCCGGTCGCCAACTGTGAGGCGTCGCAAGCTTGTGTGTTTGAGCCAACCAGCAATTCAAATG
>JAUIBR010000037.1 GCA_030427705.1 bacterium | reverse complement strand
AAACTGCGCCGGAGATAATGCGATAAGAAGCAATGTGGATGTACTGTGACCTTTGGCCCCGATGTACCACGGAGAAAAATATCGTGGACTCTTGACGAGGAAGTACCTTCTCTAAGAAGCGAAGCGAACCAAATCGGTGAGGCAAAGCCGAACCAAATCGGTGAGCAACGCGAACCAAACCGGTGAGGCAAAGCCGAACCAAACCGGTGAGGCAAAGCCGAACCAAATCGGTGAGGCAAAGCCGAACCCCAGGTTTGCTTTCACGCATTGAGGACGCTAGTCTCCGCGCCTGTTTTTAGAAATTGAATGAGTACTCATTTACATGCGTTGGAAACCTGCATTCGTAGGCGTTCTTGCGGCCTGTGCCGCCGCGAGTTGCGCCAAAGATCTCACGCTCGAAGCGTCACCTGAGCTGATTCGGGCTATCTGGAGCCCCACCGATGGAGAGCTCCCGACGCCCACGGATTTGGTATACGACGAGGTCACCGAAACGCTCGACCTACCTGTCGACGACGAAGAGTTGTCACCCGCCGAGGTCGAGTTTCGGCAATATCTCAACACCTTGGACGGCTACCCACTGCAGACCTCAATCACGGTTCCCATGAGCGGGCCGTTGAACGCTGGTACGCTGGGCGGGTCGATGTTGATGATCGATACGACGGACAATCGTCCCGTTCGCCTCATCTCTGAATTCGAAGAGACGACAAACCGTATCATCGCCAAGTCTGTACCATTTGATGACGAATCGGCTGTACTTCAGCCAGGACGAACATATGCGTTTGGGTTGGCCGGATACGGACCCGGGGTACAAGGCGCTGACGGCGAAGTGGTGGTCTCGGATGCGGCGTTTTATCTGGTGCGCTCAGAAAGAGATTTGCGTGACCATCCATATGCGATGCCCGGGGATTCTCGCTCGGAAAAACGAGAGATCGCTGAAAAGCTCGAAGAGCTGAGACAAGACCTCCAACCGCTCTATGAGAGCATGGAAGCACGCGGCGTTCCCCGCATGGATATTGCCGTTGCCTCGATGTTCACAACCACTCAAAAGCCTGGAGTGTGGTTCGATTCGGATGCGGGTCGTATTCCGTTGCCCAATCAGGCTTTGGTCAACACCGACACAGGTCTGGTCGAAGTCCCCATCGACGAATCCGATGATGAGAGCGCACGTGAGCTGAAGGAGGCCTTCAATACATACGATGGCTTCTCGACCACGGGCGCCATCACGATGGAGGCGACCTCATCGCTCGATTCTAACACCGTGAACGAAGAGACCGTCCGCCTGTTCCGGTTCGAAGAAAACGGCGACATCATTGAAGACACCGATCTGGAGCGGGGCGTGTTGCGAAACACGCGAACGTTCTACATGAAACCACGTTTGGCCCTCGAACCCTCGACTTGGTACGCGTATGTCGCGACGCGCGAGATCACCTCGGGCGGCAGGCCAGTGGAGCCACAGCCTCTAGCAGCGCTCCTTCGTTCGAAAGCGCCATTGCTGGTGGATGGCGTTCCTCAAGTTGGGATTCTAGACCTCGAATCTGCTGAGCTACTTGAGCCGCTCCGGGCACGCATGGAGCCTCTTCTGGACCGCTTGGAGTCTCAAGGAACACCGCGCGACCAGCTATCGGTTGTGGTCCCGTTCAAGACCGTATCCGCGATTGAAGGCATGTTGGAGTTGCGCGCCTCACTGTACGAGCGCAACACGACAACCGCGCTCCGGAACATCGTGAACGAGACTCCGCTGCAGCGGGGGCTCCCGTTCATTCTCTCGAACGTCGAGACCATTATTACTGGCGAGGTAACGACGCTAGACTATCTAGACCCTCGAACTCGCGCATTTCGCCCGGATGAGACGCCAGAAGAACGTTCGATCTCGTTTGTGCTGACCATCCCTGAGAACGCCGAACCCGGTAAACCCATCCCAACCGTTTTGTTCGGTCATGGCTTGTTCACAAGTCGTGAGCTCACGTATCTAATCGCTAACTACCTTGCTGACGAAGGCTACGCGGTGTTCGCGACAGATTTGCCATACCACGGCAATCGGTCCGTTTGTCTGAAGGACACAGATTGCAACACAGGTATGTGCAACGAGTCCGGCTTATGCGTTGATGCGACAGGGGCACGTACCGAATTCGCTGCCTTCGAATCTCCGATTGATGGTGGACCAAGCTACCCAGCGACTTCTGGGTCCGCGTTCGTTGAAACGGATAATATCGTCGGTTCGCGTGACCACTTTCGGCAGGCGATCGTCGACCTTTGTCAGGGTTTACGGATCATCCGTGGCGCAGATTGGGCATCCGCAACCGGTGGTTACGTCTTGAACGGCGATGATGTCGTCTACTTGGGCATGAGCTTGGGTGGCATCCTGGGTTCGATGCTAGCCGCGGTTGAACCCACGATGCACGACTTCGCGTTGAACGTGCCCGGCGGTAACTTCTTTGAACTTCTGGAGACATCAACTTCGTTCCAGACCGCGTTCAATCACGTCCTTGAAGAGCGTGAGATCGAGCGTGGTGATGACGACTATTTCGCGTTCGAGACCGGACTTCGTTGGCTGCTCGACCCAGTTGACCCCGTGAACATCGCGCATCATGCGACGATTTCACCCTTCGAGTACGTCGACCCGGAGGATGGGCAGACGAAAATGTCGACCATCAAACGCGTGATAATCCAACAGGCTGATGGGGATATTGTGGTGCCAAACGGCACAACCAGTGCGCTTTCTGAGCGTATGCAGGTGCCGATTGACCACTACGATCCGACCATCTCGAATCATGCATTCCTGTTCGATCCGACCTCCGGCAACGGGCGCCGCGCTCGCCAGCAGATCATCGACTTCTTCGCTGGGAGGCAGCAATGAAACGGCTTGTTCTGACCGCAGTCCTCACGTTGGTGTCGACCCAAGCGTATGCCGCTGGGTTCGCGATCGGAGAGCAAGGAAGCTCGGCACTGGGTGTTGGTGGAGCCGCGACTGCCGTCATCACGAATAGTGATTCTGGCTTCTACAATCCCGCCGCCTACGCGCTGAAACCAGGTATCAGCACCTCCGTTGGGGCGACGATGATCTTGCCGACGTTCTCCTATTTTGGGGACGAAGGGACGACCGATTCGGAGTCTTCACTGAAGACACCGCCCTATGCCTATGTCGGCTACAGCCACGCGATTGACAACCTGAGCATCGGTGGAAATGTGGCCTTCGTGGTTCCTTACGGCGCGGGTCTCACCTGGCCCGACGGATGGCCGGGCCAATATGAGCTCATCCGGATTCAGCTACAGGCGTTCGAAGTGAACGCCAATGCCTCCGTTGGCTACAAGTTGGGTTCGATGGAGTTCGCCGTTTCAGCTGGTCCCCGATATGTCTGGTCGACGGTCGGGCTGGAGCGAAACATCGACGCTGTGGATGTTCAAGGAAACGTGGAACTGGCCGGCGACGATCAGGCCGCCGGCTTTCAAACGGCAGCAATCGCTCGACTTGGCGGAGCGTCCCTTGGTGTCAACTACCGCAGCCCAATCGACCTGGAGTATCAGGGGGCGGCAGACTTCGAGTCGATTCCTCTTGAGCTGAGCGGTCGAACGCCAGATCAAGCGGTAAAGACCGCCGTCACGTTGCCAGCGCGTTTGGCCTTTGGTGCCGCCTATGATCATGGTCAAGGCACGGTGTCGCTGGACTTAGAGACTTACTTCTGGAGCAGCTTCAAGGAGTTCGCCATCGACTTCAACAACCCCGATACCCCGGATGTGAACGAGCCACGAAACTGGGAGAATACTCTGGCAATTCGTACCGGGTATGAGTATCGCGGGCTTTTGGATGGACTCGCGCTTCGCGGCGGTTTTGCTTGGGATCCAACCCCTTCACCTCGAGAGACCCTCTCGCCGACGCTGCCTGATTCGGATCGATTTGTCGCAACGCTTGGGGCCGGTTACACTCTGGCATTCGGAATGAGTGTGCACGCAACGTATGCCCGAATCTTCGTGACCGAGAATTCGGCGACGGGCGAGGACGCGTTTCCCGGCTCATTTAGCGGCGGAGCAAATGCTCTGGCGATCGGACTGAGCTACGAAACCAACTAGTCGGCATCGCCGACGAGAGGCGAGTTTGAAGAAGATTCTTACAATCATCGCACTCACAGCGCTCGTTGGCTGTGGAGACGACGATGCGCCCAAAGGCGAATCCCCTGACAACTCGAACCCCAACAACGTCAGCAACGTGGACATGCCGTTTGAGCCACGGTTTGATGTCGATGAACTGCGCCGTCTAGAGACGTTTGAGCGTCCGGCCAACCTCCCATGTCGTGCAGATGTTCGAGTGCAGTTCGAAGAAGTGGCTTCCACTAAGATCGAATCTTTCGGATTTGACGAGTTAGGGCGGTTGAGCTTCGTGATCGACGTGCTCAATGATGAACCGCAAACCAAAGAGATCGCGATCTATGACGGCGACTCAGACCTGATTATTGGCCGAGTTACGTTCAGCTATGACGTCAACGTTCCGACGGAGTACATCGCGTTCGAATATGACGATGGAGGGCGATTGCTGCGTCAGTCGCAGTACCGCATGACCATTGACCCGGACACGATGGAGTGGATCCCTCAAGACAGAGCGATGAACGTGATCGACCACGGTTATCCCGCTCAAAATGAGTGGCGGTACAACGATACTGGCATACTGTTTAGCATCACCTGGGACGAAGACGCCGGAACCCTGACCACGCTTCAAGGCCAGACGGTATCTACCGCGTTCGTGAGCTCCGACGTTTCATTGGCGGAGCTGACTCGCCTGTCCACCCATCTTTCGCCTATAGATTGGCCGATCCAAATGGACCGCGCCGAATTCGACGAAACCGGCGACGGTACTGCCGAATACACCATCGAGTACAACTACACGAACGACCGATTGGTCGAGATTGTGGACACAGCGAACAGCCAGTTCACTTACGTGTACGACTGTACCGAATAAGATGGTAACCTAACTCCACACTATGACCGACAGCGTCGTTGCGGAATGAGCAACAATCACGATAACGGGGACGGCTACGATTACGACGACGAGATGGATGAAACCCAACTCGTCGACGCGAGCGCGTTTGATCCAACTCAAATGGTGAGTGGAAACGTCGCGGCGCAGTTTGCCCAAAGCCAGACGCAAAATGACGCGGAAGTGGATCTCGACACGGCGCCTGATGCGACAGCCGTGGTCACGCCGGAATCATTTTCAGGCGTACTCAGCACCTCGGATTACACAGGGCCATTGGGGCAGACGGGGCCGATGTCGAACACCGGTTCGCTGGCCAATACCGCGCCGATGAAGGGCGACCAGTTGGACCCATTCTCTGGTGCAGGTCCAGGCGCTGACAAACCAGATCCATTCTCAGGTGCGGGAGCTATCAGCGACCCAAATCTCGATTTCGGAAGCCCTGGACAATGGGGCGGTGACGAATCCGAGGGCCTCGATGACGACGAGTCTGAGGTGTTCTCCGAAACCACAGTCTTACCCATCAGCGCATCTGACGAAGAGGCCAGCAACCTCAATAACTCGATCGATGGGCGATTTCAGTTGCTCGGCCTTCTGGGTGAAGGCGGAATGGGCAAGGTTTACCGCGCCAAACAGACATCGGTCGGTCGTGATGTCGCCATTAAGTTGTTACGCACGGACATGGGCAAGAACGAGGAAGTGCGAGAGCGGTTCCTTCGCGAAGCACAACTGATCTCCGGATTCAATCACCCGAATATCGTGCGCCTGGTCGACTTCGGCGAGACTGATGAAGGCCGTTTGTATCTGGCGATGGAGTTCGTCAACGGTAAGACACTTGGTGAGGTGTTTAAGGGGCTGATGATTCAACCTCAGTACGTGCTGGAGATGGCGCGTCAGGTTGCTTCCGCGCTCATTGAAGCGCACGCCCAAGATGTCGTTCACCGCGACCTGAAGCCAGATAATATCTTCATCACACGCATCGCTGACGGCTCGATCCAGTTCAAGGTTCTGGACTTTGGCGTAGCAAAGACCTCGACTTCGGGACTCACCGCGACAGGCACAGTCTACGGGACGCCGAACTACATGGCGCCCGAGCAAGCGCAAGGCTTGAAGGTGTCTGCGCAAACAGACCTCTATGCGATTGGCGTGATGATGTACGAGATGCTCACCGGGCGTGTGCCTTTCGCTGGTCAGCCTCTTCAAGTCATGCTCATGCATGTCAAAGAAGAAC
The DNA here is from genome assembly GCA_030427705.1 of bacterium. Taxonomy (GTDB): domain Bacteria; phylum Myxococcota_A; class Bradymonadia; order Bradymonadales; family Bradymonadaceae; genus JAUIBR01. Next base: position 58,680 of record JAUIBR010000037.1, on the reverse strand, counting down.
CGCCGTATCTGTTGGATCTCGCACCACATCTGCCGGATGAGGTGGTGGAAATTGTTCGCTCGCTGATGGCAAAGGACCCTGCCGATCGTATCGCTTCATCCATCGCACTATGCGACACCATTGAGCACGTGATGAACGTCAATGGGTGGGGCAAAACGTATCGACTTCCACCTGGCCCGCTGGCCGAAACCACGAAAGAGTGGGCGGTCGGTGAAGACGTGGTCTCTAGCGCCGGTTTCCAGATGGATGGCATGGCGTACGACAGCAATGCCGGGTTGAAACGTCAAAGTGACGCGACCGCAGAACCCCCCAAAAAGGGCGGCGTTATCCCGCAGCCTAAGTTTGAGAAGCTCGAGCTCGACCTGCCGCAAGAGAGCAAGCAGGCATTCAATCCGCAGCCCACCGTAACGGTCGAGCGTGAGCGACCACGTCCGCAACGTCGCAATCAGCAGAACGAAGGGAACAATAATATCACCCTCGTCCTGATTCTGTTGGTATTGGTCGTGATCGCCGGCGCACTCATCTACGGGATCACGACCGGTTCGTTCTCTGTGCCTGGCGTTGGCGGTGGCGCGATCGAGGCAGACGGAGATGCCAAGATCGTTCTACAGGCCGTGCAAGATTCCGGGTTCGATGTCCCGTTTGTCTCAACCACTGATGTGGGTACGGTCCGAATTCAGAGCGCAAAGGTGCAGCGCGATGAGTCCATCATTGAGGTTGCAGTACACACCTGCGAAACCGCGCACGAATGCAAGCTTTCGTGGACGGATTTGAACGCGCCAGCGGTCGGCTACCTGCGTGATCGCTCGCTTGTTGTGGTCGAACCATCCAACGCGAATGTATCGAATACAGACATGACGATCGTCCTCGATGCGATCCAGTCGTCCTATCCCGGCGGTGTCATGTCGTCGAAACGCTTTTAATTCCACCCATTCCAATCTACACTGACCCGAATACTGATCGGCTCTCGAAAGTAAAGCCAGGGCGGTTGCGGTTCGATGAACAAGTTGGAAAAGCTGTTTGGATTGGGGACGGAAGACTCTGACGCGCAAGATGATACTGAGCGCGTAGACACCCATATATCCACAGAACTGCTACCCACCGACAAAGTTGGAACCGGCGCATTCGACCCTACAGATGTCGCCAGCGAAGATCTCGCCATGGGGTTCGACGAGACCCAGGTGGCACCCGAATCGATGGTTCACGGGCGTCCGACTGCCAAATCACCACGCCGTTCAGTCCCGAAGTCGCCGGCGATGTTGGCGACAAATCCCAATCCGCCAGCAGTCGACGATCGGTTCGCCGATTACGACGACGACTACGACGAAGATGACGAGTTCGATCAGACCGACGTCGCACCCATCAAGGTTGGCGACGTAAACGCCACCATCTTGGGCGAGGCGATCGATGGACGCTTCCGGTTGCACGGCATCTTGGGCGAAGGCGGGATGGGCCGTGTGTATCGAGGAGAACAGATCTCCATCGGCCGACCGGTCGCGATCAAAGTCATCAAACGTGACATGGCCGGTGAAGACCTGCTTCGAAAGCGTTTCTTGCGTGAAGCCAAACTGATCTCCGCGTTCACGCACCCAAATGTCGTCCGACTCATTGATTTCGGTGAAACCGGCGATGGCCGCCTCTATCTCGCGATGGAGTTCGTCAACGGCAAGCCGCTGTCTGAGCTCTTTGTCGGCAATAAGGTACATCCTAAGTATGCGCTCGAGATGGCGCGTCAGGTGTCCTCAGCGCTGATTGAGGCGCATACACAGGGCGTCATTCACCGTGACCTGAAGCCAGACAATATCTTCCTGACGCGTATTGCGGATGGAACGGTCCAGTTCAAGGTTTTGGACTTCGGTGTGGCTCGCACCAGCGCTTCGACGCTCACCGCCAAGGGCGCGGTCTGCGGAACCCCAGCGTACATGGCGCCGGAGCAGGCGAGGGGCAAGGACGTTGACGGGACGACCGACCTCTATTCATTGGGCATCATGTTGTTCGAGGCGTTGACCGGCCAACTTCCGTTCACGCACCCAGACCCATTCAAGTTGATGCTGCGACAGTGTCAGGCACAACACCCGAAGGTGAGGGACCTCGCGCCGCACGTGCCTGAAGACGTTGAGGAGATTGTCGACAATCTACTCAGCAAAGACATGAAGAAGCGGATTCCGAACTCGGCCCAATTGGCGGATACGATTGAGTTCGTGATGCAGAAACATGGCTGGGGCGGCACGATTCGTGTTCCCGCGGGTCCTTTGGAAGAAACGACCGCCGACTGGTTGTGGACCTCAGCATCGGCAGCCGCTGCAGGCATGTTACAAGGGTCTGGCGATTCCGATTGGCTGATGGGCAACTTCAGCGGCGGCGAATCGAGCGATGTATCGAGCCCGCTCTTGGGCCCAGAATCCGACAGCTTCGAGTCCATTGAGCTCGACTTCCCTGAGCCCAAAGTGCCACAAACACCGGTGATGCTCGATGCCGTCGAGCCGCCGCAGGGCATGGCACCATCGGTCACTCCGATGCCAACGCCATCGCCATTTGGTCCTGAGAACACCGCTGAGCTACCAGATCGGCAACCGACACGCATGGAGCGGCGGATGACGCCTGTCCCAACGTCGGAGCGGGCCGCGCCTCAGCAGCGACAACGGACCCAGTCCCACCACGGACAACGACGTCCAGCGAAGAAGCAAAAGAACAACTCCAACATCTTGTTGATTGGTGTTTTGATTGGTTTGGTCCTGATTGCAGGCGGGCTTGGCGCCTTTGTCCTGATGAAGAACAAAGGTGCGGATTCCGGCGAGTTCATCACGGCACCGGCGATTGCGCAGGGCCAGGCTCAGACCGTCTTCCGCACCATTCAGGATGCAGGCTGGCAGATTACCCAGCCTTCTGGGAACGAGCACGCCGGCATCATCACCTATTCTGCGAAGGCACAGCGCGCTGATGCCATCGTTAAGGTGACGGTCGATGAGTATTCGACGAAGGAAGATGCCAAGGTTCAGTACAATTCCATCATCAGCCACGTCTATTGGTACGACACAACAGTCGTAACCGCGACGCCGATGAACGCCATGGCGAGCAAGAAAGATGCGAACGATGTGTTGGATTCGGTGATGATTGCGAAGCCGGGCGGCCAGATCACCAAGTAGAAATTGCGCGATTTCAAAAAAAGAAAAGGCGACCAATGGTCGCCTTTTCTTATTCTTCGCCTTCGGCGGTTAAGAGGCGCATCCGTGCGCGCCGAAGAGCGTCCTGATGTCGTTTGAGGACCTCCGCCTCGACCTCTTCGGCCTTGGCTTTGTCTTCGACGGCAAGAAGCTGCTTCTCGGCCTCCTCAATCGCAACGCGGGCGGCTGCGACGTCGATCTCGTCCTGACCAGCACAAGCTTCGGTCATGATTGAGATCTTGTCGGGCAATACCTCGACGAATCCACCGTCGACCATGAAGCGCCGCGTTCCCGAAGCGCCACCACCCGTCGGTTGAAACTCTTTGACCGTCATGGTGCCGATCGCAAGCCCTGAAAGAAGCGGAAGGTGGCCAGGCAAAATGCCCATTTGACCTTCCGTTCCGGGGAGGATCACCTCGGAGCACTCGCCCGTAAGTACAGCGCGCTCTGGGGTCACGACTTCGATGAAAATCGATTCAGCCATTAGTTCTTCTCAAGTTCTGCTGCCAATCGCTCGTGCTTCTCGCGAGCTTCGTCCAGCGTACCAACGAGGTAGAACGCCTGCTCGAACAGGTCGTCAACTTCGCCGTTAACCAGCGCCTTGAAACCAGCGATGGTGTCTTCGATCTTAACGTACTTGCCTTCCATACCCGTGAACTGCTCAGCCACGAAGAATGGTTGCGACAGGAACTTCTGGATCTTACGTGCGCGCTCGACAGTGAGTTTGTCCTCTTCCGAGAGCTCGTCCATACCCAGAATCGCGATGATGTCCTGAAGCTCCTTGTAGCGCTGGAGCGTTTCCTGGACAGCACGTGCGGTGTCGTAGTGGTCTTGACCAACAACTTCCGGTGCCAGAATACGGCTCGACGAGTCAAGCGGGTCAACAGCAGGGTAGATACCCAGCGAAGCCAACTGACGCGAGAGAACCGTCGTTGCGTCCAAGTGAGAGAACGTCGTAGCAGGAGCAGGGTCAGTCAAGTCGTCAGCAGGGACGTAGATCGCCTGGACGGACGTAATCGAACCCTTTTTGGTCGAGGTAATGCGCTCTTGAAGCGTACCCATCTCGGTGGCCAGCGTTGGCTGGTAACCCACAGCAGAAGGAATACGACCAAGGAGGGCGGACACCTCAGCACCGGCCTGCGTGAAGCGGAAGATGTTGTCGACGAACAGAAGCACGTCGCGGTTTTCTTCGTCACGGAAGTATTCGGCGATGGTGAGTGCCGAAAGAGCAACACGGGCGCGTGCTCCAGGAGGCTCGTTCATCTGACCGAAGATCAGTGCGCACTTGGAACCGTCCCATTCGCCGTTTGGCTTGAGAACACCGGATTCCATCATCTCGAAGTAAAGGTCGTTTCCTTCGCGAGTACGCTCACCGACGCCTGCGAACACGGAGTATCCACCGTGGCCACGTGCGACGTTGTTGATGAGTTCCTGAATCAGAACCGTCTTGCCGACGCCTGCACCACCGAAGAGGCCAATCTTACCGCCCTTCGCGTATGGAGCGAGGAGGTCGACGACCTTGATGCCCGTTTCGAACATCTCAGCCTCAGTCGACTGGTCTTCGAACGTTGGAGCTTCGCGGTGAATCGGCGAAGTCGTGGTGTGCTCAAGCTTGCGGATCTCTTTGACGTTGGTCTTCGAGACTTTGACGTCTTCAATATCGTGTACGTCTTCCGAGCTTCGAACCTTAACGGTGTAGGTGGTGTCACCTTCGTCCGAGATAATACCGCGAACGATCGAGCCGTCATTGAGTTCAAAAACGCGAACTTCGTCCACAGGCTCGCCGACCACGTTGAGGATTCGGCCGAGGACCTGCTGACCCACAGGAACCTGAATCGATTCATCCGTGTTCAGAACTTCCTGTCCGCGAACCAGACCGTCGGTGGTGTCCATGGAAATTGCGCGAACAACGCCTTCACCAAGGTGTTGTGCGACTTCCAAAACCAAGTTCCACTCATCGTTGTTAATCGCGGTGTTGGTCACGCGAAGTGCGGTGAGGATGGGCGGAACGTTATCCGCAGGGAACGTCACGTCGATCACAGGTCCGATGACCTGAGTGATTTTTCCGAGCTTTTCGGCTGCTACTGCCATGACTTATCTCGTGGACTAATCTTAAGGGTTATTGCGTATCTAAAATCTATTATCCCTTCAGGGCTTCAGCACCACTGACGATCTCGACAAGTTCCTTCGTAATGTAGGCCTGTCGCGCGCGGTTGTACTGCAGCGTGAGGGAGTCAATCATGTCTTTTGCGTTGTTGGTCGCGCTATCCATTGCGGTCATTCGGGAGCCGTGCTCACTAGCTTCGGCTTCGAGAAGTGCCCGCAACACCTGCACATCAATGTGGGCAGGAAGCAAGTGACCCAACAACGACTGTTCGTCAGGTTCAAAAATGTACTCAGACGCTTCAGCCTCAGCAGCCTCTTCCGCCGGCGTTTCAATCGCCAATGGGAGGAGCAATTGAAGGGTCGTGTTGTACTGAATCGCCGAGACGAACTCGTTGTACAGGATATGTACTTTGTCGTACTCGCCGCCGATGAAGCGCTCCGTCGCCCAGGTCGCAATTTCTTTGGCCTGTGCGAAGCTGACGTTGCCCACGACGTGTGAGAAGTCCTCAACTTTATTGAGCCCACGGCTTCGAGTGTAGGTTTCGCCTTTCGTACCCACAGTGACGAGGTCGATTTCGACGTTCGAGTGCGCCTGGTCTCTGATGAAGCGCTCCAGAGTTCGGAGCACGTTTGAGTTGTACCCACCGCAAAGACCACGGTTAGACGTGATCACGATCACCAGCTCTTTGCTCTGCGGCTCTGGTGAAACGAGCAGTGGGTGCGACCCTTCATCAACACGAGATACGAGGCTGGAAATGACCTGCTCCATTTTAAGAGCGTAAGGTCGAGCTGCCTCGGCATTCTCTTGGGCGCGACGCAGTTTGGCCGCCGACACCATTTTCATGGCGCTGGTGATCTTCTGCGTGTTTTTGGTGGTCGCAATTCGCGTCCGGATTTCTTTCAGGTTCGGCATAGTGGCCTGCCCAAAGGTTAAGAGTTACGCGCGGTCGGCTTTGAAGTTCTTCACAAACTGCTCAAGCGCTTTCATCGCAGCAGCGGTTGCGTCCGATTGTGCGTCGGTGCCGTGCTTTTTACCGAACTTCTTGTCGGCTTTGATGTCAGCGAGCAAGCTCTTGTGCTTCGTGTCGACGAATTCGTAGAGCTCCGCTTCGAACGTACGAAGGTCACCAACTGCGAATTCCGTCAGGAAGCCAGCGTTAGCCGCGAAAATCAGGAGCGCCTGACGTGCCACGTCGAGTGGCTCGTACTGAGGCTGCTTCAGAATCTCAACCAGGCGCACACCACGTGCAAGCTGCAGCTGCGTCGCTTTGTCGAGGTCGGATGCGAACTGCGAGAACGCTTCCAACTCACGGAACTGAGCGAGGTCGAGCTTCAGCGTACCAGCAACATTCTTCATGGCGCTGATCTGAGCCGAACCACCCACGCGAGAAACCGAGATACCGACGTTAATCGCAGGTCGGACACCCGCGTTGAACAAGTCGGACTCAAGGAAGATCTGACCGTCCGTAATCGAAATCACGTTGGTTGGAATGTACGCCGAAACGTCACCAGCCTGGGTTTCGATGATTGGAAGTGCGGTCAAGCTGCCTGCACCCTCTTCGTCAGACATCTTCGCAGCGCGCTCAAGCAAGCGGCTGTGAATGAAGAAGACGTCGCCAGGGTAAGCTTCGCGTCCTGGAGGACGACGAAGGAGCAGCGAAAGCTGGCGGTACGCGACAGCCTGCTTCGAAAGGTCATCATAAATGATAAGTGCGTGCTGGCCGTTGTCGCGGAAGTACTCACCCATCGTCACACCTGAGTAAGGTGCAAGGAACTGGAGCGGAGCCGACTGCGAAGCGGTTGCCGTCACGACCGTGGTGTACTCCATGGCGCCGTGCTGACGAAGCTTCTCGACCACCTGAGCAACCGTCGATTCTTTCTGGCCGACAGCAACATAGATGCAGCGGACGCCTTCAGAAGCTTGGTTGATGATGGTGTCGATTGCGACAGCCGTCTTACCGGTCTGGCGGTCACCAATGATGAGCTCGCGCTGACCACGTCCAATTGGAACCATCGAGTCGATAGCTTTAAGACCGGTCTGGAGCGGCTCATGCACGGATTTACGTGCGATGATACCGGGTGCCTTGATCTCAACGCGGCCGCGGTGTTCGGTCTCGATAGGACCTTTACCGTCAACCGGATTACCAAGTGCGTCGACCACACGGCCGAGGAGTGCGTCACCGACGGGAACGTCAACGATGCGGCCCGTCAATTTGACGGTGTCGCCTTCGACGATTGAGTTCTCACCACCCAGAAGAGCAGCACCGACGTTGTCTTCCTCAAGGTTCAGAACCATTCCGTAGACATTGTTTGGGAACTCAAGGAGCTCACCAGCCATTGCCGACTCAAGTCCGTAAATACGAGCGATACCGTCACCGACGGAGATCACCGTACCAGTGTCACTGACCTCGACGCGCTTGTCGTAGTTCTCGATCTGATTTTTGATGATCGAGCTAATTTCTTCGATGTTGATGGCCATCTCTAAAGCCTCGATTGGTTACTAAACGTCTTGAAGTATTGAATCTTTAAGTGTCTGCAGCTGAGTTCGGACCGACCCGTCGAAGACTTTGCCTCCAACGCGCGTCACGACGCCGCCCAGAAGGGCTTCGTCGACCGAAGTCTCAAGCAACACGTTCTTTCCTGTCATTTTTGCGATCGCAGTCTTGATCTCGCCGACCTGAGTCGGGTTGAGCGAACGTGCGGATGTGACCGTTGCGCGGACATTTCCGTCATGTTCGTCGACCATCGCGTCGAAGACATCAGCGATGTCTTGGACGAGCGCGATTCGGTCCTTGTCGATCAAGAGCAGCGTCAGATTAAGCATCATCGTGTCCCAACCTTGTTTCTGGCCGATCGCGCGAACGATATTTCGTCGTTCGTCGACACGGACACCAGGATTGAGGACGACGTTCTGAAGGTCGCGGCTTTCACCAAATGCATCGGCGAATTCGCGAAGTTGCTTCTGAAGCGTGCTGTACGAGCCGTTGGCCACCCCGAGTTCGAGGAAAGCGCGAGCGTATCGTTTTGAAACCGGATTTCGCATGCCTATTCCTTACGCCCCTGGGGCGGAATCCATCTCGTTGAGGTCGCTTACGTACGATGCGACGATGCGGCTCTGCGCGTTGTCGTCCACCTTCTCGGTAAGCTGCTTTTCGGCCAGTGAAATCGCGAGATCCACAGCCTGCTCCTCGATCGCCGAGACCGCACGTCGCATCTCCTGCTGAATGATAAGTTCAGCATCTGCACGCATTTTCTCGACCTGCTTTTTCGCCTCTGCGACCAAGCGCTCTTTCTCTGCCTCACCCTGCTCGTGATAATCTTCGAGCAGTGCTTTGCGCTCTTCGTCGAGCTTCTCGAGGCGAGCGGAGTACTCTTCAAATTTCTTTTCAGCTTCTTCGCGTAGCCGCTTGCTCTCGTTGAGGTCAGCGAGCATGTCTTCACGACGCGTCGAGAAGTGGTCTTGGATCTTCGGACCTGCGAAATAGATCAGGATGCCAAGGAAGATCACGAAGTTGACGACGCTCACGCCCCAGCTAACCCAGGGGAATCCGTCGCCGTGTCCGCCAGCGGCGAACGCGTCCATTGGCACGGATGCGATCAGAAGAGCTGCTATATAGAGGATCTTGTTTTTCATGCTGGCAACACCTTCTCGACGATGACACCTGCGAGGCCGTCGGCGCGCTCTTTCATTGCTGCCAGAGCAGCCTCGCGCTCGTCATTAATCTTGGTGCGCTCACCTTCGATCTTGGTGGCGAGCTCTGCGCGAGCCTCTTCGAGTAGCTCGTTTTGCTCGGCGGTGCCTTGGCCACGAAGTGAGTCGCGGACCTCTTGGGCTTCGCGACGCGCATCGCGCATCTTCTTTTCGTAATCCGCGAGTGCTTTTTCAGCGCGGATTTCGAACTCGTTGGCATCTTCGCGCGATCCTTCCAGACCTTCTTTTCGTGCATCCATCGCCTTGAGATAGGGATTGATGAGAAGAGGGCGAAGGATGATGAGCAGCGCTAGGAAGAGGAACATCTGAAAGCCAAGCGTGGCGTCGATATCGATCGCCGCGCCGGCAAGGATTGTTACATTGGAGCTAGCGAACATCGCTTGTCAGTCTCCGTCTCAGGTTGGGGCTGGAAATCAGCCTAACGAAGTAGGCAAAGTACCTAGCTTCGAGAAAGACGGGCGCGTTTAACATTCCCAATTTTGGGAGTCAAGCGATATCGGGTGAGGGGCGCAGTTGGCACCCGCGAGCCGCGTGGCGAAGGAGGCCCAAAAATGCCGATCAGGGTGTCTTGACCGATCATTGTGACACTTTGGCACGATTGTAAGATCGAGGCCTACATGTCGCGAACCGGTCCTGCCGCCCGCATTCTCTACATTTGACGGGTGTTTGGATACACTTCAACATACTTGGCAGAAATCGGATCGGTACTTGCAATCATATAAGGCGAACACACACGAAGTTCGGATATGGCTGAGAAATCGAAAAACGAAACTAACTTGGGCGCATGGGCGCTTTCCGGATTAGGCCACCTCACAGCGACGCTGATCGTCTTCTGTATTGGCGCCGGAGGCTTCCTGTCTGAGACGATCGTACTCGTGCAGACTGGATTGGGCGATGCCCAGATTCAGGCTGATGTCATGAAGGATCTCGGGATCCTGTTTGGCCTTTCGGCGGCTTTCTGGGGGATACTCTTCATCGGGTATCGCTGGGTTCAGGAAGGACGACGCAAGTCCAAAAAACTCGCCGTCGTGCGTGCGCGCGGCGCGATTATGACGGAGACCATCATCATTTTCCCGGTCTTCTTGCTGCTGACCTTCGGGCTGGCGCAGATGGGCGTGAATTCGATGGCGGGTCTATTGACCACACTGGGAACCTTCCAAGCAGCCCGAACCATTGCGGTTTGGGGGCCTGAAGAGGGCAACAACCGCACCGGCGAGACAGTGACGCGAGAGCATGTTGAAGATGCGGCTCGATTGTCCGCGGCTTCAGTGATCGCCCCGGTTGCCCCGATGTCCGCAGGAAACATCGCCTGCGAAAAATCTGACCCATTCAATGACTTGGTCGCCGGCCTCGTGGCTGCTGGCCTTTCGCCTACCGAAACACCACAACGCTACTCAACGTTCTCGTCTTCACTTGAGCGAGTGACATTTGCGCAGCGTGGACCAGGCAAGCTCGCCGGCGCCTACTGCAGCACCTCGGTCAGCTTCGAAGGAAACATCCTGACGGCTCCCTCAGAAACGTCTGTCGAGCAGTTCACGGTCAACGTGACCTACAGCCATAAGATGGTGTTTCCCCTTGTTGGGCTCGCGTTCGGGGGCACGCCCTCGGCCGGAGGTTGGGTCACCGATGTGGAGCGAACGTATTCGCTCACGCATCACCTGACGCCAAATCCTGAGCTTCCCAACGAAAACGATATCCTGTGAGGGCGTAATGCAGACCACACTTAACAACCTGCTTGAGCGTTTTCACAAAGACCAGAATGGTGCCGTTCTGCTGCTTGTTTTGGCAGCGTTCCTGGTGCTCTTCATGGTCGCGATGACGCTCTACGATGCCGGTCAAGCTTCGCAAGACAAGATGCGAGTGCAGACCGCGGCCGATACGGCGGCGTACAGCCACTCGGTGGTGAAAGCGCGCACGATGAACGTCATCGTGTATGCAAACATCATCAAGCGCTTCTTCTACTCATACCTCGTGACGTACGTGCACGCTTGGGTCGCGATTATCGCGCAGATGGCCATCCACGCCGGTGACTGTTTCAAACTGATACCCAATCCCAAGGCCTGTTACGAATTCTTTGCCGGCTTACCCATGGTTATAGCGGAGGGGATCGAAGCCGTATGGAACTTACCCGAGATGGGTGTTCTTGGCTCCGGCCGCGCTCCGCTGGAGCTCAACCAGCTTGAGTTCTACCAGCAGTACATGTTCGGCATCACGCCTTGGTGGGCGTGGATTGAAGCCGCAGGTCGCGCCATGAACAACGGCGCCATGATTTCGGCGAGCTGGCCGCCTCCACCAAGTGGAATCGGCAACGTGAAGAGCGGCATCTTGCGTTCGATCGGTACGGTCGATTGGGTCTTGGGGACCGAGTTCATCAATCGTATGCCAAGCCTCACACAAAACACGGACGCCTTACCTGTCACGCGTCGTGACCGACAGGTCGTCTGGGAAAACAAATCCACGCCGTTTAACTTCAGTCTCTCACAGTCACCGGTGTTGGCGGCTGCTGAGTACTGCGGTGAGTATGCATTGTCGCTCGAAGCGATCATCGTCGGCATCCAAACCTTCCAAGATTCAAATGATTCACCGGAAGGCTGGAAGACCATCTTTGCAATCGCCCAACTACTTCCAATCATGGGTTGTGCGGTTGCATCGATTACCTACCACGAAGATGGATATCTCGACTGGCGTGTGAACAAGAGCAACTTCGAAGACCAGAACAAATGGCTTCAATCCACCTCGAACATCTCGATCGCCTACAAGCCACGCGCTGGAACGATGGATGATAGTTCAGGAAGGAAGAAATTCGCCTACATGGAGCAGGACTATAATAAGAACCCGCTCTATGGAAACGAGGGTTACTTCGCAATGGCGCGCTCGGAGATTGTCTACAAGCAACCGTTCACCATCTTGGGTGAAGGCGCGTTCTCCGTGGTCGGTGACCTTCCAATTCTGGGTAACCGACTTGGCCTCCAGGACAATCCGGATATGTGGTCACCACGCTGGAAGTCGAAAAACCGGCCAGTCGCGCTCCCTGGAGAGTCGCTCGGTTCGGCGGTTCAAGGTCCTGATGCCGGCCTCGGAACCATCATCAACGATACGATTCCATTCCTGATCGTTGGTTCCATCACAGGCATCGTCGATTCCGACTTCAGTGCAGGGTCTGGAATGAATGACTTGCTGTACCTCTATCGAATCGGCACGTCGATGACTGCAGATCGAATGCAGGGAGTGACGAAATGAAAAAGCTTGTTCAAAAACTTCTACATAACGAATCCGGCTCGGCAATCACCGAGTTCGTGATGGGACTTCCCGTCTTCATCATGATCTTCAGCGGCATGGGAATGCTGTATCGCTTCAATCAGGAAGCGCTTGTCGTGAAGGCCGAAGCCTATCGTGAACTCTGGCAAAACGATTCGGAGATCGACCTGCTGGGCATGACGCCGATCACCGGCGCACTCTCCAGTATTGGCTCGGTCACGGACGTTTGGAACAACGGCCTCAGTGGCGGTGGTATCTACATCGATTCGGGTGTTAAGGCGCAGATTCCTGCGACGTTGATGCCCGGCTCAGGTATCAGCCCACAGCGCACGCTCTCGGGGATCACCGGGGGCGACGACAATATGATCAACTACCGGTTGCTCAACGATTTGATGGACCCCACGTTCGAAGGTGGTTCATTCGCCTCAGCTTTCTCGTCCATCGTTCGGACGACGGGCTCTGGACTCGCGATTGGCGCAGGTATTCGATATGGCGCCTCAGAAGGCGAAGCGACTCGCTCAGGTTCGCATACCTGGGGCGACTACAACTACGAATCCGGTCAGCTGCAGGTGCCCGCACGAACCGTTGCCACGCACCGTATCGCACCCGTTGTCATGACGCGTTTGGAGTTCACAAACACCGAACGCTTCGACAATTCGATTCCAGTTTTCGAGATCAATCCCAACCTCGACGACGAAGAGTTGTCTGAAGGGGATGCATGTCAGGCACAGTCTCAGGCGTATCAAAACTGCCTGAACGCGAACCCCGACGACTCCGGCGCTTGCGACGGTTCTAAGCCGTCCGAAGAGTGCGGTGAGATCGGCGGAAACGGCCCCTTGGGTAACTTTGACACCAGCTGGTGCGGCGCCCTGGGAGGATGCTAGGATGGAAGCAATGAGCCCCATGATTAAAGACGGACTTCAAACTTTCGCCAAACTCGGCGTCGCTGGCGCGGTAATCTTTGGAATTGGTTTCGGCATCGTCACGACCGACGTGTCCGAAGAAAAGGGTATCGAAGTCCCCGAAGCTGAGGCCGACCTTACGAGCATGATCGCAAAAGACGGGAGTGAGTTCTCGCGTGCGATGCTGTCGCTCGGCTTCAAGCCAAAGACATACGACCTGAACGGGAACGTGATGTACTTCGCCAGCGGCTATGTACCTCGCAAGGACCCATACCAGGCGATGAACATCGTTCAGGAAGAGATGGTCAACTTCGGCGTCAACAGCCAGAACTGGTTGGACAAGGCTCCGTTGCCTGCACAGGCAGGTGAGATCGACCTCGCGCGCTATGAGCAGGACCGATACGACCCAGCAGCGATGGCTGACTTCCAGAAGAAGTCCAAAGATCTCGGCCCGATGTCCGAGGCGATGCTCAAAGGCGAGCTCGTCCCGATGCGCAAAGAAAAGGACTACATTTCGGTTGGGGGAATGGTCCCGCCGCAGTCCTTTGAGAAGACCGTATCCATGCATCAGGACGCCCAAGGTCGTGTGCCGATGCGAGACTTCCTTGGTGGCTACCGATTCGTCGACGCGACCAATGAGGACAATCGTCGCTCGATGATGACCGCCGTTTGGACGGATTCAGAGTTCGATGCTGCAAAGATGGAAAACCGGTCGGTCAAACCACAAGCAGCCGACCCGAACATCCCATCCTGCTTTGGATGTAAGCGAGACTTCCGATTCCAGAGCTTGATGGAGAACGAGCCGTTCCGACAGAATAAGTGGACGGTGAACCATCGAAGCCTCGATCAGACTTACGACTTCTACAAGCAGAGCATGGCAGCTCGTGGCTGGAAGGAGTCCGGAATCCAAGGAAAGCTCGACAAGATGGCTGAGTTCTTCCCCGAGATTAACCGTGTTCACGGCCGCTCGCTCGCGCTCGAGAAAGACGGCAAGACCATGTCCATCACCATCCTTCCGCAGCCTGACGGCACCGCGAAGGTGTTCAGCATGGAGAACTACAAGGAAGCTCAGCTTATCATGGGAGATGGCAAGCTAGGCGACTCTGACTAGATAGGTCGGCCCATCGAGCCTCTCGGCCTTCTGCTCGTTCACCAACATATTCAAGTGCGAATCAACAAGAGCCACGTGGACCCACCACCGTGGCTCTGGTTTTAGGGGCTTGCCTTCCGGCGTGAGCGCGAGCGCGATCGTGTGCAAATCCACGGGGCCATCGGCTGTTTCCAGCTGCGCCAGGACCCGCTCGGTGTAGGAAGTGACGTAATCCCGGGAGCGCTCAAACGCTGAGTCGATACGGTCTGATTTCTGTACGCCATGTCCCGGAAGAAGCAGCTCAATGTCCAGAGCCTGCAATCGGTCCAAGGACTCTCGGTACAGGGCAAGGTCATCATCCATCGAACGGCTAATGGGAGTTGGGGTCGCAATAACCACATCCCCTGCAAACAACCATTTGCGGTCCGGCTCATGGAACGCCACATGGTACGGGTCATGTCCGCGTGCATCATGGATATCTAACGTGATGTCCCCCACCTGAATCGACTCGCCAAGCTCATAGAGCACCGCGTTTTCCACCGCGCGCTCCCCGTACTGGTGCGCCATGCTGGAGTACTTCTGCTGACCTTCCCGTTGTTTTTTACGTTGTTCGATGAGCTCACTTCGCCACGGCTCCGCGAAAGCGGATTTCCCCCAGTCGAACCAGTCGTTCATGTCATCTTGAAACGCGTGCCAGTTTGGTAGGTGTTCTTCTACTAAAGACCAGCAATGGTGCGGGGCATCGCTGTGTTGAGATAAGATGGCAGCCAACCCCATATGGTCGATATGGGTGTGTGTGTAGAGCCATTGGTCTACCTCAGCCAGCGTGCCCAAGCCGAGGTCTGAAAGCGCGGTTTCCAGTCCATGCAGTGTCCATGGCCAGCCGGGGTCAATGACCGCCAGATGTCCTGGAGACTTGTAGATATAGGTATTGATGAGCAGCGTTCCGCGAGGATTTACCAAGCGTAGGCGAAACAGCCCCGGTTCTAC
The DNA here is from genome assembly GCA_030427705.1 of bacterium. Classification (GTDB taxonomy): domain Bacteria; phylum Myxococcota_A; class Bradymonadia; order Bradymonadales; family Bradymonadaceae; genus JAUIBR01. Next base: position 43,458 of record JAUIBR010000037.1, on the reverse strand, counting down.
CTCGACCGCTGTTCCCCAATCTTCCCGTATTGCAATGCGCTCTACCATACCCGCAACAACTCCGCTGCAATCTCCTCAGCGCTCAGTCGCGCCGCTTCCCCTGGTGTGATGCCAGTGTGGGCTGCGCGTTGTAAAACTTGGAGTAGCCTCAAGGGTTGCTTGTGTACGATCTCGCCTGGCGTCGTGATGGCGGTGTAGTCGCTATCGACACGTTCAAATTTCAGCAATGCCACTTCAAATGTGCGCGCGATCAGTCGGACCGCCTCGTCGGCCGACAGCAATACCGCCGCGCTTCGGCCTTTGATGAACTCTCGATGATGTGGGGCCAACCAACGGTTGATCGCGCCATAGCTAACGTCGAAGTCGTCTGGAGCCTGTGTGATCTCGAGCAGGACAAACGCTCCATTTCCCGCGGCTTCGCTGACTTCATCAGATTGCGCAACGGCCTCTGCGGATTCGAAACTCGGGGCCAAGATAGCGATGCATCCAGGTGCGAGCTGTGTCCAACCCTCGTCATCGTCATCGTCAAACTCGTCCAAGAACTCAGCCCATGCACGCTTCAGGTTAAATGCGCGGTCGAACGTGTGTTCAAACCACTCGTCATCCAGGTCATCGGTCGCCGCCCCACTGGCTTTCGCAGGGTCAAACCCTGGTAACTCCTGTGGGTCCAATCGTCTGGGAGCTGTGCCGCGAAAAGAGAGTTCATCGGCTTGGAGGTCATGAAACGCCACCAGAACACCACTCTCGTCAGCCATCCCAAGAGTAGTTGTCGTCCTCAGGGTGTGTTCTGGGACGACCATGGTCCCGCAGTTCTCACACTCGTAATCGGTCTTCTGCGCCGTGCCACGCGCTAGGTTAATGAACCCTTCCAACGTCAGCTCATGAAATGGTGTCGCATGATAGAACCGTTGGATCTGCTCGTGTTTGCAGAGTCCGCACGCCGCTCGTACATCTGCGATGTACATGATCTCGGGTCGTCCGTGATCTCCCCGCGAAAAATGGAAAACGAAAGGCTCCGCCAACGTCGCGCTCGCTACTTGGGGACTTGGACCTTTGCCAATCCAATCCCGCGTGCTTCTTCACCGGGCTCCACATACCGCAGGTCGCGGATTTCGACCAACCAAGACTCGCCTTCGTCGATGATTGTGTAGTGCGGCAGGCGCATCCAATTCGAAAAGCCCTTGATTGATTCGTCTTTGAGCGCGCGCTTGATAACATCGTCATACATCGGATCGCGGCGTGGTACCTCTTGCTGCGAACCATCGGCTTGAATCACGACGTAGCTCTCGGGCTTTTTGACGACGACGCGTTGTGTAAAGGGTTGGCCAGGCATCGGGTTGGAGACGGCAAGTTCGGCCTGAGAGACACTCGCCATGGCCTCGGATTCCGCGGACCTCGCCGCAAAAAAGACGGCCGCGATGTAGAGAATCAATGCGGTGAACCCAAACCGCGAGACATTCTGGCTGAATCGGGGCTGAACAAACCCCTTCCAGCGCAGAAGTGTGATTGCGCCGACTCCCAGCAGCCAAATAACTTTAACCCATAACGGAACGAATGGGACCAGCACGACCAGAAGTGTCGCAAGTATGGTCAGCATCAGCCACCCCGCGACGGCGCGTTTGCTATTGGAACGAGCCAACACGACTCCCGCCGCGGTCAGCAGCCAGAAATATGGATCCATGATGAAGAGCGTGTCGCCGTAGAACCACCGGCCATCGAACGGCATTAGCAGGCGCACCCCATAGGTGTTCATGAGGTCCAGCAGCGGATGTGACCATGTGCTGATGAATGCCAGAATCATCACCCACTTTAGATTGAAGTCTGGCCCGTCTTCAGCGGGTTTGCGCTTGTTTAGCGCCCACATGATTCCGGTCAGAATCAGAGGCAGCACCACCAACGCAACGACGCCGTGTGTATGGCCGCGCCGCAGATAGAGCGACATGTCGCGCCCTAAGAACGTGAAGACGGCGTCGATATCGGGAATGTTCGCGCCCGCGATCAGCGTAGCTGTCGCATAGCGGGTTTTGTTGCGCAGGCCAGTCTCAGCAAGCGTCGCCCCAAACAATGTGTGTGCTGCGGGATCCACTAGATTCCAGCGTTCACCAGGTAAAACCAGTTTGTAATTGGGATGCCAACCAGCAGGGCTTTGAGCACAAAATCTTCGCGATCGGTCAGCTTGATCTTCACGCGCTTGCGCGTCACGAACGCCCAAAGGCTGATGGAGCCCCAGATGGTCAGAAAGAGATAGATGAACATCATCATCGGCTGAAATGTGAGCGCATCCAGGACATGACCGTCAAACAGCAGCATCGTCGCGCGCGTTGACCCACACGTTAGGCAGGGAAGGCCCGTAGCGACCTTCATGGCACATGTCCCCAGGTTGATGGAGCCGTTGCCGACGTAGTGACCGAGGAGCGGCAAAATGAAAAGCGGGAGCATGAGGTACGCACCTACTGGAACTTCCCCATTCTCCCGCTCGCTAACTCGCCACTTCACGCGTTACTTCACTCGCCAGGTTGTACCTTCCGTACCATCCATGATTTCGATGCGCATGGCCAAGAGCTCGTCGCGAATTTCGTCTGCACGGCCCCAGTCCTTGTCATCACGAGCCTGTTTTCGCGCCACAATCTTCGCTTCGACCTCGTCGCGGTCGATGCCCAAGAGCATTACTTTCAGGTCGGTCAGCTCGGCGAGGACCACCTTCGGGTCGCGACTAAGCATGCCGAGAATCGAGCCCGCTTCGGTCAAGAGCTGACGGCATTTGTAGATCGTCCAAAGGCGCTCGCCTTTGGCTTTCTTCTTGGATTCCGTCAGTTCGTTTGCGATTCGAGCCAGCTCTCCCAATCCCGCGAGACCAACCGGTGTGTTGAAGTCTTCAAGGATTCCGTTTTCGTAGCGGTCCATAAAGCCGTCGAGCACTTCGCCTTTGTTCTCGAAGTAGCCGGTCTCTTCCGGAGGGTTGTCCACGCTGTGGCCTGCCTTCGCCAACGATTCATCAAGGCGCTCAAGCGTCGTGTACAGATACTCGATACGCTGGGTTGCCTCGTTAAGGTTGTCCTCGGAATACGTGATTGGGTGACGGTACTGCGTCGTGTGCATGAAGTACCGAATCGCCTCGGGGTGATAGCCCTTCAAGACATCTCGCGTTGTCCAGAAGTTGCCCAGCGACTTCGACATCTTGCGCTCAATCGCGTTTCCGTCTTCGTCCGTTTCCGCAACGTTCACCATGCCGACGTGCATCCAATAGTTTGCAAACGCGCAATCGTGCGCTGCCTCGCTCTGGGCGATTTCGTTCTCGTGGTGGGGGAAGATCAAGTCTCGGCCGCCACCGTGAATATCGAAGTTCGCACCAAGGTATTTGGAGCTCATGACTGAGCATTCGATATGCCAGCCTGGGCGCCCGTTACCCCATGGTGATTCCCAGCTGACGTCGCCTTCTTTGGCATTTTTCCAAAGCGCGAAATCGAATGGGTTTTCTTTGACCACTTCGTCGTCGGCCACACGTCCAGATCGGCCAGCTTCCATGTCTTCGAGCTTTCGACCGCTGAGCTTGCCGTACCCTTCGAAGTTCTCGACGCGGTAGTAGACGTCCCCATTGGATTCGTAGGCGTATCCTTTGTCGATGAGGGTCTGCGTCATCTCGATGATCTCCTGAATATGGTCGGAGACCTTAGGTTCGTGGTCGGGCGACTGGCACAACAGGCGGCCCATGTCCTCGTCCAATGCGTGGATGAAGCGCTGCGCCAGAGCCAGTGGGTCCTCACCGACTTCGTTTGCACGTTTGATGATCTTGTCGTCGACGTCCGTGTGATTTCGGACGTAGTTCACTTCATAGCCCAGATGGCGAAGGAAGCGCTGCACCACGTCGAAAAACACAAACACGCGAGCGTGTCCGATATGGGTGAGGTCATAGACCGTCACACCGCAGACATACATCGAGACCTTGCCCGGCTCGAGCGTCTGAACGGATTCCTTGTTTCCTGTGAGCGTGTTGTATACCGAAAAAGCTTTTGGTTCTGCTGCCATGATGCGTCCTCAGCGCACGACGAGGCGTGCGCGATTCTATAAATATGCCAAAAAATTACAGGGATGCGGGTCGTTGTTTTAGCAACAACAACAACAGCTACAGGACGTAGCTTCGGACAAACGCTGGATGAAAAATCGTTCGTTCATGACGTGACTCTAGCGAGCAGGATTGTGTAACGCAAATTAGTCGACGTCGATGTCAGCCCAGGCATCGTCTACTGACGAATCTTCACCGTCCGAAGGCGATGGCATTCCAAATCGAGTCTGCTTTGCATCGTCGCCGATAGCCGGCATACCGAACTGAGTCTTCTTCGACTCATCGTCTTCACCGTTGGTATCTGCCTCGCTGTCCTGCTTCATAAATGAAGCGAGCGTGCCACTTCCGAGTACCGAAGTAGATTCGGTCTCAGATGCGTCGGACACTTCCGGTTCGCTTGGCTCAGCAGCAGCTTCTGCTTCAGGCTCTGCAGGCTCTTCAGCTAGAGCAGCTTCTGCGGTCTCTTCGGCACTTTCAGCCACATCACCAGCGATCTCAGCGACCTTTGAGCCGTGGAGGACTTGGGTTGAACCCAGGTCTTCTTGTGGCTCTTCAGCTGCTTCAGGCTCCTCAGCCGCTTCAGCTTCAGGCTCTTCAGCAGGCTCTGCCTTGGCTGCTTCGACGTCTTCCATCGAAACCGGCGCTGACTTGATGGTGTCGTCAGACTCTTCAGCGTCTGCTTCTTCGTCAGCTTGTGGTGCCTTCTTGCGAGTGATTGGGGCGACCGCCTCCATCACAGGCTCTTCGGCCTCAGGCTCTTCTGCTGGTTCTTCTGCAGCTTCAGCTTCAGCAGGCGCTTCGGCTTGTGGTTCCTCGGCAGCTTCAGGCTCTTCGGCGACCTCAGGTTCAGCAGCTGGCTCTTCAACCGGTGCTGACTCTTGTACTTCCGGGGTCTCCTCAACCTCTTCGGCTACTTCCACGCGCTTTGCCTTCTTGCGCTTCTTTGGCGCGACCGGCTCGGCGTAGAGGCTCTCAGGAGGCTCACCTGGCGTGATCCCAGCTTCATTAAGCTGCGCCTCAAGAATCTTGATCTTCTCTTGAGCAATATCGAGTTGGCGCTGCGTAATCTTGTATGCGCGGTCGTTGTTGTCAGCGCGTCGGCGCTGCTTGTCGACGTTGCCGGAGGTCGATTTGACCTTCTTGTTCAGCGTTCGAAGCTCAGCGTCGAACTCGGCCTTGGCCTTCTTAAACTTCTGATCGTATTGAGCGACCAGATCGTCTTCGTTGACCGGCTCCGCGGACTTCCTGTCCTGTTTTGGCTCCGGATCGGCGTCGCGCTTTGGTGCTTTGGCGGTCGGCGCGTTGGCGAGCTTGGCACGGTATTCCTCAGCCTCAGCCTTCGCTTCGGCGAGCTCTTCGCGCAGGGCGAAGATCATGTCCGCATCGTTGCTCTTGTCCTTCTTGCGCTTCTTCTTCGTCTCTTTGGCGTCTTTGTTCTCAGCCCGGAGGTCTTTGGCCTCTTCCTTCAGATCATGCAGCTTCTTTTTGAGGCTCTTGATCTCTTCGCGGGCTTCACGCAGTTCGCTTTGGTCGACCTTGGGAGCTTCGGTGCTCTTCGACGACGTATCGGATGACTTAGATTTTGTGGAGCTCTTCTTGGGCTTCGAGTCCAGCTCGTCCTTCGCTTCGAGGTAGAGCTTGCGGTACTTCGCATCGCCAAGAAAGAAAAACACGGCTGCGATGACAGCCACGCCTAACGCAATTGCTAGAAAACCAGTAACAGGTTCCATCGGTGTAACACCTTTCTAACGCCTTGATTTAAAAGGCTTTCGGTCGTTGTGCGGAGCGACACAAATCTAAATGCTCCAAAAGAAGCGCCTTGTTAGCAGAGGCCTACCTCGCAGGTCAAGATAGGCGACGCTTTTCCCCCGATGAATCCTCGTGATAGAACGTGTTACCCCACTTCGAAAAAGGCATTTTCATGGCAGAGTCGAAGAAAAAGGAACTCGTCCTCTCTGGCATCAAGCTGAAGACCATCGTCAACGCGGCCGAGGCGCCCATGACGGGTGAGGTCGTGAAACGTCAGCTTTTTGCGGACCTTGAGCTCAATGATCTGATGGAGTTCGACCTACGAGAGACGGATCCACCGATCGCCACCCTCCCTGTGCATCCGCCAGAGGAGGTCTGATGTTTCTACGACCCACATGCCGCGAATATACGGACGCCTATTTGTCTGGAGCCTTGTCTCCAGTTGATATCGCCCTGAAGACCCTGGAGGCCGCAAAGAATGCGGACAAGAGCCTCCATCCATTCATTGAGATTCGGCAGGAAGACATCCTGGAGCAAGCGACCCAAAGCGCCGAGCGCTACGCCGCAGGGCAGCCGATTGGACCCCTGGATGGGGTTCCGATTCCAGTCAAAGATGAGTTCGATGTCGAGGGGTATCGAACCCGAGCCGGCACGATCTTCAAAGGCCAAAGACCAAGCCATCAGGACTCCGTAGTGGCGGGTCGACTTCGGGAACAGGGCGCGATTCTATTTGGAAAGACCCATATGACCGAGATCGGCATGGGTGGGGTTGGGACCAATCCTCACTACCCGTGTCCTCGAAATCCACATGACCCAAAGCGTTTCACTGGCGGGTCATCAAGTGGTTCCGCCTCCACTGTCGCATCTGGCATTGCACCGCTGGCCGTGGGCAGCGATGCGGGTGGTTCGATTCGAATGCCAGCTGCGTTGTGCGGGGTCTACGGGCTCAAACCCACGTTTGGTCGGATTCCCAGCGTGGGGGGCAAGCTGCTCAGTTGGACCCTCGACCATGTAGGGCCACTTGGTGCCAGCGTGGACGATTTGGCGCTCTTTCTGGATGCGACCGCAGGGCCGGATAAGGCCGACGACACTTCAATGTTCGGGCCTGACGCACGGCAGCAAGGTGGGCTTCGCGTTCCGCCTTTGAACAAGCTTCGATTCGCATGGTGCCCGGAATTTGCAGATGACGCCGAACCTGAGGTCGCACGCGCATTTCACGAGGCCTTGGCCCGAATGCGTGAGCACGGCGCGACCATAGAGCGCGTTGATATTCAATGGGTCCAAGAGATTCAAAAGGTGGGTTACATCACATTCTGCGTGGAGTCGGCGGCCGGTCAGCGTGACTGGCTTGTTAAACATCGTGAAGACTACAATCTGGATACGCGCCTGTTATTGGCCGTTGGAGAGCGCGTCTCTGCGATGGAGTATCTGCAGGCTCAGCGAATTCGCCAACTAATCCGGCGCGAGTTCACCGACATCTGCAATCGATTTGACGCGTTCCTCCATCCCACAGTGGCATGCACGGCTCGCCCCGTGACACGCACAATGGAGAAGGAATGTGAGGTCGACACCGAGCTCAATGCGGCGCTCTCGCGATACACGTTCCTTGGTACGATCTCCGGGTTCCCAGGCGTGTCGATTCCCTGCGGATTGGCGGGTGGATTGCCAGTTGGTATGCACCTTATGGCATCGCCCTGGCGTGACGAGCGTTTGCTGCGCGTCGCAGCCGCGGCAGACCAAGTCATGCCCGCGATGCCTGAGCCCAACACATACTTTGACCTTCTTTAAGAAATGGCCAAGAACAAGGAACGCATCGACAAGCTCTTGGTGGAACGCGAGCTGATTGAGACCAGGTCCAAGGCTGCCGCCGTCATCATGACCGGCAACGTCTTCGTTAATGACCAGCGTGTGGACAAAGCTGGAACCAAGGTCGCTCTCGATTCCAAGATCGAAATCAAGGGGCAAACAAACCCTTATGCTTCGCGTGGTGGGCTCAAACTCGAGGCCGCGCTCGAGGCGTTTGAGTATGACTGCACGGACAAGGTGGTTATCGACGTCGGCGCCTCCACCGGTGGCTTCACGGATTGCGTGCTTCAACACGGCGCGACGAAGGTCTATGCGGTCGATGTCGGCTACGGCCAGCTCGCTTGGAAGCTGCAAACAGACGACCGCGTTGTTTCGATGGAGCGCACGAATATCCGAAAGATGGAACCGGACGCGTTGCCCGAGAAATGCGATCTGGCGGTTATCGACTGCTCTTTCATCGGATTGGACAAAGTCCTGCCCAATACCCTGACGTTCCTAAAACCAGATGCGGACGTCATTACGCTCATAAAACCGCAGTTCGAAGTGGGGAGAGAAAACCTCGGGAAGGGCGGCGTCGTTCGTGATGATGCGGCCCGGAGCAATGCTATTGACGCCGTGAAGCAAGAAGCTGATAAAATGGGTCTTTCATTTGTTCAAGGAATCGACTGCCCAGTCCACGGGCCAGCAGGCAACGTGGAGTATCTGGCGTTGTTTAGGTTCCTAAGGACCTAAAGTCTCAAAGGACTTAAGTCCTTAAGAACCCCGCCTAAGGCTTAAGTCCTTGATAGTCTTAAGTCCTTAGGAATTCCTTAGGAACTACCCGAACTCGCGTGACAGATTTAGGTGCTTGACCTCATCTAACATCGTACCGAATCCGAAGTTTAGAACCATTCCGCGGGGAAACTTACCCATCCGCATGTAGCCCAAGGCTTGTGAGATTCCTGCACTGTGGAGAACCGCGTGGCGTTTGACCTCGACAAGAATTGTGTCTCTCGAGTCCTCAACTATGAAGTCGGCGATCATTCCGCGCTCTCGTACGATATCCCGGTATCGAACGGTTATGGGCACGTGATGGAGGAAGTCGATTCCTCTGTGACGGAATTCCGCGATCAAGCACTCGTGGTAGAGCATTTCCGGCTGACAGGCACCTAGCGCGTCGTGAACAGCAATCGCGCTGCCTACGATCTTGAATGCAAGGGTATCTCGTTCTCGTTTGTTCATAATGACCTCCTAATGTGAGTTCATTATCGAACGCGGTGCCAAAGCGTTGCCGAAACTCTTAAGGACCTAAGATTTCCAAGAACTTAAGGATAGGGCTTAAGTCCTTGATAGCCTTAAGTCCTTAAGAACCCCCTAGTACTCCTAAGGACCTAAGATTTCCAAGAACTTAAGGATAGGGCTTAAGTCCTTAAGAACCTTAGGTCCTTAGGAATTCCTAGTTCATCTCAATCGCTATCGGAACGTCGTAAGCGCTCTCCACGAACCGCAGGATTCGGTGAATGTGGTTCATGGCCAGGCTCTCTCCAAATTTGCCGGCGATATAGACGATGATTGCCAGAACAGTACAAACCGCCGTGACAATCAATCCGGTTGGAGCTTGTTGAATCGACCATTGAGAAGAAGCGACGATCAGCCCGACAAATGCCGTGATACCTAAAACAGTGTAGGCGGCCACGAACATCGTCCAGACGTTGGCGTTTGGGCCGAATTTTCCCCGGAGGTGAGTCTTACCGTTGTCTTCCTGAATCAGAAGGTTCAGGAAGGGAGACCAGAAGTGACGCTCTTCCCGAGGCACCCGCAACTCATACTGATACGTGTAGCGATGACCAAGGATGCCACACTCGACGCAGTTCAATGCCTCACGCATGACTTCCATCGCTTCGTCCGGCGTACCACCGAACTCGATATCAAATCTGGGCCGTAGCCTGAGGCTCATAGGGCTTCCTTGGGTTCTTTCCTATCTTAGGTCCTTAGGAACGCCCAAGAAATGAAAAAGGCACCCAATGGGTGCCTTTTCAATCTCAACTTAGGTTCTTAAGGACCTTAAGTCCTTAGGAAATCCTTAGTTGACTTTGTCCTTCAACGAAGGAGCAGGCTTGAAAGATACCGTGTACGAAGCAGGAATCTTGATTGGCTTGCCCGTACGTGGGTTGCGGCCTTCGCGTGCTTTGCGATGCTTAACCGTGAACGTACCGAATTGTGGGTACGAGAAGCGTCGCTCGTGGTCGATTGCGCCAGCGATAACGTCGAAGGTCATGTCGAGGATCTCGCCCGTAGCTTTCTTGGTAAGCTCAATTCCAGCTTCAGCAGCGCGATCGTGAACAGCATTGATAAGTTCTGATTTCGTCATTTTTCGAATCCCCGTTTTTATACGAAGTGGTTAATGGGATTTACACGTTGGATCTCCGGAGAACCGCTTATACTCCGTTGATCCGCTCTCTACTACGTTCTTGAATCGAGCGGGATTTAAATACGAGAGGTTTTTGATGTCAAGCCGGAAAAAACAAGAAAATTGCAGAAACCCGCAAAAAACCTTCAGATCAGGCGGGTACTCGCCGGTGACAACGCCGTGACGCGAGATCCCGGAAGTCTCGCAAGTCAAGCATTCATGCGGCTGAGGCCTAATAGTGCGCTTGCGTGATTTGGGTCGGAAATGGGTCTACCAACCTCTTTCGCATAGGACACAACTTTTTCGACAAGTTCCCAAGAACCTTGGGCCAAAACCCCTTTTTCGACGTAAACATTGTCTTCAAGACCCACTCGAACGTGTCCGCCCATGTCGATTGCCTTGTAGGCGAGGGGCAATTCATGGCGTCCAATCCCCGCAACTGACCATGTGCTGTCTTCCGGAATCATGTTCACCAGAAAGTCTAAGTTCTGGGGTCGCGCACCCATGCCCCCTGGAACGCCCAACACAAAGTCAAAGTGAAGAGGTGCGTCAACTCGCCCTTCTTTGACCAGTCGCAGTGCTGTGTCGACCATGCCCGTATCGAAGACCTCAATCTCGGGTTTCACACCGTGTTCTTTGAGCTTCGCCGCTATCTCACAGATCATCGGGTACGAGTTCATGAAGACCTCGTCCCCAAAGTTGACTGTGCCCGTCGTGAGCGTTGCCATATCCGGCTTCAGGTCGACCGCCTCGATACGTTCCTCAACACTCATCCAAACGGCACCGCCCGTCGAGAACTGCACCAGGATGTCCGTACGTTCACGAATCTTGTCCAGAATCTGTTTGAACGTCTCACGGTCCTGGGTCGGCGTACCGTCCTCTAGGCGTCCGTGAACGTGAACCATACATGCTCCTGCCTCGCGGCAGCGTTTGGCCTCGGTGGCTATCTCCTCGGGCGTGTAGGGCACGTTGGGATTGTGCTCACGCATCGTCTCAGCGCCGTCGACGGCTGCGGTAATGATAAGAGGCTCCATCAAACCACCACGCATGTTCCGCTGGCACGGCAAACGACGATGGGCTCTTCAAGCACTTCCGCCTCGGATGGCTTGTCGGGGTTGTTCGTCAGTTGAATGACCTTCCGCGCCTCGAAGTCCATCTTGCGGCTGGTGTTGCCCACTTTCGTGATCGTTCCGACGGCTTCGATGTAATCGCCAGCCACGACCGGTGCGAGGAACTCGACATTGTCGTACGCACGAAACAAACCTTCGTCGCCATCGTGACGAATTAGCAGTTCAGTTGCGACGTCCCCGAAGAGTTTGAGCATATGTGCACCATCAACGAGGTTCCCTGCGTAGTGTGCTTGTTCCATGCCCATCCGAACTCGAATCATTACTTCCATAGCTGGTTCTTGGTTCTTGGTTCTTGGTTCTTGGTTCTTGGTCGTTCGTTCTTGGTATCGGTATTCTGGATTGTCGTGGATGACAAGCTCAACGAAGTGACGCCAGCGAAGCGATGCCAGGGAAGCGAAAACGAAAAAGGCGCCCATCAGGGCGCCTTTTAAGTTGGTTGGTTTCCAAACTCGTTACTGAGTTGGGAAGCCTGGTGTCGTCTCGTTGACCGCGAAGATGTTCTTCGATGGCCATGAGATGGTGGCTGCGTACCAGAACACACCTTTACCGGCGAGGTACTGGTCGCGGTATTCGTACTTCTGAACACCTTCGATGTAGATACGCAGTGTTGCGTACGAAGGACCGAAGCCGAAGTCGTTGTAGTAGTAGACGCCAATCGCGTAGCTCAGACCACTTTGAGGGTTGTTGTGGTTGACGTTCTCAGGGCCAGCACCGTCGGTGTCGTCGATGTCGAGGCTTGGGTCGTCAGCACCACCGCTGGTTCCCCAGTCGGCCGTCGCGTTACGCCAGAAGATGTCGTATGGCGCGTTGTTCCACGTTCCGTTCGGGTGGAGGTAGTGGATGTCGACGTCCGTACCGTTGGTGTCGGTGTCGTCTGGGTCGGTTGGGGTATCCCAAACCAACTGGACGTGGATGTCTTCGTCAGGCGTTGCGCGAATCGTGATTTGACGCGTTTCGTCGTCGTTGCAGCTAGCCAGACCTTGGTCGTCGTAGACGGTAAGTTCGATGACGTAGACACCAGCCAGGTCGAGGAAGAGTTTCGGCTCTGGGTGCGTCGGTGCTGGGTCGAACTGAGCAGTCGAGTTTGCAGGGCGTTGAACGATGGTCCACTCGTAGTTTGCGACCGAACCGTTTTGGTCAACGGAGTTGGTTCCGCGGAACTCAATGTTCTTAAGAGGAATCGTGCTGATCTGCTGCTGGTAGCGGCTGCTGCCTTCAAGGCGAGCTTCTGCGACAGCGTTCGGGCAGACGTTGTTGGTTCCTTTACCAAGGATTGGGACACGCAGGGTTGCTTTCGCAGGGTCGTTGCTCTCGACCGTGAGCTCACCCGTCGAGGTCGACTCGTCGGTTGGCGTGTAGGTCAGGACGAACGTACGCGTGTTGTCTGGAGGAACGATTGCGTTTGCATCTGGCAGACCTGGAGGAAGCGAGCCGTCCTTGATGGAGTAGACTCCGCCACCGTCGTCAGTGATCGAAATCGAGCTGACTTCGAGGTCGCTGGTTGGGCTGCAGTTTTCAATCGTGATGGTCTTGTTGTTTGCGAATCCAATTCCGCCTTCACCGAAGTTGATTTCGTCTTCTTGGCTAAGCTTGATGCATGGAGCACCCGAGTTGCCTTGAAGCTTGACCGTGTACTGAGGGGTATCAGGGTCGTTCGTGAAGAAGATCAAATCAGCCGTTGAAGGCAGGTTGTCTTGTGGGTTGAAGTACACGCGGATTGGGAAGTTCTCGTCTGGACCAAGCGTCGTTGGGTGTGAATCGCTGTCCGTCGACGGGTCTTGCGAGTCAGCTGACGTTGGGTACGAGATAGCGAAGTCGTCGCCACCGGTGATCACGACGTCCGTGATGGTGAGTGGTGCCTGACCGATGTTCTGAACTTCACTGATCTGGAAGAACTTGTTGCGAGTCTCTTCTGTGATCGGTGGAACGCGTTGGAAGATGATGTTCTCACGCGAGAAGATGTTTGGCTCAAGGTCAGCCGTGTTGACTGGAATCGTTAGCGTTGGCGTCGACGGATCGTTTGATTCGATGACGACTTTGCCCTCGTCAGGATTCTGGTCCAGAGGCGAGTAGAAGATGGTGAGGTCGATGAACTCGTTTGGTTCGAGGTTCGCGGTGCTGACCCAGTCTTCACCACGTTGGAACTCAACGCCGCCTTCGTCGCTGTCGGTATCTTCGATCAGGCGAATCGAACGGATATTTAGGTTACCCGTACCCAGATTCGAAATGCGAAGGCCCTGCTCGCTGGTGCCACCAAGCGCGACGTCCGAGAACGTCACTTCGCTTCGGTCAGCCGAGATAAGACCACCTTCGACGCCTTTCAGGCTTCCATCACCTTCATCCGAACCGCATGCGGCCGACAGCGCGATGATTGCCACCAGGGCTGCTGTTCCAAACTTCTCAAACAACGTGTATTTCATTTTGCCTCTTCCTACTCGTTCCTTCGCTAACCCGCGAAAGAATTCAATTTTAGCCGCCGCACTATAGAAACGTGAAAGGGCACAGTCAACTACACTGTCCTACGTACGATTCTTCTGGGTGTGTTCGATGTGTTGGCGGCGAGAAAACCTTTAACTATGTACACTTCTTAAGGGGCAGTTCTTTTGCCCACGACCTTCTCTACGAACATCGATTCCAATTGGGTGAATTTTTTTCACTTAGATTGGTGGAAAGTCGTTTTCAGGTTATTCTGCGGGCTGCACAGCCATTTTGAATCATCATGAACGTTCAACTTGATGATCGGCGCGTCGACTCGGTGATCGCTGAAAAGTACCGGGTTGATAAGCTGATCGCACAGGGCGGGTTCAGCTCCGTATACCGCGGCATACAGCTTGGTATGGACCGGCCAATTGCGATCAAAGTGCTGGAACTCGATCAAGAAAAGGGCGTCGCCGAGACATGGCTTAAGCGATTCGAGCGCGAGGCGCGGCTGGTCAGCCAGCTCAACAACCCCAACACGATCACGATTTACGATTTTGGCCGCGGTGCAGATTTTCTCTACATCGTGATGGAGTATATCCGTGGCCGCTCGCTGTCCCGGCAGATCCGCAAACACGGTTCGCTGAGGCCTGTGGACACAGCGATTATCGCGACGGCAATCCTGGGCAGCTTGGAAGAAGCCCATAACATGGGTGTGCTCCACCGCGACATGAAGCCCTCCAACATCATGCTCGGTCGTGACTATGACGACGAGCTTCTGGTGAAGGTGCTCGATTTCGGTGTCGCGAAGATCACAGAACCGTCGCTCGAAATGGGCGTGCAGCTGACACAGGCCGGGACGTTCGTTGGAACACCACGATACGCTTCGCCCGAACAGATGCGCCGCGAAGAGCTCACGCCTGCGAGCGATATTTATGGCGTCGGCATGATCATGTGGGAATGCCTCACTGGCGAACCCCCCGTGCCTTCAACCGATTTTCCAACCTGCGTGGCGTTTCATCTGGGGCCTGACCCATGGGTGTTGCCGCCAAACGTGGATTGTCCTGGCGATCTTCAGATGATCGTGGAGCGTGCGCTGCAGAAACACCACGCCGACCGTTACCAATCGTGCGGGGATATGCTGGATGACTTGCGCAACTTCCTGAATCCAGATGTCGATGGAAAGACCCAAGTGGACACGGGCGTACCGGATGCCGTGCAGGCTTATCTGACGAGTCAGAAAGACGCCTCGGCCAGCAACAGTTTCGAGTTCCCGCAGGCCATCGCCCAATCGATGGACGAGTTGTCGTCCCCAGAGATCATGTCGCCGAATATCGATTTCGATTTCGCAGGTTCCGATTTCCAGCCGGATGCAGTGTTTGATCCAGACGCTGCGCCACCGCCAGTTGCGCCATCGAGGAAGAAAAAGGCGAAAGACCCGACGCCGTCGTTCTCGAAGGCGCCCCCAGAAAAACTCGAGCTGGAGACTTCGTTGGCGCCCGAGTCAAAGAAGTCCTCGGGCCCCACTACGACCACAACCGCGGAACGGCCTAAACTTGCTCGAAAAAAGTCTTCCCCGCTCTCCAAGGCGCTGGCGTTGCTGGCGATCGTTATCATGGGGCTGGCCGCGGTCGGCACCGGGCTGATGCTGGCGATGGACAAGGAAGAGAAGGCGGCGGTAACGGCTCCGGCAAAACAGAAAGAGGCGCAACCCAATCTGATTCCTGCTGATGCGCTCTTCCTTGCGATGAAGACCGCCAAATGGAACGTCGGCAAGATCACGGTGGATGACCTCGGGGACGTGCAACGCCACTCGACCATGGTCATGAAAGACAATCGAGTCGCGACAGTGGTTGTCTACGAGTGTGAAGACGTCGCGGTGGCAAAAGCCCTACTTGAAGACACACAAACGCCCGAGGAAGCGGTGCTCTTCGGGCGAACATTGATTCGGATTGGAAAGGGGCCAAGCTCGGCCAAAAACGGGGTTCAGAAACTGACCGCGATGCTCTTCACTTTCCGTTCGATGATGGAAAAGGAAGGAAAGCTCTAGCCTTTCTTCAACTCGCTGCGATCTTCCATCACATGGTCGAGCACGCCGTACTCAAGTGCTTGAATCGCGCTCATGTAATTGTCGCGATCGGTATCAGCTTCAATCTTCTCGAGCGGGGTATCGGTGTGATGGGCCAGGATTTTGTTGAGCTTCTCTTTGAGCCGCAAAATCTCCTGAGCCTGGATGGCGATATCCGTCGCCTGGCCGCCCATACCACCGCGCATCAATGGTTGGTGCATCATGATCCGGCTGTGCGGCAGCGCGTAGCGCTTACCTTTGGCGCCGGCTGCGAGCAGCACTGCACCCATCGACGCTGCCTGACCAAGGCAGATGGTGGTCACATCCGGTTTGACGTACTGCATGGTGTCATAAATGGCCAATCCCGCAGTCACTGAGCCACCTGGTGAGTTGATATAGAGGTCCACGCCTTTATCTGGGTCCTCGCTCTCCAGGAAAAGCAGCTGTGCGATGATTGAGTTCGCCACGTCATCGGTTACCGGCGTTCCCAGGAAGATAATCCGGTCTCGCAGCAGGCGACTAAAAATGTCCCAACCCCGCTCACCGCGGTGGGTTTGTTCAACAACTGAGGGAATGAATCCCATGATAGCCTCTTAGTGTTTATGACTCGTTTGCAGCTTCTTTAGCGGCTTCTTTTGCTTCGCGTCGCTCACGTCGTGCAGTGAAGTACCATGCGACCACGATGGATAGGAAGTACAGCGCAACCATCGGTCCTGCCATCAGCACCTGGGTGACGACGTCTGGTGGTGTCAGCATCGCTGCCACAATGAAGGCAATCACGATGGCATAACGCCAGAACTTCAATAGGTGTCGATGTGTCAGAATACCGATCATCGACAGGAACATGGCAAACACCGGCAGCTGGAAGATGATTCCAAATCCCAGCAGCAGCTTCGTGGTGAGGGCCAGATACTCGTTCATCATCAACTGGGGGTTGGAGACCTCCAGCGAGAAGTTCATCAGAAATTTATAGCCCTCGGGCATCACGACGTAGAAACAGAACGCGACCCCGCCCGCGAAAAAACCCGTGGAGA
Source organism: bacterium (assembly GCA_030427705.1). Lineage (GTDB taxonomy): Bacteria > Myxococcota_A > Bradymonadia > Bradymonadales > Bradymonadaceae > JAUIBR01. The sequence goes on along the minus strand of JAUIBR010000037.1, from coordinate 26,801 downwards.
GGATCATAAACGGGACGGCCGCCCGCTTTTCGTTGTCGTAGAGCCCAGGCGCGATAAACGCCCAAACTTGGTAGATAATGACCGGCATCGCCAGGAAGAGCCCACTAAAGATCGCGGTCTTCAACAGGACGAAAAATGGCTCGGCCAGGTCTTTGTGGTGCATCTGCGCCAGATCGAGCTCCGGCGCGGCGGTCTGCAGAGGGAGTAGAAGAAACTCAAACAGCGGCTCGACCCAAATCCATGAGATCGAGAAGCCCACCGCTGCCGCGATGAATGCAAAGATCACACGCTGCCGGAGCTCCCGAAGGTGCTCCAACACCGTCATCCTCGCCTCAGCATATGCATCGATTTCCTCTTGAGTCGCCACTAGATGGTCTCCTCATAGGGGACGTGCAGATAAATCTCGCGATGATTGGCGGCTTCGGTCACGGCCTGTAGCGTGACCTCCGCAAGCGGTGTTCGTTTGCGGGCGCTCATCGTTTCCAGCCTGATGTTACGCTCGGGCGAGGGGTCGGAAGGCGCGATATCCTCGTAATCCATCGCACCTTCAACGGAGTTGTAGCTGGTCGTATCGATAGGAGTTGGGCGCGTGACAGACGCTTTGATGTCGTCGATCATCACCGCATCTCGCAGCAGGTTGCTGGCTTTTCGCACTTCGCGAATTGCCTTGCCCACGAATTTTGCGACCTCAGGAATCTTCTCGGGTCCTAGGACCACGAGGACAATCACAAGGATCATCAGGATTTCTGTCATCGACATGCCGAACATGAGCAGCTCCTTGGGATTCGCTCACTTTTTTGTACAACCCGAACCTTCTACCATGGTCGGGCAAATTCTGTCTTGTGGTTCGTTCACCCGCTATAAGCGTAGTGCATGAGTTCCATCGTTCAATCTTCGATTATCATCCCAGTTCGCACCGTTGGCGACACTTTTCAGGTGTATTTGACGCAGCGCGCGTTCGATCGTCGTTTTCTCCCGGGATACCACGCTTTTTTTGGTGGCGCGGTCGACTCCGTTGACGCCGATGTGAACTTCAACGAACCACACATCGCGGGTAATCCCAGCGATGCATTCTACGCGGCTGCAATCCGTGAGTTCGCCGAAGAGGCGGGTATTTTTGTGGGTGGAAGCGCTCCGTCTCCCTCAGATGGCGACGTTTCAGGTCCGTATTCTAAGGCACTTTTGAGAAGCGTTGGGCAATGGGACTCGGGTCCGGTCGGCTCAGTTCAGCACCAAAGCGAGTTCTTTGTCGTCGAGCTGAACACGTTAGATCCTCGCTTAAACCACGAACACATCGATGGCCAATGGGTCGAACCGGCGCAAGTCCTGACGCGGTGGCGGCAGGGCGAGGTGTGTCTTTCGGCGCCAGTTCGCATCGCGATCGAGTGCTTCGCCGCGGAAAACAGCCCAAAAATCTACTTCGATGAGACCTATCAAAACGCCTTCGAACGCGCGAAGTTCGTCGAGGGGATCCACGTTCTCCCGCAACGCACACCAACTTTGCCTCCGGCAACACACACAAACTGTGTGCTCGTTGGGAGCCAACGTTTGGTTGTCATCGACCCAGGCAGCCCCATCGATTCCGAGAACGAGCGATTGGCTGAGCTGCTTGAGATTGCTACCGCAAACGGCATCGACCTCGAAGCCATCTTGCTGACTCACCATCACAGTGATCACACGTCTGGGGTCGATTTCGTACAGTCCCGCTATCGGTTGCCCGTATGGGCGCACCCGGGGACGGCCGCGCGCCTGCGCGACATCACGGTGGATCGATTACTCAACGATGGTGACGTCATCGATCTAGGCGATTCTGAGCTTCGCTGTGTGTTCACTCCCGGTCACGCGGATGGGCACCTCGCGTTTCTGCACGAAGCAACCAATGTGCTCGTCGGAGGCGACCTGATCGCGTCTGAAGGCACGATCCTAGTCGACCCCAAGGATGGGCATATGGGGGACTACTTCCAGAGTTTGGCGCGCGTTCGAGATATGGACGTCAACGCGTTGATTCCAGCGCATGGTTGGACGCTACCGAAGCCGCAGAGACGGCTGGAATTCTATATCTCCCATCGCGAAGCCCGGGAGGAAAAGGTCCTTGAGGCGCTGTGCTCGCTCAAGCGCGCGACAGCGGCTGAGATAGTGCCAGTCGCCTACGATGATGTCCCTAAAGCCGCATGGCCACTGGCCGTCCGCAGTACGATGTCCCACTTGATTCACCTGACAGAGCGCGGCCTCGCCACACGAACCGGCGATATCTACTCGCCGGCGCCCGGCAGGCCTTGAAGCGGAATGTGGAGGGTTGCGTCGTGACCCGGATGGTGCGCGCTGCCTGAGACCTCGGGGCTGAGGTAGTCAACAGCTGCGATCACAGTCCATCGAATCTTGCCGTACCAGGGTATCCACGTCCGACCATTCATCGGGTTTGCACCACGCGATTTGAGCTTCAGCCCAATGGCGCGATAGAGCCGAGCGGCCACCACGATCGCAAACCGCGAGCGGGCGGGGATGTAGCGCATCCCGTGATCCGCGCTCCTGTAGTAGACATCCGCGAGTTGCAGCAAATCGGCCACGACCTTTGAGACGGCGTTTGGATCGGCTGTTCCTGCCAGAATTTCTTCCTGGGACGTCCCAGCGGCACGCAAGCGCGATTCGGGCAGATAGACTCGGTCGTTCTGAGAATCTTCGAGAACGTCGCGGCAGATATTCGTGATCTGCATTGCGACCCCAAGGTCGATTGCATGAGGAAGCGCGGTTCGCTCATCGACACCAAGCACCCCGCACATCATCAAGCCGACTGTGCCGGCGACGCGATAGCAGTAGCGAAGAAACTCATCGTCATCTTTGACGCGAACCGTGCGCAGGTCGCTCAGCACGCCTTCAATCAACTGGTCGGCGAATTCAAGGGACATGTTGCGCCGAGCGGCTACTTCACGAAATGCCGCTACCAATGGACGCGCGGCTTCCTCGGCACGCAGTTCACGGCGGAGCTTATTGAGTTCGACGCGCGCGACGTTCTCGTCCTCGGCCAGGTCCGCGATGTCGTCGATCAGGCGACAGAGGGCGTAGACCACGGCCGCGTCGTCTCGACAATCCTCGGGCAGAAACCACGAAGCCCAACGAAACGAGCGCGCATGCTTCGAGAGCACTTCACGTGACTCTCGTACAATCATTTGATCCATATGAATCATGCGGACTTCCGTAGGTTCTTCTTAACTTCTGGAACCGGGACTTTGTCGGATGCGTTTGGTTGCGGAACGACGCGCTCGAGTACCTTCGCCGTGCAGAGGACGCCGGGCAAGCCAGCGCCTGGGTGCGTTCCAGCACCTACGAAGTACAGGCCATCGATGTCTTCGCTTCGGTTATGGAAGCGGAACCAAGCCGATTGCTGAAGAATTGGCTCCGGCCCAAACGCCGCACCATCTGCCGACCGTAGTTCGTTCTCGAAGTAGTCAGGCGTGATGCATTTCTTGGTGACGATGCTGCCTTTCAAACCGGGCAGCATTCGCTCTTCCAAGGCGGTCAAAATACGGTCGAAGTACTCGTCTTGAATGTCTTCCCAATCCAGCCCGCTGAGGTTGTTCGGGACTGGCGAGAGGACATACATGTTTTCGTGCCCATCGGGCGCCACCGAAGAGTCAGTGCGGGTTGGCGCGTGGAGGTAGAGCGAGAAATCGTCCGCCAACACTTTGTTGTCGAAGATGTCGTCCAAGAGCTCTTTATAGCGCGGACCAAGCACAATGGTGTGATGCGCCTGATCTTCCCAGACGCGGTCAGCTCCAAAGTACCCGACGAACAGGCTCATCGAGTTTTGAACGCGGTCGACCTTGCGGTTCGTGTGCTTCTTTCGATGTTTCGGGTCGACCATGCGTGCGTAGGTCATCGACGGGTCAGCGTTGCTGATGACCATCTGCGCGTCGTAGCGACGACCATCCTCGGTTCGCACCGCTTGCACTTTGCCATCCGTGCCGACTTCAATTTCATCCACGGCGCTATTGAAGTGAACTTCGATGCCTAGCTCGTCCATCAACTGGAGCAATGCATGGACGATCGAGGTCGTTCCGCCAATCGCGTAATGAACGCCCCACTTACGCTCAAGCCAGTGGATGAGCATGTAGATGGACGTTGCGCGGAACGGATTGCCGCCAATCAACAAGGGTTGGAAGCTGAATGCTTGGCGTAGTCGCTCGTCCTTGATGTACTTCGAGACCAGACCGTAAACCGTCCGATAGTTTTGAAGTTTCATCATGTCTGGGACGACCTTCATCATGTCCCAAACGGTGTCGAACGGAATGTCTGCGAGCTCGGTATAGCCGATGTCGAAGATGCGCTTGGAGTGCTCGGCGAGCTTGAGATAGCCGTCGACGTCTTCAGGACTCAAGTCGCGGATATTGTTCAGCAGCCGCTCTTCGTCGCCAACGTAGTCAAACTGCGACCCATCCGGATACATAATCCGATAAAACGGGTCGACAGGAACCAACTCGTAGTAGTCTCGCCAGTCGCGTCCCGCCAGGGCGAAGAGCTCCTCGAAGAGATATGGGGCGGTGATTACGGTAGGTCCCGCATCGAACGAGAATCCATCTTGTTCAAACACCCGTGCACGTCCGCCAGCGTCCGGCAGAGCCTCCAGCACGGTCACAGGATATCCCATGCATCGCATTCGAATTGCGGCTGCGAGACCACCAACACCAGTTCCTATAACTACGACTTGGTCCATTTCCAACTCCTTGTGGTCGGAACTATCCGACTCGTTGGCTTGGATGCACGTCCATCACAGATAGGTACGCCGCGATCCTGCGAAATCGGATTTATCGCAGAATTCACAAAAAAGACAGGTCACTGAGGTGACCTGCCTTAGGAATTGAACCGAAATTAAGGGCCTAGCGACGTCGGCGTCGCAGGAGGCCGATCAGGCCAAGCAGGGCCAGCCAGCTTGCGTCTGCACTGCCGCCAGTCGACGAACAGCCAGCCTGTGGTTCCGAGCTGTTAGATGCAGGGGCCGAGTCACCTGCTGGAGTGAAGTTTCCTTCCGAGAGTCCCTCACCGCATCCGCAGACCGGATCCCAGTCGTTGAAGAACTCATCGAATGTGACACCCGAGATGTTGTCACTCACGCCGCCTGGGCACATGCAAACGTTGTTGTAGTTGCACAACGGTCCAGTGGTTGGTGGTTGGTAACTATCGAACTGTCCGCTGCCCCAGCTCTGCCGGATGTCGTCCGTCGTGCCGTTGCAGTCGTCGTCGATGCCGTTGCAAAGCTCAGGCATCGGCTCAAATTGGTCGATACACGTCTCGACACCATTGATACAGGTCGTGATTCCCGGTGCGCAGCGACCAACGCCACCGTTACCGTTACAAGCGGTGCCGGTGATATTGTCGATGGCGCCGTCACAGTCGTTGTCCAGTCCATCGCAAACTTCAGGCGATGGGAAGACTTGCTGCTCGCAGACTTGAGTTGCGCCGTTCGGACCCACACATGCCGTGAGTCCAGCAGCACAAACGCCCTCGAGGCCCGTGTCGCATGGGAGGTCAGGCACACAGCAATTCGTTTCAGGTTCGCAGAAGTCGATGCCTTCGTTGCACGCCCATACGCCTTTCGGACATAACTCAAGCGCCTGGTAGTCTGGCACGTCACACTCGGTTCCGGTCGCTTCCTGACACAAGCAAGCAAGTTGGGTTGAGACTTCGCTGACGCGGTTCAGGTTGACCTGAGCGCAGTAGTAATCGCTGAATTGCACGCGACGCCGGGTGTTAGGGTTGTTGAATTCCCAACCTTCACCAGGTGGATCAGACATTGACGAGTTCACGTTGTAGACACTGGTTGGTCCAGTCGCGATGAAGCTCGCTTCCACCGCGAGATACTCATACTCGCTTGCCGGGTCATCCGGAACGCCATCGACACCAGATCCTGTGAAGTTGACATCGTAGAGGCATTGCAGCTCCGCGGTAATCGCAGCAATCGCTGAAAGCAGCGCGGTCGAGCTGTCGGTTTGGAAGCCACCGGTGCATTTGCCGCGCAGGTCGGCCCAGTTCGAGACATCGTCGCATGGGTCAACGACCACACCAGCGTCAAGGCACGTTCCCGTACCGCCGGCTGCAGCGACGATGTTGTTGAAGTCTTGGTCGGTACCCGAACCCAAGCCGACGACGTAGACGTTCGCAACATCTCGGTGGTCGCAGGCTTCTTTCACGGTTGCTGGGTATGGGTCCAATCCGCCGTAACCACGTGTTGGTGCACCGTCGTTCACCACGATGGTTGCAGCTGCCCGAACGACTTTCGGCGTCAGCAACAGGTCGACGATGGCCTGATTGTCGGCGCAGTGTGCGTTGACGCCGTCCGCGGATGCGGAGCACGTCGGATTTGTTGTTGCATCTCCGACCCCGCGGTTGTCGATCGTCACGACGAGCTCGCCGTCGTCCACGTACGAAGCGGGGATGTCGAACACGCGCTCAAGCGGATTCGAGGCGGCTTGGCAGGAGTTTCCAGAAAGTGGCCTGAAACGCCCAACATAGTTGCCGTCCGCGTACACGTCCGCAAACTCACAGGAACCGTTGTAGTCACCCACAAGTCCAAGCCGCATTTGGAAGTCCGCGGCCTGGGCAGGGATGTTCTCGAATTTCATTGTGAAGTCGTATCCCTGGTTGGAGGAGTTTTGCCGAGTTGATGCGGTCTGGCTCACCTCAAACACCTGCGAACCACTCACACAGTCACTGGCTCTTGCCGTGTCAATTGCGCGAGCAGTTGGCGTTGCGCCGCCTGGCGACTGGGAATTCAGCTGATTCATGAACTCGGTGTAACCGTCTTCTCGACAGTCCATGAGGATCCTGGCGCTATCATCACTGTAGACCTCGAGTCCGAAGGCTGCGAGGTCTGGGTCCAGGTTCGAGCTTTCGTAGACAATCCGGTCGAGCGCGGCGACTGCTTGGTCCCATTTGTCTTCCTTACCGCAAGGGTCCGCCCACTGTTGCGAGCCCCAGTATCGAGCGACATTGCTGCGCAAGGTCAGCTCTGCGCTATTGGTGCCGCAAAACGCATCCACACCATCACCGCATGAGCCGTCGGGGTTGGTTCGAATGTAAACCGTGAGCGCGTTGTCTGCGAGGAACGACTCGGGCACGGTAAACGTGCGGCGGTGTGTACGGTCACATTGGCCGTTGTTCGGGTTGATTCTGCCACGGTACGACCCATCGATGTACACATCGGCGTACTCGCACGAGCCGTTGAAGTCCCCAACAAGGCCAACTTCGAGTTCAACCTCGGTGCCCGGCGTTCGTGGCGGAACGACCGGAAAGGTCATCGTATACGAATACCCACTGACACTGCTGTTCGTGGGGTAATACTGGGTCTGGTTGAGTTCCCACGGCAAGCCCGATGGCTGACAATCGGTGGGACCACTGACTTCCACAAGATCGCCGTCCGGTTCCTCGCAAACACGGCAGGTCCGGACACGTTCGCCCTGATCCATCGAGCCTGATTTATCGAGCGCGATCATGATGTTTGGCACATCAACACGAGAGACTTCGGTCGTCTGCTTGGGGCTACATGAGAAGTCCCATGCAAACGACACCGCAGGTGCGGATGCGAACAGCGCAAAGAGAAGCGCCGTGAGTGTTGTTTTTTTCATCGTCAATCCTACCAAGGATCGGCCTGTAATCAGTGGTGATTTCAATTTTAGCAGTCTACGGGAAAGCCGCATCTTTTTCATGTCTTTGTAGACGATGCGTTAAGTGCCAGCTCCCGTATGGCAGAGTGACGCAAGATGCGTGCCACCGGTGCGTGGGTCAGAACCACCAATTTACTGGACTTACGGGGGCCTGAGGGCCTCGATCCGTCACGATGTTGTCGATCGCTATGCAAAGATTGCGTAGCTGCTACTGGACCGTCACCGAGTAATTGAAGTCGGCAGTGGATTGCAGGATCTTGTCGATGATCACGTAGTAGCTGCCATCGGCGGTAACCACGTAGTCGACGTCTTCGGTGGAATCGAACGAAGCCAAGCACGCTTCGGCGTCGCCACATGCGGATTGGACGAAGATTGCGTTGGAGTTGGTGTCCCCCGTGAGGGCATCCACCGTGATGACCTGACCCGTGGTGAGGTTCGGAAGATAGAAGACAAGATCGTATCCCGGAGTCGACACCGAACCGCAAGCTGCGTTGGCCTGATAGTTAAGCTGGTTGAACGGCGCAAAGCCGCTGCCCATATAGGTCATGCCACCGCCGCTGACCGTCACAGGTGCCGCACAAGAATCGCCATCACAAACTCCGTTCGTGCAACCTGCTGGGCAATCGTAGACGTTGGTCATCGTGCCATTGATGCACTCTGCGACCGAGTCACCCTGACACGTGCGGGTGCCAACCTGGCAGCTCGTCGCTGTTGCGGTTAGCTGGACGTCGAAGGCGCCAGGGTTTCCGAATCGGACTTCTGCGATCAAGTAGTAGACGCCGGGGTCGAGGGTGATTTGACCGATCTCATTATCGGTGCACCGCTCAATGCCAACAGCGTTCATGCAATCGGTCCGGAATTCGAGCGCTCCGTCAAACTGGCCCGTCCAATCCGCCTGGTAGTCGATTCGAGATTGTTCGGTAAGTTCGAAGCGGAACACGCGCTCACGAGATGCACTGGCGCCAGAACACGTGGTCTCAATCGTGTCTGTCCCTTCTGTCACAAAAGAGCCAGACCGCATGACCGTGGAGCCTGAGGCGAGCGTTCCGAAATCAAATGCCGATTGGCACGAGTCTGCGGCCAGACACGCTCCATCCACGCAAATCTGGTTCGCTTCACATGGCGTATCTGGACACATTTGGTCCATATCCATGCCCATGTCCTCCATATCGGAGCCCATGTCCATGTCCATGTTGTTGGTGTTGTTAACGTTATTCGAATTGTTGACGTTGTTGACGTTGTTCGAATTGTTGACGTTGTTGGAGTTGTTAACGTTGTTGGAGTTGTTGACGTTATTCACGTTGTTGGAGTTGTTGATCACAGGATTTGGGCCTGTGTTGTCATCACCACATGCCACTAAACTCGCGAGACACAACGCCAATACTACAATTCTGAATCCACGCATTTAACTCTCCAACTCAGTTAGCTGCCGCCATGATAAGGCCAAACGGGGTGCGCTTCAATTTCTGTGAATACGCATACGCCGAATTCCGAGTCCAGATTGCCTTTTAGGCATCTTTGAATTACCAAAGCCCACCCGTTAGCGCGGTAAGATTATGGCGACCATCGAACAGTTCTGGCTCTTTCATTGCGGCTACATGAGAGTCCCACGTGGGATCATCGTGAAGGGCGGCGGAATGGAGATTGTCACGCTTCCATTCATGGCGGCGCTAGCCGTCCATTCCGAGTTAGGTCCTGTACTGATCGATGCACCTTTTGGGCATGAAGGGCCTGCGAACGCTGGCGAAGCAGTGGCAACACTCATGCGCGCGTTCGGCCTTACGTTTCAACCAGAATGGGCGGTTATTCCACGGATCGAACAGCTGGGATTCCGAGCTTCCGATGTCAACGACATCCTGATGACCCACCTGCACTGGGACCATACCGGCGGTATGAAATCCCTCGCCCACGCCAACTTCCACATCAATCACCAAGAACTCGATTATGCCCTCGGTCTTCCCGCGATTGATGCGGTGAAGGCCGGTTATGCCGTCGGCGACTTTCGGGCGCTGCGTCCACACGTCGAAGATCTTGATGTTGAAGACCACAAGCTCAACGAGTCAGAAGGCCACGATGTCTTTGGCGATGGGACCATCTATGCGATTCCACTCCCCGGGCACTCCGTTGGACTGGTGGGATATCGGTTGGACGTCGGTGACCAGAAGATCTTCTTCCTTGGCGATGCCGCGTTTTCAATTGGGCATGTAACACGTGGAGAACAGCTTGGCGTGTTCCCACGCACAGCCGCATATTCGTTGCCGCAAACCCGTGCGACCCTGGTGGAGTTGAAGCAATACCACCTGTCGAATCCGGATGTTCAAATCATCACATCCCATGACTTCGCGCTCGGTGATATCTGTGCTGCTGGGCCGTATCAGGTCGCCTAGTGTCGTCGCCGTACGGCGAAGAAACCAAACAGAAGTAGAATTGCCGCAGGGACGGGAGCATGGCCTTGAGCTGTTGCACAGCCGTCGTCCTTCGGTTCGTCGCTACCCGTTGCCATGTCTGGCGAGGTACCCATATCGAGTTGCGGGTTGGTTCCCATATCGAATTCGCCTGGGTCTTTGCCGATGTACTGAGCGAACTCGCCCCAAACAATTGGGCAAACGGTCGCGACGTCCGTGCCGGCTGGGCATGCTCGTGGACCATCGATGACCTCGAAATTTGTGATGGGTTCGAGCGTCTCGCCGTCGATGCGATAGAGGTCAGCGTCTTCTAGCAGTCGTGCGCTGCACATGAGGATGTCGCCATTCCATTTTGCCAGGCAGCTCGCCGTGACGTCGACCGCAAGCTGGGTCCACGTGATGTCTTGTCCTTCGAAATCACCCCGCCGGACACCGGTTCCTTCGTCCAACCCCGATACCCAAACGGTCTGTCCGTCATCACTGATGACCGCACCTGATGGCCAACTGACGAGCTCCCCGATTTCAGCCTTGGCTGGATTTGTGTAGTCACCGATGAAAACAGCCTGAGCGTCTCGACGTCCCAGCCAGACCACGCCACCGGCGGTTGCGTCCAGAATATATGGGTATCGAATTCCAGACCCGTCGATCAAATTGGTGGTTGTTTCGGACTCGAGGTCAACCTCCAGCAGTTGACCGGCACCCATGGCATCCGGCGAGCGCTCATAGGCGCTCAAGATGAGGGTGGTTGGGCTTGAAAACCTCACCCCAGTCAGTTGAAGTTCTTCTGTGTTCAGAAAGTCCAGGCGGCTGAACGAGCTGCCCGCATCCGTGCTGACCCAGACACCGCGGGCATCGTCACTGTTGTCGAGGTAGGCGACCGTTTCACTCGTCGGGTCTGCATAGGCGTCGGCGGGGGTCTGTGTAAGCTGTTTTACAAGCTCAAACTCGCAGCCGTCGGTCGTAGAATGGATCGCGGTTTCGCCAAACGTGACGTACTTATCAGGACCTACGGCGGCCATGATGTAACGGTCGCCACCCAGGAACGACTCCTCGCAGACAAAGCCTTCGTAGTCGCTAGAAACGACCCCGAAGTTGGCCTTCAAGATCCAGGTATCACCAAACGTGAACACATTTTGTGCAAGCGGTGGCTCGGCATGGGCGAAGACTTGCGTCGGCAAGGCCAATAGAATCAACAATGGCAGTAAGTAGCGCACAGAAACTCCAGAAACTCGATCCACACGGGCACGTTACCACAATAGGTTTGGAATTTCCGGCGTTGCGCAGCAAGTTGTGAATTTCATGAAACGACGAGTCTTCATCGCGGTCGCAGGGGTTCTAAGTCTAGCGTTACTCGCTTTGGTTCTGACGGCATGCTCGAACGCTTATGTCGTGTATTCCACGCGCGATGCCGTGAAAACCAAGCCACAGGACGTTGAACCGACTCGCGTTGCATTGGTCTTGGGCGCCCGGGTCTATAAGAGCGGTAGGCCAGCAACACCGCTACGAGAGCGACTCTCCATCGCACGCGACCTGTACAAATCGGGGACCGTTCAGAAGATCATCGTGTCAGGCGACCATGGAGAGGAAGACTACGACGAGGTCAACGTGATGCGACGCTGGCTGATTGAGCGAGGCGTGTCTTCACAGGACATCTTCATGGATCATGCGGGGTTTCGGACGTTGGACTCCGTGGTTCGCGCTCAGGAAGTTTTTGGTGCCGATGAACTGGTCATCTGCACCCACCGTTTTCATGCTTACCGAGCGGCATTTCTTGCGTCTATGCACGGTATCAGCGCGCAAGTCCTAACCGCAGACGCGAGCCCGGACCCATATCGAAGACAGAACCAGCTGCGCGAAGTTGCAGCGAGAACGGTGGCTGTAGCAGATGTGTTGGTAGGTAGAGGCCCCAAGTTCTTGGGTCCTAAAATCGATCTCGATGGTCCGTCGTCCCAAACACACGATGGGTTCCTAAGGCCCTAAGGTTTCTAAGGACCTAAGAAAGGAAACCAGCGAAGCCGTAAGGCGAGCGACCCCAGCGAAGCCGTAAGGCGAGCGACCCAGCGAAGCCGTAAGGCGAGCGACCCAGCGAAGCGCCCCCAGCGAAGCCGTAAGGCGAGCGACCCAGCGAAGCGCCCCCAGCGAAGCCGTAAGGCGAGCGACCCAGCGAAGCGACGCCAGCGGCGAAGCCGCGACGCCAGCGGCGAAGCCGCGACACCAGCGAGTGAAACGAGCGATCTGATGTTACGAGAGTCGAAGGAGAAGTCGTCTTGGGTGGGATTTTCTTTTGGTTGGACACCAGGTCGCACAAAGTCTGGCGTCAAGTAGGCCAAAAAAAGTTGACGTGAGGCAGTCGGCTGATGCCGGTCGCCTTGATCCTTTGACTAGCCACCCCGGAGCCTGTTCGCTCCACAACGGGGGTGCAGATAAAGGGGCTTTGGCGAATTCTCCCTCAACCCTCGAAACATCAAACGCTGCCTTCTTGGCAGCTATGTCTAAACGTGTGTCGAATGTGTTGCCTACAATGTAGGATAATGTAGGAAACTTGTCAATCTCGCGGCTAAGTCACCTCGGTTACTTAAGTTTCTTCAGGTTTGATTTCATGTTTTGCTCGAGCTCTTTGTCCTTGGCCTTCTTTGCCAGGCCAATGCCCGCTTCCAGTGCTGATATCGCGCCGTCCTTGTTGCCCAGTTTCAACTCGACTCGTGCGAGTGCCGACTTGCCCCAGGCTCGAGAATAAAAGTCCTTTCGAGCCGTTGCTTCCTGCTCCAAAGACTCCAGTTGTTTCTTCGCGTTCGCCCAATCCTCAACGTCCATAAGGCCCTGCGCATATTGAATCCGCAGTTGGACGCGTGTCTCCAAGGTGACCGGGTCGTTGCCTGCGCGCTCCAATGCGGTGGCGAAGCTCTTGTTCGCGATTTCGGCCTTTTTCTTTCGCAGCTGTAGACGCCCCAGGCGAAGGTATGCCTCGGCAGCACGCGGCTTGTCCTCTACCAGGTCGTAGGTGAGTGCCGCGGCGGTCAGGTGGTTGTTGGCTTCTTTAGCTCGGTTCTCTTGGTAGGCCAGGGCGCCAACCGCATAGTGGTTGGATGCCAGCAAGCGTTGTCCTTCCAGATCTTTCTTAGGTGGCTTCAGCGATTCCACGGTCTTCAGAGCAGCTTTGCAACGGCTCTTCGCGCCTGAGGTTTTCAGTGCGAGCTCGACCTGGCATAGATTGGTCTGTTGGATTCCCAGATTGCGTTTCTGCGAGGCTGTCTTCGCGCGCTTTTCAAGGTCGGTCACAACCTTCACGTAGGCTTGGCGCGCACCCTTGAGGTCGCCTTGCATGTGCTGCATTCGTGCGAGCGCAATCTGGGCGCGCAATGCCAGGTCCGGAACCCCGGCTTTCTTAAAGGTTTTCTCAGATTCCCGGCAATTCGGCAGCGCTTTCTTTGGCTGGTCCAAGCGGACGTAGTACTCGCACAGGGCTAGATAGGAGTTACCGACAAGCTGCGGGCTACCAAGCGATTTCGCGGTTTTCAACGACTTTGCGTAGAGATTCTGCGCCTCGGCGTGCTTGCCGGCAAACTCCGCTTGTCGGGCGTTTAGGGCGTACGCGGTCACAAGCGACGGGCGATTGCGCATGTTCTGGAACCGAAGCACCAGACCCGTCAGGTCTTTCTGAGCGTCCTTCCAGCGTCCCATGTCCTGATAAACCTGCGCCCGTCGCAGACGATTGCGAGATTTGGCAGGCACGCTATTGGCCTTGGTGAACTGCGCTTGCGCCCTTGATAGCAAGTCGAGAGCCGCGTCGTTGTCACCCATCTTGCTGTAGGATTCCGCGGTTTTCGCCAGCGCCGTTCCCACCAGGAGCGCATGCCCCGATTTCTTTAGCGTATCGAGGTCCTTCTGATATTTGGCTTGCGACGGGACGGACCGGCCACGTAGCTGTTTTACGAAGCGCAGATTGATTCGACACAGAGCGGCAAAATTCGCGTCTTTCTGGTCGTGTGCCATTTTTGCGCAAATTTGCAGCGTTGTTTCGGCGGAGCTTAATTTGCCCAAACTTGCCTGGATATGACCCTGCGTGAGCATCAATCGCCCGATCGCGTGGTCAAGTTTGAGTTTCTTCGCCCGAGCCAGCGCGTCTTTCACGCGGACTTCAGCGTCTTTATAGTAGCCTTGCTCCCAAAGCACGCTGGACCATTCAAGCGCCGCCTCAGCCTTCAAGACGCTGTCTTCCGGCGCTTCTTTGTAGGCGGTTTCGTACGCTTCTTTGGCGGTTTCCCAGTCCCCAGATGCATACAGTTCACGGGCCGCATCGATTTGCGCACGTCCGTTGTCCTCGGCGAATGCCGTAGGCAAAAGGAAACTGCACGCCAAAACGACCGCGGCTGCGGTAGGCAGAAGTCTCACCATTTCTGGTCTCTAAAGTTCGGAAAATTTCTTAAGCCGGATGGTACTCCAATTCTTCGCGATGCGCCAACCAATGACGCATCAGATCCTCAACTTCCTATCAACTCTTTCGTTGACGGCCTGACAGGTCGGGGGTAGCCACGCGGTTGGAGTTTTTTTGCGAGTGGGGCCAATGAATAGAGCGTTATTCTGCATATTTACCATCTGCGTTTTCCTGGTCAGCGTATCTGCTGTGGCACAGACAAAGCCGGCACGAGTTGTTGGCTTGGTTCATGATGGCCCCAAGGCGAACGCCGCGCTCGAAGCACAGATCCGTACGGAAATCGTTGAACTCACCAAGAGTGACTTCGATGTATCCTTCAAGGTTATCGACGGGGATTGGACCGCGGCAGGCGCACAGAAAGCGGTCGACCAAGCCCAAGCCGACACCGAGATTCAGTTCGTTATCGCGACCGGCGTGCTTGGTTCTGCCGTCCTCGCAAACACGACCAAATTTGATAAGCCGACCATCGCGCTGGTCGTGATCGACCCGCAATTGCAGGGCTTCAAGGTTAAAGGTGGAAAGTCAGGCGTCCCGAACTTCACCTACTTCACGTTGCCGTATGGGTTCGTCGACGGGGTAGATGACTTCCAAAAGTACTGGAAGTTCAAGACCCTCGGCGTCATTGCGCAGCCCGAAATCACGAAGGCGTCTCCAAAGCTTGTTGAAGGGCTGCAAAAGCAGCTTGAGAAGGATGGAATCAAACTGGTCGCTATCCAAGGCGGCAATGACTTCCAATCGATGCTCAATGCGGTGCCGACAGAGGTTGATGCCATTTACATCGGGGCCTTAGATCAACTCTCGGACGAAGAGTTCGGGTTGCTATTGAAGGGCTTGCATCAGCGCCGCCTGCCGACCTTCGCACATCGCGGTCTGGTCGATGTGGAGCGTGGTGCGTTGATGGGCGCCGCACCTCAGTCCGATATGACGAAGATGGCCCGTGGCGTCGCGCTCGCCGTGCTAGGTGGGTTGAATCGCGAGCGCTTGGAAAACGTGCCAATCGGGTTTCAAACTGCGCCACCGCGACTCGTCATTAACGTCGAGGTAGCTCGCCAGATCGGCTTCAGCCCTACGTTTGCGCTGCTTTCGGAGGCGGAGCTGGTCGGTGGAACAGTGGACCCAGAGGGGCAGTTGACCCTGACCAAAGCGACCAAGATGGCTATCGAGTCCAATCCTGAATTGATGGCTCAGACGGAAGTCGTTCGGGCGGCTTCGTACGACATCGATCGCGCGTGGACCGCGTATTATCCCAGTCTGGACGTTTACCTCTCGGGTCAGGTGACACGCGACAAAGCGGCTGAACTGAATTTTGGCGTATCGGAGTTCCAAGCCGTTGTCGGCGGTCGACTTGAGCAGCTTATCTACAATGAAGACGCGTCGGCCGGCATTGGCATCAATGAGCCGCTGCAAGAAAGCCGAGTGTTTCAGCTCGAAGGCGCTCGGTTGGATGTTTATCAAAACGTCGCACAGGCCTACGTGAACGTTCTGCGGGCACAGACTCGAGAACGCGTCGCACGCGATAATCTCGCGGTTACACAGAGCAATCTAGAGCTTGCGGAATTGCGAGTTTCCATCGGTGTGTCCAATCCATCGGATGTATATCGCTGGCAAACCCAGATTGCAGGCGCACAATCTTCGGTTTTACAGGCAGCCGCACAGGTTGATCAGGCGAAGTCAGTGTTGGGTCAGATTATCGGCGGGGAGTCCAAGACCCTCCAGCTTGCGGAGCTTGATGAAGACCCAACGATTGGCGATCTCGCGGGCCGTGTGACTGATTACGTCGATGACCCGCAAGATTTGGCGCTATTCGTAGATTTCCTCACCCAAGAGGCCATGCAGAATGCGCCAGAATTGGATGAGATTGGGAAACAAGTTCAAGCCCAAGAACGTATTCGAGACCGCTCGACACGCGCATGGTTCCTGCCCACCGCGGGCATCGCCGCCGACATGAACTACGTGTTCGCGCGTGGTGGCGCGGGTACGGAGAGCGCGATTCCCGGGATCGAGGTTCTCGATTTCTACTGGACGGCCGAAGCGTTCCTGCGCTTGCCGATTCTCGAGCAGGGCACCCGTGTCGCAGACGAGGACCAGGCGAATGCATCGATTATTGCCCTGGAAAACCAGCGGCGAGCGATCGAAACACGCATTCGTCAGTCGATCGAGCTCGCATCAGCAGATCTTCGCGTATCCCAAGCAAATATCGAGATTACGGGCAGAGCATTTGAGGCTGCGAAGAAGAACCTTGAGCTTGTGACCGATAACTACACGCGTGGAACCGCGAATGTCATCGTGTTGACTGATGCCCAAAGCCTTGCATTTCGCAGTGAGCAAGCTGCCGAAGACGCACGCTACCAATACCTATTCGACCTTGTTGCCTTGCTGCGCACGCTGGGCCGGATCGGTCTTGGCGCCAATCAAGCAAACTCCGACTGGATCAATCGATTCGAATCTTACCGCGCCGAGCAATTGCGCCAGCGCCGGGAGACCCCTCAATGAAGAAGAAATTTGTAATCCTCGCGCTCGCTGTCTTGGCGGTGGGTTGTCCGGAAAAAGAAGAACATCAGACGATCGAGGTCGTCCGTCCCATCAAGATGATGACGATCGAGGCGGGTTTTGCTGGTGGCAAGCTCGAGTACCCCGCCGAGGTTTCGGCGAGTCAGGAGAGCGAACTTTCGTTTGAAGCGCCTGGTCGAGTTACCAAGCTCAACGTAAAAGAGGGCCAGAACGTCAAGACGGGCGATGTCATCGCGGAACTTGATGCGACGGATGCGCGTGCGCAGCTGGCCTCGGTGAATGCGCGTCTGCGTGCCGACAAGGCGGAGTACGAGCGCTACAAGCAATTGTACGCCACTCAGGCAGCCTCTTTGCAGGACTTGGACGTCAAGCGAAAGGCATACGAGGTGACTCGTGCTCAAGCCGTTCAGGCCCGCAAGGCTGTTTCCGACAACCGCATCGTCGCACCGTTCGACGGCAAGATTTCGCGCAAGCTAGTTGACCAATTCCAGAATGTGCAGGCGAAACAGGGTGTGGTTTTGCTCCAGGATTTGAGCGGCCTAGAGGTGAAGGTCAACATTCCCGAGCGGGATTGGGCACGAGCCAGAAAGGTTCTGAGCAACCCCGAAATTGTTGAGAAAGCCGATGTGGACATCCTCATCACGTCGATCCCGGATCGGAACTTCAAAGGCAAAATCAAAGAGGTCGCGACGGCCGCAAATCCAACCACCCGTACCTTCCAGGTCACACTAGCGTTTGACCCTCCCGAAGATGTGACGGTGCTTCCAGGCATGACCGCGCGCGTCACCGCTGATCCGCCAGAGTCGATGGTTCAGCAGCAGAGTTTGAACATCCCCGTACGGGCGTTGGTCGCTGACAACGACGGCGCAAAACCTAGCGTTTGGGTGGTTGACCGCGAAGCGATGACCGTTTCCCAAAAGAACGTTGAGCTTGGTGACATCGACGCCGATGTTGTGCAGGTCAAGGGCGGGCTTGAGGGGGGCCAGACGATCGCTGTTTCCGGCGTTCAGAAGCTGCGCGAGGGCATGAAGGTTACGGAATTCAAACTCGAAGACCTGAAGAAGTGACATGCGAATAGCTGAAACAGCACTAAAGAATCGCGTCACGACCTTAGTCCTGACGTTTGTCACCCTCATTGGCGGCTATCTGTCGTACCAAAACCTTGGACGGCTTGAGGATCCCGAGTTCACGATCAAGGACGCGGTCGTCATCACGCAATACCCGGGAGCTTCCGCGGAAGAAGTGGAGCTTGAGGTGACCGATCGAATCGAGGGCGCGGTCCAGCAACTCGGCCAGCTCAAAGAAATCCGCGAGTCGTATTCGACCCGCGGTCTTTCGATCGTGAAGGTTCGCATCAAGGACAGGTACGGAGCCGACCGCCTGCCGCAAGTCTGGGATGAACTACGTCGAAAGGTAGGCGATGTTCAGGGCCACCTTCCACCAGGTGCCGGACCGTCCATCGTCAACGATGACTTTGGGGACGTGTATGGAATCTTCTTTGCTATCACCGGCGATGAGTACACCTACGCGGAGTTGAACGAGGTCATCAAGATGCTCCGAAAGGAGCTGGTTCTGGTGGACGACGTCGCCAAAGTCGAGGTGTTCGGCGTCCGAAAGGAAGCCGTGTACGTCGAGTTAGATCGTGACCGCATGAGCAAACTCGGTCTTTCGCCAAGCGTGATCTTCAACGAGCTCGCCGAGAAAAACCAGGTCGTCAATGCCGGTCGCGTGAAGGTCGGACACGACAATATCTTCATCGAACCTGACGGTTACTACGAGGATGTCGACGACCTCGAGAACACCATGATCAGCTCAGCCAAGACGGGGGAGCAGATCTTCCTGCGGGACATCGCCACGGTTCGCCGTGACTACGTCGATCCCCCACAGAACATCTTGCGAAGCGGGGGTAAACGCGCCATCGGATTGGGAATCTCGTGCGTCTCGGACGGCAACGTCGTCACGATGGGACAAGCGGTTCAAAAACGCCTCGACGAACTGCAGCCCAAGATCCCACTTGGAATTGAATTTGGTGTCGTTGCCATGCAATCCGACGCAGTCACAGACGCCATCGACAACTTCGTCGTCAGCCTTTTACAGGCTGTCGGCATCGTCATCTTCGTCCTGCTCTTTTTCATGGGGCTTCGCAGCGGATTGCTTATCGGGTTCGTCCTGACGTTGACGATCTGCGCGACGTTCATCGTCATGGAGGTTCAGGGCATCACGCTGCAACGGATCTCTTTGGGGGCCCTAATCATCGCCCTGGGCATGCTGGTTGATAATGCGATCGTCGTGGTTGACGGGATGTTGGTTCGTCAAAAACAGGGCAGTTCTCTGCGCCAGGCGGCCATTGATATTGTGGCACAGACAGGCGTTCCCCTGCTGGGAGCAACGGCCATCGCGATCATGGCATTTGCTGCGATCGGCACTTCAACAGACAACACCGGGGAGTACACGCGTTCGCTGTTCCAAGTGATCCTGATTTCACTCGCGTTGAGCTGGCTTACCGCGGTCACCGTCACGCCGGTTTTGGGCGAATTCGTGTTGAAGGTGAAAAGCGGCTCCAAGTCGGAAGAAGACAAGGATGCTGACCCCTACGACAACGCCTTCTATCGCGGCTATCGCAAGTTCCTAACGATGTGCATCCAGTTCCGATGGGCAACAGTTGCTGTTGTGATTGGCCTGTTCATTGGTGCGGTCAGCGCTTTTGGTCTGATTCCCGCCGGGTTCTTCCCTGCTTCGACTCGACCACAGTTGATGGTCGACTACTGGATGCCACAGGGCACACATATTGAGCAGACGCACAAGGAAGCCCGCGAGATCGAGGAATATCTGCTCGATCTGGAAGGTGTTAGCGGCGTTACATCCGCGGTTGGCCAAGGCCCACTGCGCTTCCTACTCACGTACGGGCCCGAGAAGGTTAACCCTGCATATATCCAATTCTTGGTCGATGTTGAGGACCACAACCAAATCGCTGAAATGAAGGAGGTCATCCAAGATCACCTCGATCAGACGCGGCCTCAGGGGCGAACCAACGTCAAACAGTTCCTGTTGGGACCCAATGAAGGCGGGCGAATACAGATTCGTGTCATCGGCAAGAACCGAGACAAGATGCGAGATGTTGGCGACCAAATCATTGCGATTCTAGAGGAGGACGGCGGAACCCGGGCAGTTTGGCCGGATTGGCGAGAGCGTGTGAAGACCATCGTGCCGAAGATGTCTGAAGAGGCTGCAAACCTCGCTGGCGTGACTCGACCCGATGTGGCGACAGCAATCCAGCAAGGATTCGAGGGCATACCAGTCGGCGCCTTCCGGGATTACGACGAACTTCTACCTATCCGCGTCCGCGCCGCTGAGCGCGAGCGTGGCAACGTCTCTTACATCCAGAGCCTCAGCGTTTGGAGCAAGTCTGCCCAGCAGATGATCCCGCTGCGTCAGGTGGTCAGCGACTTTGAGGTCCAGATGGAGGACGAGATCATCATGCGCTACAACCGCAAGCGCACGATGATTGTGCACGCTGACCAGCGATACGGGAACGCCAGCGTGGTGTTCAATCGCATCCAGCCTAAGGTCGACGCGCTAGAGCTACCTGACGGCGTCGAGATTTCCTATGGTGGCGAATATGAGGACTCTGCAAACGCGCAGGCTGGCATCAAGGCCGGCTTGCCGATCTTCCTGCTATTGATGGTTCTGATTGTCGTCATGCTGTTTAACGGCATCAAACAGCCGTTAATCATTTGGTTGACGGTGCCATTGGCCATTATTGGCGTGTCGGCAGGTTTAGCCCTCACTCAGAATCCATTCGACTTCATGGCGATTTTGGGATTCCTGAGCCTTATCGGCATGCTTATCAAGAACGCCATCGTGTTGATTGACGAGATCAATGTGCAGCTTGCCGATGGGGCGACGCAGTACGATGCAATTATGGCTTCGGGTACCAGCCGCTTGATGCCAGTCGGGATGGCCGCGTCCACAACCGCGCTCGGCATGATCCCGCTCCTTCCAGATATCTTCTTTAGGTCGATGGCCATCACCATCATATGCGGACTCTCGTTCGCTTCCATCCTAACGATGGTGTTTGTGCCCGTGCTTTATGCGATCTTCTACAAAGTACAGGTCCCATCCGGTCCGCAGCCCGCGCTCGCCGTCACGGACAGCATGGCAGATACCGTCCCGGACACTGAAGAATGATGCGCTAGAACGAGCCGGTCAGCCCTAATGTTCCACCATGCTGGGTGCCCGCCGCCATGACGGTGGCGGAGACATCTTCGTTCCCAAACGTGAGATACCGAGCGAACCAGGGGTAGAAGAAGCCGATGCCAATCCCAATTCCTGTTCCGGTCAAGACATCAGTCAGATAGTGCTGATAGGCCGTGATTCTCAACGATGCCGTCGTGATGGCCATCGTCAGTGCGCCTAGACATGGGAGGAAGTTAGAGAATTGACCTCGCCGCGTATAGATATCGAGGTGCATCGCGTTAACACACAAAACTCCGGTGGCCGCGAAAGCAGTGCTTGAGTGGCCACTATAGAAGCTCACAGATGGGCGCGCGCAATCGTCTCCCGCTGATTCATCACAGTTCGGATACTCGGGGCGCTTGCGTGCCACGATGTATTTGATGGTGTTCTGGAAAAAGAGAGACATCCCAAGCGCTTGTGTGGATGTTTGAAACAGCTGCCATGCCGTCTCAGGGCTGTCCCTGGCCATCCAAACATAGAGCGACTCCGCAAACATCGAACTGATGACCGCTCCGTCAATCACATCAGAAGTCAGTGATGCAGCCGTTCGACCGCCTCTTGTCTGTGCGCCGATCGCGTCGAATGCGGCCTGGTCGGGCCCGACAGGTCCAATCCACTTCGGTTCTGCAAAGTCATCGTTAATCAAGATGCTCACGAACGCGGTGGTGTAATAGACGCCCGTAAGAATCTGTTCGACAGTCGTGAATTTTCGATAGGACTCATCCCATTGCACCGGCTCGTTGGCGAACGCGGGGGGAAATGCAAAAGCGAAAACACACAGAAACACACAAACGGACGTGGCCGACTTCATCTTTCTCCAAACTTGCGACTTCGGTGTATCGTGTTGCCTGAAGGAAAAAATGGCAACGTTCACAACGTCAAATGCCTTGTTTCGGAGAAACCATTGCGTATTCAGAATTGGCAGCGCTTCATCCAGTGTCTCGTGGTGATCGCGTTTTCCCTTGCCGTATCAGACGCTCACGCATGGATCTTCCCTGAGCATCAGGAGATTACAGCCTTAGCGCTTCAATCGCTTACGGCGGATGAGCGAAAGGCTATCAACGAGATTTGGGCTTCAGATGCAGCGAAGAGTCCTCGATTGTGCAAGGCCGTGGATGAGCGTTCTCAGGGAAAGGACTGCATCGACTTTTCTTTCCTTCCGGCGATTGCTGGGGACCATTCATGCTCGGTCGCAGATTTGAGAGTGGTCACAATGACCGCGCCGTGGATCGAAGACGTGATTGAGGTTAGTGACCGGGTCCGCGGTGAGCTCAACCAGGTGTCGGATGGTCACGAGTACATCGACGTCTGGAAGACCTCCCACTTGGAACTCGAGCTGGTGGACGCTGATTACAGCGCCCGCGCGACCAATAACAACGCGCATTTTGCCCGATTTCGCGATTCGGATGAACTCGCCCAGTACTTACTCTCTGCGGTTGACCCGATTGAGGCGCCCAATGCCGTGGGAATCTATGTTGGAGCCCATGCCGCGGCGCTGAGGTTGGCAGCCCTTGCCGCGGCTACGGAAGACCCCGCTGCGCGATTGGCCCTGGGACGGCGAGCCCTATGGTTAGAGGCGTTTGGACTGCATTTCCTGCAGGATGTGTTTTCCGCAGGGCATATCGTCGGTGATTGGGGAGGAGGCGCGGAGCTAAAAGGTACGCATGACTATTACTGCGAGCACGGCCTGGACGCGACAACATGGGAGAAGGAGACCATTGGCCTGAAAGGCGATGCGTTCATGCGCCCCAAAGACGCGCGCCTCGCCGCAGACTCAGTGTACAAAAGCTTGTCTCAGGTCCTCGGCGCGTTCAATGGCGATGCGCGCTACACCGATGCTGCAGTCAGCTGGACTCGAGAGCTTTCGGTTCCTTACGAACTTTTGGACGTGTGTGCCGCGACCTCGATGCCGTTTGGCAAAGTCCCCGAACCCATGTTGAACATCACCCAGGAGGTGGTCGGCGAAACAGCGCGACCAACTCTCGCAAAGGGCGATATCACTCCACCAAGGTTTCGAGCGGAGCTGGGTCCATTCTTGGGCCTGGCAGGAAGCGCTGCCGGCGCCTTGAATGTTGGCGGATACGGCTCGGCTCCTGATGGAGCGAGACCCGCCCCGGTCTTAAGCCTTGGTCTACGATTTGGCTACGGCCCAGAAGGAATCACCACGGAAGCCTCCGATGGGCAGATGTTCCTCGGTCTTGGGTATGTGTTGCAGGGCGCGCAGTACGACATCTTCTGCAGTCATTGCGAAGACGAGCGGCCCATCGACTCTCCCATTCCAAGGGTACCTTCCCGGACAGGCGTCGAGTTTCGGCTTCGAATGCCGTACTTCCTGTTGCCCGGCGATATGCTGATTCTGGCGCCCCTCTTCGCGGCGATTGACGTAGAGACGCTGAAGTATCTAGGGGTAAAAGCGGCGCAGGGCGGTTTGATTCCGTGGCAGCGCGTGATGCTCACGTCCATCGGCAACTTCCAGTTCGTCGTAGGTCGCGAAGTGGCCTTGCACATGTATGGTTATCTGGGGGGGACGACTTCCTTGCTGT
This sequence comes from bacterium, assembly GCA_030427705.1. Lineage (GTDB taxonomy): Bacteria > Myxococcota_A > Bradymonadia > Bradymonadales > Bradymonadaceae > JAUIBR01. Next base: position 3,013 of record JAUIBR010000037.1, on the reverse strand, counting down.
TTGTAACCCCCGCGCAAGAACTAGAGGTCGCCGAGGTCCGCGGACTCTACTTTGAATTCCCAATCATTCAATGGCAGCCGGGGCGGAACTTTCAGAGCGACATCACGCTGTCGGAGGCAGCCCGGTTGGGCTTCTTGTACGAACACGTGATTGAGGTGAATGAAACCCAAACTGATCTTTCAGACGTCTGGGGTTTCTACTTGGAGATTTCGTTCGAGGCCCGCAAGTACTTCTAGATTTAGAAGCGGCCGACCGCGCCCAGGCCGGGCATCCAAGAGTCCTGGCCTTTGACGGCAATTGGCGTTACTTCAAACTCGAAGGACGAATCCGTGATGCCGCTTGCAGCGTTCACGTTGTCAAGGATTTGCTCAGGTATGCTCGGACGAATCAACGAAACGACACCGTTGTAGAGCGACAGTGCGCCAGTGGATCCAAGGATAATGTACCAGCTGGTGTCGGACAGCCCGCCATAGCCTTCTTCCGATTCGTCTTGAACCACCGGGATAATCATGAGCCCGGTGCCAATTGCGGTCGCTATGGATGTGATGCCGGAGCGAATTCGTCTTTTGTGGCCATTCTCGGCCGACAAAGAGAGTACTGCATAACCAGCGGCGCCAGGATCACTTGAGTTCAAAACAACCGGCACCGTCTTTTCGATTGCGGATGTTTCAAAAAGGTCCATCAACCCGATGATGAGCTGTCCAACGCCCAACGTGATCGAAGTCGCCCCCAAAACGGTTTCTCCAGTACTGTCGCTATCAAGTCCATCGTACAGGAGATAGCCACCCAGACCGGTGAAGGTCAGACCTAGAACCACCGCTGAAATGGCTTGAGTTCGATAGTTCTTGCCTTCGAACTCGACAAGGTCAGCCAGCCCTTTCCGAACTGCCTCTTCGTTTGGTTTGATCTGTGCCGGCGCGGATTGTGCAATTGCCGGTGCGGCCAAGAGCAGCACCACAAAAAGCGCCATCATCCCTGAAATCAATTGTCTCACCATATTTTCACTCGCTCTTCAGGTTTCAGATACAGGCTCGAGCCCTCTTGGATTTCGAACGCCTGGTACCACTCGTCCATGTTGCGCACGACGCCGTTGACGCGGAAGACCGCGGGGCTGTGCGGATCGGCTTTGATTCGTCGCAGGGTCATTTGCTCGCGTTCCTTGGTGCGCCACGCTTGCGCCCATGAAAGGAAGAAGCGTTGGTAGCCAGTCAGGCCTCCCAGCTTTGGAGGTTCCTTCCCGTCTAGCGAAATCTTGTACGCATAGTAGGCCATCGTCAGACCGCCGAGGTCTCCGATGTTCTCGCCGAGGGTCAGCTGTCCGTTGACGAACTGTCCCTTCACGGCTTCGTAGCCGTTGTATTGCTTAACGAGCACGGTTGTACGTTCGTTGAACTTCTGGCGGTCTTCATCTGTCCACCAATTGCGCAGGATTCCGTTTGCGTCAGATTTGGACCCTTGGTCGTCGAAACCGTGACCGACCTCGTGCCCAATCACCGCACCAATTGCGCCGTAGTTCACGGCATCGTCGGCATTTGGGTCGAAGAACGGAGGCTGAAGAATCGCCGCAGGGAACACGATCTCGTTGTAGAACGGGTTGTAGTACGCGTTGACCTGGTGAGGTGGCATGAACCACTCATCTTTGTCAGTCGTCGTGCCGATACGGCCAACCATGTCGTTGTACCAATAGGCATCGACGGCCCGCTTGTTGGCGACCAGGTCGGTCGGCGAAATATCAACACCTTCGAACGAGCGCCATTTGTCTGGATAGCCGACCTTCGCGCGGAAACCGGCAAGCTTTTCAAGCGCCTGCTTCTTCGTCTCGTCTCCCATCCACTCAAGACCTTCAATCCGCATCTTGAGCGCTGCCTTGAGGTTCTGTACCAGCATTTCAACTTTGGCTTTCGCTTCCGGCGAGAAATGGCGGTCAACGTAGATATGACCAAGGGCTTGGCCGAGCGCCTCTTGACCACCAACAAGGCTAACGCCTCGCTTCCAGCGGTCGCGCGGGGCTGGCTGACCGCTGAGGGTCGTTCCAAACATCGCGAAATGAGTGGTGTAGATCTCGTCTGAAAGCACGGGTGCGAAGTTCGTGAGCAGGTGGAACTTCAGATAGGCTTTCCACGTCGCAAGTTTGGTCTTCTTCACTAGAGCCGCGACAACCGGAATCGTATCTGGAGCCCTGACGACGATTTTGTCGACCTTGCTCAGGTCGAATGCCGCCGTTTTCAGGTGTGCTTCCCAAGGCCATGAAGGGATGTCCTTCTTGAGTTTGTCCAAGGTATATGGGTTGTACGTTGCATCACGGTCACGAAGCTTCGCTTTGTCCCAATGCGCCTTGGCTATCTCGGTCTCTAGCGCCAAGATTGCCGCGCTTTGCTCTTTTGCGACCTTTGCATCGACCCCGGTGAATCCCAGCATCAATGCGATATGTTCCTGATACGCCTTTCGTACCGACTTAAATTGGTCGGCATCGCCCAGGTAGTACTGCTTGTCCGGAAGTCCCAGTCCGGTCGTGCTGACCGAGACTACATAACTGTCCGGATTCTTCGCATCGGGAAGAATCGAGGCCAGGACCGGTGAGTTTGTGTTGTGGATTCCCGCAGCAGCGAGTTCAGTCTGCAGCCCCTTGACGTCTTTGATCGCGTCGATTCGCTCCAGGTCGGCCTTAAGTGGTTCGATACCCTTTGCGTTGACGGCGTCAACGTCCATGAAGCTTGCGAAGTAGTCGCCCACGAGCTGCTCAACGCTGCCCTTTTCGCTCTCCTGCTTCTGCAAGTCCTCGATGATGGTCTTGACCTGTTCTTCGCTCTGGTAGTGCAGCGAAACCATCGGTCCGTAGACAACTTCGTCGTCCTTGAGTGTGTAGTTGTCGAACCATGAGCCGTTGGCGAAGCGGAAGAAATCGTCGCCGGGCTTCGTGGCAGAATCCCCGCCATCGAGGTCGAGGCCAAACTCGCCAATCGCGGCTTTCGGAGTTGGTGCGGTGGTCTCGGTGGTCTGTGTGTCGTCTTGC
>JAUIBR010000036.1 GCA_030427705.1 bacterium | reverse complement strand
AGCCTGGTCTGGGTTCAAGACGCGAGCGCAGTTGTCGCCATCATCTTCCCAACCATCATCGTCGTAGTCGTCAGCGAACTGATAGGTGTCACCCAAGTCCGTGTTGTTAATAAGGATCGAGCCGCCGCCACAACCACATCCGCCGCCGGATTGGTTAGGAGTACCGCATGCTCCGAACGAGTTATCGCACTCGAACCCTGGTGAATCTTGTGCAAAGGCGCTTCCCCATCCGAGGAGCGTCATTGCTGCTGTTGCTAATACTATCGTGATTCTCTTCATCACTTGCCTCTCGCTGTTTCGGGTCCCTCAACCCGGGTTTGATAAGAACTTGAAAACGTTAACTTATGTGTTTGGTGGCTGCAATCTTGTTGAACAGCGTACAGTTTTCTACTCGTTGTTCTTACTGAGCAAAAAAGATGCCAACTTTTAGAGAGGGCTGAAAGCGCAAGTAAAACAGTGCTTTAAGGGGATCCGGGTTCTGTTGTGTGGTTTTGATGCCACAAATCGAGGTGTGGCGCATGTGTCACACCTGCCCCGATCGGGACACATGCGCCTCATGTAGGTGTCTGTGGTCTGTTGTCACCAGATTTGAGCTGAGTTTGCCACAGGCAGGTATATCGCCTGATTGTTCAGGAATCCCCAAACATGACGAGCGTTTACACGAAGCCTGCTGCCGGACGAGAATTCCGTGAAACTCGGAAGGAAAATCCGGGAGTCTGTGACGGCCAAACATGGCAATCGGACGGCGTCGGGCCCACGACCAAATCGCCACGTCGGATGCAGGTGACCGCACCATGTAAACGACGAATCTGCGTCGGCAGGGTCGTGAACGAAAAACATACCATGTTCTTGATGTGTCGCGGGCAATCGGGTCATCCGCCACGCATCAAAAACTTCAGGGTAGTGCCGGTCGTGATTCCCCGGAACGACCTCCCAATCAATATCCAACGCATCTCGCCAGGACCGCACGGCATCAATAACCGCGCTCGTCATCCCCACGTCACTGTGAATCAGATCTCCGAGAACCAGAATGCGTTCAACCTCATGGGTTTCGGTCAACGTGCTGATACGGCTCAAGGTGGATTCCATGTCATCCGGAACAGGAATGCCAAACTCCCAAAACGTCGCGGATTTTCCAAAGTGAACGTCGGAAAGAATCAGTGTGCGTTCTGCCGGCCAGTAGACAGCTCGGTCCGAGCAGACCTCAAACAACTGCTCGCAAATTGTGAATCTCAGGTCGTCCATTGACGTTTCAGTCGCTCTACGCGCTCTTCAATTGACTCCGTGCGGAGCGTATTTCTGGATGCGGTAATCCACGTGACCATCAGCGGAAACGCCAGTGCACTTGGCTGTGGGGTATCGATGATCACGAGGTTGGCATTCTTCATATGTGTCAGCGCACGTTCAATCCGAAATACCTCAAGTTGTTTCTCAAACACTTCGCGGCGAGCTTGAGCCAAGAGCAGGTTTTCAGGGTCCCAGCGTTGAAACACATCAAACAGCAAAGACGACGAAGTCTCGACGTGTTTCGCTTTCTTTCGCCGACCAGGAAGCCCTTCGTTGACCAGGCCGGAAACCCTTGCCACGGAACGAAATGCGCGGCGAGTCAGTTCGGTGAGATTGACCGCCAGTTCGGTTTCGGAAACTAACGCGTCTGATTCGCCTTCGAACAACACTCCAGACTCCAGCATCTCGCGAAACGGGAAGGGCGTCGCGGACATGAACTCGATGCCGTAGTCATTCACGCCGAGGGAGAAGTTCGCGCTGCGATGTTGGCCCATCCTGTACGCAAGCACCGTGGCCAATCCTTCGTTGGCGAGCCATCCACCGAATGGATACAGAAACAGGTGATGGCCATCTTTGGACTCCAAGATCTCGGCCAAGAGTTCATTTCGTGTCGGCAAAGTCGATACAGCCAACTGTCGCTCAATCACGGGCAGCGCGAGCTCAAGCTCTGGGCAGTCCAAATTCAGTGACTTTGCGTCCTCGAGGACTTCCATCATCACATCGGCCAATTCGGTGGATACGGGGAACCGCCCGCCGCCCCACGCTGGTGTTTGGGGGGAGTCTGATTTGGATTGTGTGACGTACGCATCGCTTGCGGTTAGGCGGTCGAGCCGCAGAATCCTACCTGCAAATGCAAATGTGTCTCCGACCTCCAGTTTGGACAGAAACCGCTCTTCGACAGTTCCAAGCTTCATCCCATTCTTGAATCGCACCTGGATCGATTGGCTGTTTTCGATCGTGCCGATATTGGATCGATGCAGGGCGGCAATCTTCTTCTCCGGTACGCGGTAGATACCGGCTTCATCGGGAATGACCTTCTTGTACTGGTCGTAGGCTTTGAGCGTGTTCCCGCCCGTCACAACAAGGTCGAGTGTCCAATCAAATTCCTCTCGCTGTAGATGTTCGTACGAGGTCGCTCGACGAACCTCGTTGAAGAAGTCATCGGGGTCGATGCCGCCGCCAAGAGCGCAGGTCACCATGTGTTGCGCCAGGACATCGAGGGGCTTTGCCAGAGTGTGGCGTGCTTCGACGATGCCGCGGTCTATCGCTCGCCGAACACCGGCGAGCTCAAACAACTCCAGCGCGTTGGTAGGAACAAACGAGATTCGACAGGGCTCACCAGGCCTATGCGCTGCGCGACCCGCGCGTTGGAGCACGCGGGCGATTCCCTTCGGCGATCCAATCTGAATCACCCGCTCCACCGGCGAGAAGTCCACGCCCAGGTCCATCGAAGACGTACAGACAGTCAGCCGAATCTCGCCGGATTTCATCCCGTGTTCGATCCTGCGGCGTTCATCCATATCCACGGACCCATGATGCAGAGCCATCCATGGCTCCCAGTGGGGTTTTTCGTCGAGGATTGCACGAAACCAGTTCTCGGCCTGGTTTCGAGTGTTTGTGAACACCAATGCCGCTTCTTTGCCCGGATTGAGCCGCTTTAAGACCTGGCTCAGCGATTTCAAACCCATATGTCCATGCCAGGGGAGGGCGTCGATGTTCTCCGTGACGATGGTGTCCATGATGACGGGTCGTTCCAGCGCTTGCGTCACCAAGACCGGGTCGGAATGGGTCCCGCATGCAAACTCAGCGGTTTCGAGCAAGTTGCTGACGGTCGCCGACATCGCCCATGTTCTGCAGCCCGACCAATGTCTGACGCGCGCAGCGCCGAGTTCAAACTGGGTTCCGCGTTTTGAACTCATGAGTTCATGCCACTCGTCCACGATGACGCATTTGACGTTCTGGAACTTCTTTTTGGCGTCCGCATATGAAAGCAAAACCTGAAGAGACTCGGGAGTCGTGACGAGCACGTTCGGAAGCTGTTTCGCTTGTTTCCTGCGCTCACTCGAGGAGGTGTCACCGGTGCGACTTCCGACGCTGACTTGGCCGTCAAGTCCCAGCTGCTCCAGGGGCAATCGCAGGCTCAATTCAATGTCGCGAGATGTCGCACGAAGCGGCGTGATGTAGAGGATGTTCAATCCCGGTTTCGGGTCCTCGAGTAGATGGGCCAGCGGGCCGAAATAGGCCGCGAAAGTCTTTCCGGACCCTGTCGGAACGTGGATCAGACCGTTGCGTCCGGCAAGGTAGTGGGACCAGCTTTCTTCCTGGAACCCAAGTGGCGCCCATCCTTTGAGGGAAAACCACTCCCGCAACATGTCGAGCGCGTCGTCAGACCTCATGAATCATGGACCAATTCCTTGTGGAGTGCGGCTTGGAAGTGTCGGTGCCCACCGTAACACAGCTTCAGAAAAATTGACGGCGGTTACTTCACTGATAATTTGAGGTTAGCCCAAACCACTTAGGGTGTGCACACGGACGTGCTTTTTTCGCTAGACCACGGAGGGTCGGCACATGGCCGCATCGACGACGGGAAGACAGACTACTCCCCCCGCCAAAACTAAGAAGACACGCGCGAAATCGAAGCCGAAGAGCGCCAAGAAAGCAAAGACGAACGCGCAGACGAAATTGCGTGATGCGCGATCCGTTGCGTTTCGTCGTGAGGCTTCCGGCCTTGTATTGCTGATGGCTGCACTCGGGATTCTGCTGTCATTGGTGAGTTTTGATATCGCTGATTTGGACGCGGCGGAGCCCATGAACTGGATTGGGCCACTCGGCGTGCACGTCGCGGCTTCTTTGCTCTTTGTTTTTGGCGTCGCTGCGTTCTTTTTCGACGCAATCCTCTGGTTCTTGGGTATCTGCCTTCTGCTAGGCAAGGCGGTTGAGTGGAAGCTCTCGCAAGTTGCTGGCCAGTTTGTATTCGTGATTTCCGGTGCGATGCTCTCGCACCTTTGGCTCGTTGATGTGATTTTGCTGGGGCATACCCCCGGTGGATTGGTTGGCGAATTCTCGGGTGAGTTGACTCGCAGCGTGATCGGAACGATCGGCGCGTCCATCGCAGGTGTTGGTGGCGTGCTCATGGGCGTCATGCTCATCACCGGACTTTCACTGGGAATGATTCTTCGCCGTGTGTTGGGCTTTGGTCACCGGGGCGTGGCACTGGCGAAGCACAAATTCACAGTGCATCGAGAGTATCGAGCGCGGCTCAAGGAAGAGCGCGAAAAGCTCCGAGACCTCGAGGGTGCTGCACGTGCTGAAGCGGAGTTGGAAGCGACGCCAATCGCGCCAGAAAAGTACGATTTCGAAGATAACAAAGAAGAAGAGGTCGAGAAGAAGCTGTCCGACCGACTCAGCCGACTGAAGCCGAAGTCGAAGAAGACCGTCGAGGACCCGCAGCCAGAGGAGGTCGCTTCGCCGACCGAACCGGAAGCGATCCCAGACGCCCTTTCCGCTATGGAAAAAGTCTCGGTTGAGATCGAACGCGATCGTGATTGGTCACTTGGGGATGTCCCCAAGGTCGCCGCAGACCCCGACTTGCCGGATGAATTGAAGAAATCGGCAGCCGTCGAGATTGAGGTTACCGACACTGACATCATCGAGAATGTCGAAGAGGTGAAGGGGAAAGACGTCAAGGTCGTGGACCTCGACTTCGGGCCGCAGATTGTGGAATCGAAAGCCGCGAAGCGAAAGCGCGAGCAGAACTTCGATGAAGACGGCCCAATCTTCAAGCCGCGTCAGGTCGGTCAGTACGCGATTCCGCCGTTGAAGTTCCTGAACTTCGAGCGTGGTGAAGAGAACGCCGTCGATACCGACCACCTTCGGGCTATGGCGGCTCAGATCGAGCAGACGCTGTCTGATTTCAAGGTTGAGGGACAGATCGTGGAGATCTGCCCTGGACCCGTCATTACGATGTTCGAGTTCAGCCCCGCACCGGGCGTGAAGATTTCCAAGATTGCGAACCTCAGCGACGACCTGGCGATGGCGTTGTCTGCCATTTCGGTTCGTATTGTCGCGCCCATCCCAGGAAAGGGCGTCGTGGGAATCGAGGTGCCGAATCCGAAGCGTGAGATGGTGTTCTTGAAGGAGATCATCGGTGATGATGTCTTCCAGAAGAACACGAAGATGCAGCTTCCGATGGCGCTTGGATTCGATGTCGAAGGTGCTCCCATCGTGGCAGACCTTGCGAAGATGCCTCACCTCTTGGTCGCTGGCGCGACAGGCTCCGGTAAGTCGGTCGCCGTTAACACCATGATCTGCAGTCTACTCTATAAGCACACGCCTGAAGATGTGCGCATGATTATGGTCGACCCGAAGATGCTTGAGTTCAGCATTTACGCTGACATTCCGCATCTGTTGCTGCCTGTGGTTACCGACCCCAAACAGGCGACGGTCGCGCTTAACTGGGCTGTGCAAGAGATGGAACGTCGCTACCAGAACCTTGCTGACATGGGTGTGCGAAACATCAAGGGCTACAACGAGAAGGTTGAACGCCTTACAAAGCGCGCCGAGCTCGACCAATTGGAGGGTCGCGAAGAGTCTGAGGCGATGGCACAGCTCGGAATCGACGCCAATGGCAAAGCACGTCACCAAAAGATTCCATTCATTGTGGTTATCGTGGACGAGTTCGCCGACCTGATGATGACGGCCGCAAAAGATGTCGAGACCGCCGTTGCACGACTTGCCCAGAAGGCTCGCGCGGCTGGGATTCACCTGATTCTGGCTACACAACGCCCGTCTACTGACGTGGTGACCGGCCTTATCAAGGCGAACTTCCCAACCCGTGTTGCGCTGCGTGTGACCAGCAAGATCGATAGCCGCGTTATCTTGGATTCCAACGGTGCCGAAAACTTGTTGGGTAACGGCGATATGCTGTTCGTTCCACCTGGGTCGAGTGCATTGACACGCGTCCACGGGGCATATGTCTCTGAGACAGAAATCGATCAGATGGTCGACTTCCTCAAAGAGCAGGGCGAGCCCGAATACGACGAGTCTATCTTGGTCGAAGAAGACGAAGACGGGCCAAACATCGAAGACATGGAACGCGACGAACACTACGAGGACGCGGTGCGGCTGGTGGTGGAATCGCAGCAAGCCTCGATCTCCAAAATCCAACGCAAGCTGCGCGTCGGTTACAACCGCGCCGCACGAATGGTTGAGATGATGGAAGCCGAGAACATCGTAAGTGCGGCGGATGGCTGTAAACCGCGCGAGGTTCTGGTGGACGCATCCCCATATTGAGCATGCCATGAACATCCGGCTTCAAGCTTGGCGCATTCTTAATGACCCGGAGGACGCACGCTACGTGTGGTTCCACCGGTTCATTAACACGCTGATTCTGCTCAGTGTCGGATTGGTCGTTTATGAGGTTCAGGCAAACCCGGCAAATGAAGAGCTCGCGACGCTCCGCCTCATCGATGATGTGGTTCTGGCCATCTTCCTGGTCGAGTACTTGGGGCGTCTGTGGGTTGTGCAGGAGACCTACCCAAAGTCCGTCAAGCTGACGAATTTCCAGAAGCTTAGGTACTGGCTGGTCGGTCGGCTGAAATTTATGCTGTCCCCGTGGGGATTGGTGGACTTGGTCGCGCTTCTGCCGCTGTTTCCCTTCCTGCGTTCACTGCGGATTCTGCGATTATTACGCCTTCTGCGGTCGGTGCAGTTCTTCCGATTTGCGCGTCCCGTAGAGACTCTGTTTGCGGCGTTTCGAGACAATGTGTTGTTGTTCGCGGTCGCGACAGCGTACCTGTTTGGGACAGTGACATTGGCCTCGATCATGATGTTCTTGGCCGAATATCGAATCAACAAGAACATCAGCCATATTGGGGACACGTTATGGTGGTCGATCGTGACCATCACAACGGTGGGCTTTGGAGACATTACGCCTGAGACCACAGGTGGTCGCGTCATCGGCGCGATACTGATGTTCTCGGGCATGTTCGTCGTGGCTATGTTTGCTGGTGTTATCAGCTCAACTTTGGTGGGGCATCTGCTGCCACTACGACAGGAGCAAGTACGTATGTCGTCACTCGCAGATCATATCGTCTTGGTGGGCTGGAACTCCCAGGTCCCCATGACGCTTCAGGAGATGCGGCGAGAGTTCAAAAACGCGCCAAATCCGCCGAAAGTGCTGGTCTTCGCCTATCGCGAGAAACCGGAGTACTTGGATTCTGACATCTTATGGGTTCAGGGCGATTTCACGAAAGAGGACCAATACGACAAGATCCGTCTGCAGTATGCGCGGACGGCCGTCGTGGTGGCGGATGAACACAAGGGTTCAACGATTGGTGCGCGAGATGGTGTGACCGTCTTAACGATATTCACGATGCGAAGTTTCGTTGAGCGCTCAGGAATTGAACGTGAAGAGCCGCTGCATATCGTGGCCGAGATCTTGGACCCGGAGAATTACAAACACGCGGTCATCGCTGGGGCGGACGAGGTCATTGAAACCGCGCGCGTCGGGTGCAGCATGATTGCGCATACGGCCGGAAATCCCGGCGTGGGCACGATCGTCTCCGACCTGGTCATCACGTCTGGCGACAATATCTACGCGAGCACGCTTCCAGTTGAGTTGATGGACGGAGACCAGATGGATTTCCGCGCGCTGCAACGACGTGCTCAGGATGACCTCGGAATCTTGATCATCGGCGTGGAACATAAGGGCGTTAAGTCGTTGAACCCGCCTCCCACGATGCCAGTGTTTCTGAGCGACAAGATCATCTACATGGGCAAGATGATGCTCCGCTAGTCGCTACTCTTCTAGGCCTGCACCACATTGACATGGGATGGACGGCGGATCGTCAGGCAGGTCTGGTCCATCTGGGCACTGACATGAGATTGCAAATCCACACTCAGTCGGACCGCAGTTTGCGGCGCCGCCCGGGCAGCCAGTTGTCTTCAGGTCGATGTTTCCATCGCAATCATCATCCAAACCGTTGCAACGCTCGTCCGCCCCAGGATTGACCGCTGGGTTCGAGTCGTCGCAGTCCTCACCAGTCGGGCAAAGGTCGGCGTCGAAGACGGCGTAACCGTCGCCGTCGGCGTCGATGCAGCTGCCGCCACAGATGGAGGGGTCAGCTGCACCACAGACGACCTTGCCGCCAGTGCACTCGTAGCGCGCGAATTCGCAGCCAAGTGACGGGGTGTCGGCCGCACAGAATGTGTCCTCTGGTGGGAGGCCTACGATCTTGAAGCGGACACGGGACGAGGGAACATTGACCACCCCGCGTATCGGCGCGTAGGCGCTCCACATGATCTGCACATCGTCGTCTTCTTCCAAGGTCCGATACTTGTATCGAACGGTCACATCGTCGCCGGACCAGACTGATTGTACGGCTGCAGAATCAGACTCCCACGTCGCGTCAACGCCGTTGGAATCGCGGTCAACGACCCAGCTGAGTTCCATGCGGTCATCGTCGTCATCAAATCGCTCGACGACCTTGTCAGTCCCATTGAACGGCGCACGGTCGTCATAAAAGCTGATGAACATCTCTTCGTAGTAGCTGAAGTCCTTCGTCTCGAGGTGAAACTCGACGTATTGGTCTTCGAGCGGATTGGCGGCTGCACCCACAATCCGTTGGCCGTGCATCATGACGCCGTTGATGGCGCCGCTGTCCATGTTTCGATGGGCGAAGATGTAGCTTCGGTAGGGATCGGTTTGCAGTGGCATTCCGTTCTTTCGGATGACATTTCCGCTTCCTTCCCGGTCGTCTCCAGGCGTGTGTGGCGTATAGTTGATGACGTCCGCGACGGTCGAGTTTGTGTCGTAGGTCGGCCACGCAAGGTAGCCTGTTGCACCATCGGCTCGAGCAAAGACAACCGGGATCTCAAGGTCAGGGTCAAGGTCATCGACCAGCCCATCGCAGTCGTTGTCCAAGCCATCGCAGATTTCGTCTTTGGCCGAGACGGTCTGGTAGCAGCGTACCTCGCCTGCAACGCATTCCAGCGCAGTGCCGCGTTGGCAGATGCCAACATCGTTTCGGGTGCAGGGTAGGCCGGTAAACGGCGTCAGCGGTTCGGTGTTCGTCAGGTTGGTATTTGCCAATCGAACGCTGAAATTGGGGTTCAACTCGATGCCATAATCCGCTTCACCGTTGTAGCTTTCCCACGTCGTGATATCGCCGCTGAACGCCGCATAGACCTCGAGCGACCAGTCATTGTTACGTTCGAGTGGGCCAATCACGACGCCCCCGGTCTCGTTGGCATCGGTCGTGATTAAGACCTGCAAGTGATACGGGCTGCCATCATCACTTGCGCGGTAGTAAGACTCCGCATCGCCTGTGTCGTCGATGATTTCGATGTTATCGGTCGCATTGAACCCGCGAATCGAATAGGTCGCAGTCGCAGCACCTTGGCCGGCGCTCGCTCCATGGCTTAGCCACAGGTAGTAGCGGTCGTCCGTGGGGTCGAGATACACGATCATGCGCGCAGTCTGCGCTTGATGGACTGGTGCCATGCTGATGCCGCCAGTGATGTCAGCAAACGTGGTGATATCCACGGTTCCCGTGGAGTCGGTGACTGGACGAATCCAGTGCCATGGCTTCTGGTCCTGCTCGACGAGCAGGAATTTGTTGAAGTCGCGGAATGGATGGTTCATGTCGTACGCGGTGATAAGCGTGTCAGCGAGCGCCTCACACTCGTTTGCTGCGCAACGGCCCTCGTAGCATTCGTTTGGCGGTGTGCAGTCGCCATCGTTCATGCACGCCGTGAAGCATGCACCTTGATAACAAACCTCACCGGTACGGCATCCGAATGGGCATCCGGGCGGGACGCACGAGCCTTGATAACACGTGTTTGGCGGCGTGCAGTCGCCGTCATCGTTGCAGGTTTCAAAGCAGGTCCCGCGATAGCAGGCTTCCTCGTTGGGGCAGATGACACCATCGCATTCAGGGTCGCTTTGGTCTGCGCAACGGCTGTCATAACAGATGTCATTGGGGTCATCGCAATCAGCGGTCGTGCCACAGACGTCGAAGCACGTTCCCTGATGACAGGTTTGGCCGGTGCCGCATTGCACCCCATCACAAGGATCGGAGGCACAGTGGTCATCGAAGCAACTGTCGGCTCCACATTCACCGCTATTGAAGCAGGGATCGAAGCAGGACCCGCCATAACAAATCTCGCCTTCTGGGCAATCAACGCCCTCGCAAGCCGAGACTGCGCAGCGTTTCGCATCATAACAAAGGTCGGCCGGGTCGCATTGTGAGTCGTCGTTGCAGGATAAAAAGCACGATCCGCCGTAGCAAACCTCACCAACGGGGCAATCCACACCGAAGCAGGGATCATCCGTGCAACGCCCAGCGAAGCAGTCGTTGGGCGGCGCACAGTCGCCGTTGGACATACACGCTTGGAAGCAGGAGCCCTCGTGACAGATCTCCCCCACGGGGCATTGCACCCCTGCACATGGGTCGATCGCGCCACAGCGTCCCGATTGGTAGCAACGCTCGGACATTGGGTCGCACTGCGCATCCGATGTGCACTGGGTAAAGCAGGTTCCCTTGTAGCAAACATCGGTCATGGGGCATGTGATGCTGTCACACGGATCGGCCGCATCACCGCACCGGAATTGGTCGTCGTAGCAGACTTCCATGCCGCCGCAGTCACCGGTGGTCATGCAGTTTACGAAGCAGGTACCAAAGACGCATTGCTGCCCAGCACCGCACAAACCTGGGCCTTCGTCGACCATGCCATCACAATCGTTGTCAATCCCGTCGCAGACTTCTGGAGGACATAGCGTGAAGTCGTTCACTGCGACGTGGATCAGCGAACCAGAACAGGCCGTCACGATATCCAAGTCACCATCGCCATCGATGTCGATGGCAGCGGTCGCGCTGCATGAGCTGCCCGCCGCCTCCACATACACGGGATTTGCGGTTCCCGTGTTTTGGTTCTCGTGGATTGAGAGTCCGTTGGGAAGCGTGTTCGCATGCGCGACGTCCAAGTCTCCATCCATGTCGTAATCGAAAAACGTCAGCGACGACTGGTTGCCTCCTGGCATTTGGCTCCAATTGAGAACTTCCAAGAATGTCCATCCACCTTCGTTATATATGGTTTTGCTATCTTCGCTGTCGTTGATGGACATGATGTCCAGGTCGCCGTCCATGTCCCAGTCGATGAATTTGGCATCGGACGGTCCACCGCCCAGTACGCCCATGTACGCATTCGTGTAGCGAAGCTGGGCGTCCGTCGCGACATTCTCGTAGATAAAGCTGTCTGTGTTCGCGCACCCGGATAGGTAGAGGTCAACATCGGTGTCGCCGTCGAGGTCACCCGTATCAATTCCCGTGATGCAAGTCGTCGCCGTGACGAGAACTTTGGTCGTGAAGGACGTTCCGGAGCCGTCGCTGTAATACACAACGAGGTCGTTGTCGGGAAACCGTGGCTCTGAGTAGAAAAAGTCGTCAATTCCGTCGTTGTTCCAATCGCCGACACCCACGCGTCCCATGCTCGATAGTGCGGGTGGAGGGGTAACGGTCGTGTATCCCAGCGTGAATCCCGTGCCAGCCGTGTTTAACCAGACGTAGGCTTCACGAGTCGTGAAGTCGGACAGAACCAGGTCAGGAAACCCATCGTTGTTAAAGTCGCCTGACTCCAGACCAACCCAATTGGTCGACATCGGTGATTGCCAGACCGTACTGAAAACACTGGGTCCGAGGTTTCGGTGGAAGAAGATGCGGCCAGTGTTCTCGACCATGATGAGGTCATCGCGTCCGTCTTGGTCCACATCGAGTGCCATGATGTCCGACACATTCGTGGGCATCGGCCCCGGATAAGGGATGAAACTCCACTGTGCCATGGCGGGTGTGGCAAGCAGAAGCATGGCTACAAAGAGAGTCGCAGCGATGCTCTTGCGCATGGGTATTGAGGATGTGCTCATAGCACTCCTTTTGGGTGTGATTGTTTGTTTAACCAAGTTTATACAGACACCAAGCTTGCTTCAACCTTTATCCATGGGGTTGGAACGCAGAATTCTTACTATTTACAGGGGGTTACATGGCTGGGTTGTTGGTGGTGGCCGCAAAGGTCGGCTCCCGCCGATCTGTGGTCGTTCCGTCGCCAAGCTGCCCTGTATTGTTGGCGCCCCAGCAAAACACATCGCCCATTTGGGATAAGGCACACGAATGGTCGCGGCCTGACGAGATACTCACGAAGTTCGGCATTCCGAGAATGAACTCGGCGTTCGAACGGGATTCGACTGTATTGTCGCCCAATTGCCCTTGCTCGTTCTTGCCCCAACACATGTTGTCGATGGTCGTGGTGACCCCACAACCATGATCTGCGCCCAAGAACACGCTGGCAAACTGCGTCATTGCAGGAGCTTGAACCGCGATCGGCGTTGATGATGCCGTCGTCGAATCAGACCCCAAGCCCTCGGATGTTCCCCAACAGCCGATCGTGCTGTCTTGCCAAACTGCGCAACTGTGGGTGTAGCCTGATGCGACATCAAATGCTGCCATCCAAACCACTGGAGCACGCTCGACCGGCGCGCTGGACGCCTCGCCCAATTGGTTGAGAGAATTGTCGCCCCAGCAGATGAGTCCGCCTGCGACGCCGCAGACGTGATTTGTTCCCAATGCCAAGCTGGTGAATGAATAGCCGCCCGCCACCATTGTGGGGCGTGGAACCGACGGCGCCATGCTATCGATACCGACTTGGCCCGTTGAGTTGTCACCCCAGCAATGGGCGTTGAAGTCCTCATCAAGACCACACGTGAGATTTCCGCGGGCGTAGAGGCTCTCAAACGCGATCATTGTGTCGACCTTCACGGGCGACTCTGAGCTATTGGTGGTCCCATCACCGAGCTGCCCAGAACCGTTTGCTCCCCAACAGTAGGCTTCACCCATGTTCGTGGTCCCACACGTGTGCTGGCTTCCCGCGACGAGGCCAAAGAGTTCGAGGTCCGTATCTACGATGAGGGCAATCGGGCTATCGCTATCGGTGTCTCGCCCCAGCTGTCCCTGGTCGTTTGCGCCCCAACACAGCACGGTGCCCGAAGTGGTGTTTGCACAGGTGTGTTCGTCTCCGGTGGCCACGCGTGTAAATCGCCCAATCACGCGCACTTCAGCGGTGCCTGTGAAATCTTCCCACTGCGCCGTGACCAATGAGCGACCTTCCTCAAGTGCACGAACAAGGCCGGCGTCATCGATTTCGATGATGGTGTCGTCTTCGACTGACCACGTGATTTCGGGGGGTTCCACCACCATCAGGTCGGTGTCCAAGACCTCCACGTTGAAGCGAAAATTCTCTCCGATCTTCATGGCGTGGCCGACGGGGGTGATGGTGACGCCTGGTTCAAGAGCCGGGCCGTCGTCGCCAGCATTCATGTCTGCGTCCGGCTCGCCGTCGTCACCCATGTCCATCATCTGCATGTCTGGATCTTCAATATCGGGTGGCTCGCGTTGCTCGTCGTCGCCACAACTGCAGAGAAAGAGCGCAAGCAGCACCGAAATGACTAGCTGAATCTTCATTTGAACATCCTAAAAATCTGGGTCGAGCTACGCATCTGCATCCGGCGGGGCGAGGAAAGGCAGGCACACGCGTGCACCAAGGACGCACTTTACCGCTCCATGAGGTGAACGTGATCTCATCACGTCTCTCCTTGTAATTTATTGTTCTGCTTCAAAAGTTATCCGAAGACCACGCCCGAATCAACAAGGGAGGGCTTCAAGCTCGCGCAGATACTAAGGAATCATACAGTTGGATTGTTCTGTTAGTGTGAATTCTGATCTTTGTTTGAGCAGAACTCCGCGGTTGTCGGTGTTGAGGTGGGTGCTTACACTCGGCCCAAACCAACGAAGGACGCTGAACAATGGCTGAAGAAATTCTCCTGGATTATGTTGTCGACCGCCCGAACGTGTCGATTTCGCAAGACGAAACGGACCTGAAGGTATTGCTCAAGGTCAACGCTTCCAATGCACTTCGAAGTATGGGCGGTGACTCTGAGCCAGCGCTTTCCACAAACATGGCGCTAGTTTTGGACGTTTCCTCGTCGATGCGTGCTCAAGAAATGGGCGCGCTGAAGGAAGCTGCTTCGGCCGCCATCGACCAGCTTCGTCCCGGGGACTACATCACCGTCGTCGCATTCCAATCGGTGGCATACGACATCGTTGAGCCAACCTTAGTCGTTGACCGGTCGACCCTCGCCGATGTCCGGAAGAAGATCGAGATTATCGATGAATTCCAAGGCGGTGGGACGGATATGGAGTATGGCATCGAAAAGGCCGCTGACCATCTGCTGTCGGTTCCTGACCGAAACCAAGTTCGAAAGCTCATCGTGTTTACGGACGGTCAGGTCACGGGCGTGCCCGAGAACTGCCTGATGAAGGCAGCTGAGGTGAGCATGAAAGGCATTGGTATCGATGCCTTGGGATTCGGCAAAGAGTTTGACTACAAGTTCATGCAACGTCTCGTGTCGTACTCAAATGGATTTACCGAGTACGTCGAGCGTCCCGATGACATCCGAAAAGTCTTCCAACAACGGGTTCAGAACGTAACGAACGCGGTTGCGAAGAATGTCTCGCTGGAATTGACGTTCACGCCGCAGATTCGCGCGAATCGAGGGTATCGTTTTAGTCCTGAGATTTCCTATCTTGGTAAGATGAAGTTACCTGGTGACGTTCGCACCATCTCCATTCCAATCGGTTCCGTCGAAAAGGACAAAGAATATGCGTATCTGGTCACGGTAACGGTGCCGTCTCGGGAGGCAGGGAAGGTGCGTATCATCAAGGCGGAGCTTGTCTACGATGTGCCCGCCTTGGGGGTAACACAGGGTTCCAGTACGCAGTCAGTTGTGGTGAACTACACGGATGACCCTCAGGCCATCGCGCAGATTAACGGCGAGGTTGAAAAGGCATTCGATGAGGCCGAGATTGGCCGTCTTATCGAGGAACTCGATTCTTCGATGGACAAACAGGAGCATCAGCATGCTGCCATGCTCTTCGACATCCTCAGCGAACGGTATCGTGAGCTCGGCGACGCGGAGATGGCTGGGCACTACCAGACCCTAAAATCAAAATACGCCAACGCCGGTTCGCTGTCGCAAGAAGACATGAATTACACTCGGCACCGAAGCACGCAGAAGCGAGACTCCGGCGTGCAATTGGTGGATGCGAGCAGCCTAATTTAGTCTCACATCTTTGGCTTTCTGCCGCTCCGTGTTATGTAGATCCAACCAGCACGCATTAATGACCTCAAAAGAATTGTTTCCGACTGACGAATAAGGAGCGGTCGATGCGCAAATTGATGATTTCACTTGTGGCAATCAGCTTTCTTGCCGGCTGTGGTGTGAACCCAGACCGGCTTGCAACCATGCAGCAGAAAAATGCTGAAATGGCAGAGCAGGGCGAAGACGAGCAAAAGATTGAGCTCGAGTACAGCGATTCCGATCCCCGTGGGATTCGTGACGCAATCTCGGCGGTCAACGACATGGAAGCTAAGCTCGATGCTCGCGACTACGAAGGTTACATGACCCGTCGCTACGAAGCGGTGGCCTTGGTCGACCTTCAGGCATCGCCGGATGTTCAGAACCACGAAAAAGCTCAGCCTATCAAGAACGCCATCCGGACGCTGGACATTCGATTCGCCAAGATTGGCGGCGAGACGGCGACCCAATACGTGACGAACGACTCACGCACGAAGAACGCGAGCGCTGACTCGTTGTACTCGCTGCAAGATGCGTTTGAGTCCTGCAAACGAGCATCCTCGTCGGCAGACGCTCAGATGGCGGACGACCTCTATCGCAAGTACCAGGCGAGTCTGGAACGCGCGATTAGCTTGGACCAAACCTCCACTCAATATGTGGGCAAGCGTCCAAATGGCACGGGCATCATCGATGTTCCCGCTGAGATCGCATTCTGCGAAGTCAACATGGCACAGAAGCGTATCGAAGCTGAGGACGAGCCGCCTGCGGCTGAAGACATGTCGAAAACCTATACAGGATGCGGTTTCTACCCACTGGCGATTGAAGCTGCGCAAACCGGGACGAACCGTTTCGGCCAGTATCAAATCACCAGCGTAAACGCCCAAGACCCTGACCCAGGTGCAGCGACGGTCGTCGACTGTAAGGCAGTGCCACCCGAGTCCAATGCGCCTTCACCAGTACAAAACGCAATTCGGTCTGGTGTCGCGTGGATTCAGGAGACGGATGCTATCTCCATGGACGGTCCGTTTGAGTACGAGCAGCGTACCAACAGCGAGCTTTTCAAGAAGGGCAACGTGCGGGTGTACCGCAAGAACGCAACCTTGAAGACTAGCCGTTGTGGCTCGGAAGATAAGAACATCACGTGCGAGGCAGACGGCTCCGACGTCGCGCGGGCATACAATCACGCTGCTCATTACATGGGCCGTGCGGACTTCCACCGTACTGCTGGACGGGCTGAGCGATGCAAATCGATGGCGGATAAAGCCTACAAGGCATTGAACGCCCTTGCTTCGACCGGGGGCGCCGACAAGTCGTACATGACGAATGAAGGCTCCACGATGAAGCACTCAGAAATCATGTCACGAATCGAAGCGCTGAAGAGTCAGGCAAATGACGTTTTGGCCTCCGATTGGTGCGCAAACAAGTAACACACCTGTTATCGACTACTTGGGAGATACCCGATGTCCAACATCTGTCCCGTCTGTGATACGCCGAACGATTCGGATGCAGTCTTCTGCGAAGCTTGTGGTGAACGCCTCCTAGACGAAGACGTCGAAGAGCAGGGCGAAGTTGGCGACCTCGCCACCGACCCATCGGATGCAGCCGAAGAGGCAGCTGAAGACTACGCGGCAGAAGATCAGTTTGCTGACTCAGACGACAGCGAAGACGAGTTTGTAGGCGAAGACACTGGTGCTGACCACGAATTCGACGCTGCGGAGTCCGAAGCCGAAGAAGCAGACGATGAGTTCGCCGGCGAAGACACTGGTGCTGACCACGACTTCGCAGACGAGGCCACCGGCGCGGAAGAGCTCGACGACGCATCCGGCGACGAAGATTATGCGGATGACGAGTTTTCTGACGAAGACGAAGCCGAAGGCGGGTCAGAAGACGGCGAATTTGTTGGCGAAGACACCGGTGCTGACCACGAATATGGGGAAGAGCCGGCCGACGAATTCGATGCGGATGGAGATGACTACGAAGCACCAGCTGCGGATGAAGACCATCGCGCCGTCTTGTACTCCCACGTAGACGGTCAGGCCTACTACGAGGGTAGCCCTGAATTTGAAGACGGATTCGGTCCGAATGGTGAGGAACTTCATCCTGAGCCACCTGCCGGGTATGAAGACGAAGACGCTGGCGAGCCAGCAGAAGACCCGGCTGCTGCGGCGGCTGCGGCCGAAGCGGCTGCTGCGACGTCTGCGGCGTTCGAGGCTGCCTTCCAACCAAAGCAGCGGCAACGTCCCGAGATGGAACCACTGCCTGCTCCAGGCACGCTCCCAGAGCCAGCAACGCTGACTCTGTACGTCAATCGCGAGCCAGTCATGGTCCACTCGATTGAGACCGACGAAACCCTCATCGGTCGCCGAGACCCGGTCGCGGATGCATATCCCGATGTCGACCTTTCTGAACATGACTACGACGCCTTGGTGTCGCGAAAGCATGTCTACATCTATCGACAGAACCGAAACTACACGCTTTATGTCGTGTCGCATGCGGGTACGCAGTTGAATTCGGACTTGCTGTCGCTCGGTGATCGCCGCGCTCTATCTGATGGCGACGTCATCGTGTTGTCTGGCGCCTACGCCATGAAGTTCGAAACGAACGCTTAAGGTGGACTTCCCACTTTCACTTTGCGAGGGGCGGTTTTCCGTCCAACGCATCTTCTCCGATTCTGGTGGGATGGGGCTTTTGTTCGAAGCGCTCGACACGCGTTGCGCTGAAAACAAGGTCTTGATCAAAACGACGCGCTACGATGCCGGTCCGCGCGCCCGCGCGATGCGTTACACAGTCGACGAGGCTGTGGCGCATATCGAGCAATCTCGGCGAATTCTGGAATGGGAGAAGAAGGTCCTCGTGCGATTTCGCAACGAAGGCTTGAACAATATCCCCTCCGCAAACCACTTCTTCTACGACCGCTCACTCACGCTAGACCCCGCATACGAGGGGAAGTTCGGACAGTACAATATTCCATCGAAATATCTGTCGAACGAGCCTTTCCTGGTGATGGAGTACATCGAGGGCGAGATTCTAGAGGATGCGATGAAGAGGCCCGAATTTCGGGCGCGGCTCGACGAGAACCTGATGGGACTTGCTCGAGAACTTCTCACCATCTTCATTCGAATGCATCGTGAGAAGGATTTCGGGCCAAACACGGGCTACTTCATCTATCAAGACCTCAAGCCCGCCAACATCTTGGTCAGCCATCACGACTATTTCACGCTCATCGACTTCGGCGGGGTGACATTGCGGCTCGGCGGCAAAACGACGGATCCGACAGCTGGATGCATCACGCCAGGTTATGCCGCACCTGAAGCGGAAGGGCGCGAGGCCTACATCGACTCGCGATTTGACTTGTACACACTCGGGGCGACGCTGTGGCATGCAGTCACGCAGAAGGACCCACGGGACCTGGGCGAGTTTCCGCGCTTGGACCCCGGCCAGCTCAAAGGGATTCGGCCAGAGACCGCTCGTGTCATTGTGCGGGCATTATCATCGAACCCGGACGCGCGTTACCCCTCTGCTGCTGAAATGAGAAAAGACGTGATTGCGGCGCTCAGAGCCGCACGCGGTTAAATGCCCGCCGGCGGCTCTTCTGCTGGGATGCGTTGTGGTTCAACGGCGCCGCGAGCTTCCTTCGCTGCTTCATCCGCCAATTGCTTTCGCCCAGCCTCAAGTTGAGCTTCGACAGCCGCAGGCGCACCACGCATATCGACAATCGACTCTCGAGCTGCGGTGATGGCGCTATCGGGGAAGATGCCGAGATACAGGCATAGAAGGGCAGATACGGACAGTGCCATCTTTGCGCCAGTATTTTCGAGCGCGTGAACCTCGTATTCGGCCGGCTTCATGTACATGAACACCAAAACCTTGAGGTAGTAGAACATACCCGCGACCGAGAACAGCACGGCCACAACCGTCAGTACGATGAACGATGTTTCACCGGTCGATGCGCCAACATCAACGGCGGAGCGGAAGACGTAGAGCTTGCCCAAGAACCCGGCCGTCGGCGGGATTCCAGCGCTGCTCAGGATGCAGACCGTCATGATTAGACCGATCCCGGGGTATTTGAACCCGATGCCGCTTAAGTCTTCGTAGGTCTCTACATCGCCGGAATCTTTGCGCAGATACGCGAGCGCGCCAAAGGCGCCAACCGTACCCACGGTGTAGGCCAGGATGTAGAAGAGGACCGTGTCATTGTAGAGGAAGTAATCATTGGTCGCGTTGGCGGCCACGATTCCGACCAAGATGTAACCGGCGTGTGCAATGGACGAGTAGGCGAGCATCCGTTTCACGCTGGTTTGCGCGATGGCTACCAAATTGCCCAAAATGATGCTGCCGAGCGCGAATGCGAACAGCAGGTCAATCCAGCCCATGCCGAAGAAACCACCACGGGCGGTCTCGTTGAAGAACGCAGCAACAAGCAAGCGAAGCATGCCCGCCAGCGCTGCCGCTTTCACGCCGGTGGCCATGAAGCCGACTGCTGGGGTTGGGCTGCCGCTGTAAACATCAGGCGTCCAAATATGGAATGGCACGGCCGCAATCTTGAACGCGAAACCGCTGAGAATCAGGATGCCCGACAACACCAACACTCCGTTGGCCGCAGAAAGAATCTCTGGCGATGCGACCAGCGCACCGTACGTCGACCCAATAACTTCCAGGTTGGTGGTGCCCGTCAATCCGTAGATGAGCGCAATTCCGTAGAGCAAGAGCGACGTCGAGAACGCGCCCAGGATGAAATACTTGAGCCCCGCCTCTGCGCTCGTTGATTGCTTTCGCAGGAACGCAGCGATGCAATAGACAGGAATCGACATGACCTCAAGAGCGATGAACATCGACAGCAGATCTGCCGAATTCGCCATGAACATCATTCCTACGACCGAGAATAAGATGAGCATGTAGTACTCACCGCGGTCCATCCCGTTTGCGACGAGATACCGCGGCGACATGAGCACGGCAAACACGCCAGCTGCGCTACACAGGGCCGCGAAGAACAGTCCGAATTTGTCGGCGTAGAGCATGCCATGGAAGACGGGAGTCGCGATGGAGTCATCCCACAACCACCAGCACGAGAAGATGCTGCCAAGCAGACCGATAGCGGAGAAATACGCGAGGTATTCACGCGAAGTTTCTTCGCGGTGAACCACGTCTAGCAGGATCACAGCGATGGCCGTGAACGTTACAATCAACCCGGGGATCAGGGCGATGTACTCAGTCAACAGCGGTGGCGTGAGAAATGCGAGAATCGACGTCATTGTCCTGCCTCTGCTTCTTCGCCTTTATCGTGTCTCAGCGATTTTACCGGCACGTAGGAACTGTCGATACGCTCGACGCGGACGGTGTCTTTGGCCGTCACATTTGCGTCCATGTATCGAAGGAACTGGTCAACCGACGGTTCCATTCGGCTCAAGTAGAACTTCGGGAAAACGCCCATGTGAATCGCCATGAGAATCAGCGGGATCATGTAGAGAATCTCGCGCCCGTTTAGGTCGCGCAGCTTCTGGTTTTCAGGGTTGGTCAACGGTCCGAACATCACGCGTCGGAACATCCACAGCAAGTAGCCTGCGGCAAAGATGACTCCGCTCGCAGCCACGGCCGCGAACGCCAGGGCGGTGTACTCAGGTCCAGCCATCTGTCCAGGCGCCGGGAAGGTGCCATTTTCCATCGATTGGAATTGCCAACTTGCTTCGCCAATCGTCGAGACCAACGGCGCATCGAACCAAAGGAACTTGCTTTGCGCGGTGCCCAGGATTGCGAGGAATTCTCCGACGAATCCATTGAGCCCAGGAAGACCGACTGACGCGAAGACCATGATCATGAAGAACGTCGCGAAGATGGGCATTGCCTTAGCAACTCCGCCGTAGTCCTTGATTTTCTTAGTGTGTCGACGTTCATAAAGAATGCCAACGCAGAGGAAGAGTCCTCCCGTCGCGATGCCGTGAGCGAGCATGATGAACATCCCGCCTTGAATTCCTTGCGGCGTCATCGCCACGAGCCCTAGTACACAGAAGCCCAGGTGGCTTACTGAGCTGTACGCGACGAGCTTCTTCACGTCGTCTTGCACCATCGCGACGATGGCTCCGTATACGATGCCGATGGACGCCAATATCGCGATGTATGGCGCGAACAGCTTCACGGCATCGGGGAAGAGCGGGAATGCGTAGCGTAGAAGTCCGTAGGTTCCCATCTTCAACAGGACCGCCGCCAGAATCACCGAACCAGCTGTTGGGGCTTGAACGTGGGCCAAGGGCAACCAGGTGTGGAACGGGAACAATGGGACTTTGATGGCGAACGCTAGGAAGAACCCGGCGAAAAGAATGATTTGCTCTTGAGCCGATAGTCCCTGCACAACCGCAAACATATCGGTCAACAGGAAGCTGTGGGCACCGTTCACGTCCGTCTTGAAGTAGACGTAGAGGATGCCAACCAGCATCAAGAGGCTACCGACCATCGTATAGACGAAGAATTTAACCGCGGCGTGGATGCGGTCGTCGCCGCCCCAGACTCCGATGATGAGGTACATCGGAATCAGCATCATCTCCCAGAACACGTAGAACAGGAACACGTCGACCGAGACCAACGCGCCGATCATGCCGGTTTCAAGGATGAGCAGGGAAATCATGTACTCTTTGACGTTCTTGTTTACGGCCGAGAACGTCGAGAGAATCGCGATTGGTAAGGTGAAGGTCGTCAGCATGACCAGCCAGAGGCTGATGCCATCAATGCCAAGCGTGTAGGTTATCCCAAGCGATGGAATCCATTCGATTGGACCTTCCATGAGTTGGAAAGTGAAGGGCTGGCCTTCTGCGACTGGGATTCGGGCTTGGAAGTTGAACAGAATCGGAATGCTGACCAGAAACGTCGTAAGCGACGCAAGGAGGGCACCGTTTCTGTGGATATTGAATTGCTGCTTTGGAACAAACGCCAATGCGATTGCGGCTAAGAGCGGCAGGAACGTGGTCAGCGTCAGCCACGGAATGCCTCCGTCGGCGACAAGTGGTGCTCCCAGCAGCGGTGTAGTCATCATTTCAAACATCGTCGAAATCCTTTCCGCTTAGAGAAGCGCCATGAGAGCGAGAACAATCGCGAGTACGATGTACGTCGCATAGCGCTGAACATCACCGCTCTGTAGGTGACGCATCGCTTTACCCAAGCTCGCCGTTACGAAGCCGGCGCCGTTGACCAGCAGTCCGTCGAGGAAGAACCGGTCGAAATCGTAGGAGGCCTTTCCGGCCTGAATGGCGCGCTTCACAAAGAGGAAGTCGTAGATTTCGTCGACCCACCACTTATTGAGCAGCGCTGTGTGAACCTTTGCGAGGCGCTCGGATACCGCACGCGGCAGTCCTGGGCGCTTTCGGTAGAATAGATAAGCCAATCCGACGCCCGAGAAGGCCATGGTTGAGCCAACAATGATGGAGCCCCATTCCCACGCAGCGTAGCCGTCACCGAATCGGTTCGCGATTCGGTAGTCTTGCGTTGTCTGGAAGACAGGGTCGAACCAGTGTTCAAACGCCAGCATGTAATGCGCTGCACCTTCAGGTGCCCAGACATGCGGCCAACCGGTCCATCCACCAATAAAGCTGAGGACGGCAAGCACGATGAGAGCAATCAAGATGGCTGGCGGCGACTCGTGCAAGTGAGCCTGCGTTTCTTCGTCCGCGCGACACTCACCTTCGAAAGTGAGGAAATACAATCGGAACATGTAGAAAGCGGTCATGAACGCGGTCACAACACCAAGCAGGTAAACAACCCAACTGATGACTTCAGCCATCGTGGCGATTTCCAAGGCGGAGCCAGAAGTAATGGCTGGAAGCGCTTGGGAAATCAGGTACTGGACTTGGATTCCGCCCGCTGCCACCGGCTCAATTTGTGCCGCATGGACGTTGCTCAATGCTCCCCAGAGAATGAGGTCTTTCGAGAAGAAGCCAGCGCCGATAATGGGAATACCCGCGATAGCCACGCATGCAACGAGGAACGTCATGCGCGTCACTGGCATCCACTTCTTCAAGCCGCCCATTTTCCGAATGTCCTGTTCGCCACCCATGGCGTGGATTACCGAGCCAGAACCAAGGAACAAGCAAGCCTTGAAGAAGGCGTGTGTCATCAGATGGAAGACGGCTCCCACGAAGGAGCCGACTCCGATACCGATGAACATGTAACCAAGCTGGCTGACGGTTGAATAGGCGAGCACGCCTTTGATGTCGTTGTTGACCAGGGCCATCGTCGCAGCAAAGAACGCCGTTATTGCGCCGACAATCGCGATAATCCACATCGCTTCATGGGACATCGAGACGAGCCCATTGAGTCGGGACAATAGAAAGATACCCGACGTCACCATCGTCGCCGCGTGGATAAGTGCGGAAACCGGCGTTGGGCCAGCCATTGCGTCTGGGAGCCAGGTGTAGAGCGGGAATTGGGCGCTCTTACCTGTGCAGCCGATGAATATCAGGATAACTGCGGGAGCCGCCACTGGGGCGATTGCGATGGCTGCGCTTCCGGTAACCATCTCGTGGATTTGGATATAGTCGAAGGTGCCGGTTTCGCTGTAGAGCAGCAGGATGCCGACGATGAATGCGAAGTCCCCGATTCGGTTGACGATGAAGGCTTTCTGACCGGCGGCGGCTTTCTCGTCGTCCGTGTACCAGAAGCCAATCAGCAAGTAACTGCAAGCGCCGACGCCCTCCCAACCGATGAAGGTCACGAGCAGGTTCTTACCCAGAACCAGCAGCAACATCGCGAAGACGAAGAGGTTGAGATACGAGAAGTACTTCCACTTGGCCGGGTCTTCGGCCATGTAGCTTGTCGAATAGAGGTGAATCAGGAAACCGACACCCGTGATGATGAGAATCATCATCGCGGACAGCGGGTCGAGCATGAATGCGATGTCCAGCGACAGTGAACCTGTGTAAATCCACTGATACGCGGTGTACGTCAGAACGGAATCAGGGCTCTGAACGAGGATGTTGACCGATAGAATCGAGAAGAAGAACGAAAGCAACACCGCGCCACTGGCGATGATGTCGACCACCGACTTCGGGAGTTTTGACCCAAACACACCATTGATGATCGCCCCAAGTAACGGGAACAGGACGATCAAGCCCAGGTAGTGAAAGTCATTGGAGAAAATTTGTTCCATAGCACCCACTCGCGCTCAAAGAGCGTGGTGTCCTCGGTCTAAAGTCTTAGCTCGTTAGCCTCGTCGACGTTCACGCTTCGGTGATGCCGGAAGATGTGAATGATCAAAGCAAGGCCAACCGCGGCTTCTGCGGCCGCGACTGCCATGACGAAGAACGCAAAAATGTGACCATCGAAGTCGACTCGATATTTGCTGAACGCGATGAACGTCAGATTCACCGAATTGAGCATCAGCTCGATGCACATGAAGAGCGTGATTGCATTACGCCGGACCAGAACGCCAACCATCCCCACGCAGAACGTGGCGGCGGCAAGGACCAGGTAATGGAAGAGCGTGATTTCCATCGTGACCTCCTGCCTACAGGCGCTTCTTGGCGATGATGACGGCGCCGATGATGGCGGCCAGGAGAAGAATCGCGGTCAATTCAAACGGAATGACAAATCGATTCACGAGCAGAACGGCGATGGGTTCCACGGTCCCAAACTTGGGTGGCTTCTTTCCGGCCGGGTCGATCATAGGTGGCACAACAAACGGTGGGCGGTTGTTGACTACCGGATACTTGCCGTCCGCAGGGGAGGCTTGACCGCTTTTGATTGCGTTCAGTTTGCTGGTGTAGAGCCCGTTCATTGCGGGTTCGTTGATATCAGCGTGCAGTCCAGGAACGATGGTCTGAGTTGCGATGACAGGAGTGGCGACCTCCTCACCTTCACCCGCATTTTGCTTGGCGGCCTCGTATTGTTGCGTCGCTGCGGCGCGCGCCGTCTTGACGCTCTCCGAGTTGTATAGCGGTTGGAGGACAGTCCAAATGCTCAGGAACAACCCCAAGCTGACCGCAACCGCCACCGCATAATGTGCTCGGAACGTGGGGCGCTCTATCTCGTCGTCCCGCAGATTCAGGAGCATGATGATGAACATGAACAACACCATGATGGCGCCGCCGTACACCAGGACCTGAATCAGCGCCATGAAGTGCGCCGAGAGCAGGACGTAAAGTCCTGCGAAGAAAAAGAAATCTACGATCAGTGATATCGCGCTATAGAGCGGATTGCGAAACAGGATGACGCCGAGACTTGTCAGCAGCGCCCCTGACGCAAAGATGTAGAAGAAAACAGTTTCCCAAATCGC
This sequence comes from bacterium, assembly GCA_030427705.1. GTDB lineage: Bacteria > Myxococcota_A > Bradymonadia > Bradymonadales > Bradymonadaceae > JAUIBR01. Next base: position 39,817 of record JAUIBR010000036.1, on the reverse strand, counting down.
CATGGAAACTCCGTCTTACCTGCTCAAAATGTGGTGCAGGTATAATCACTTGTGCGTGCGCGGAAGTACCGCATTTTCGGGGAGAGGACAAGGCCTCATTCCGCCCCGGCGACCGCCTCAGCACGCGTGGAAGCAGAACTTCGAAGGCTCCATGCAGGGAACGGGCATCCCTTTCGTCGGATATGGTCTTCGAACTCTTGCGTGAATAGCTCGACGTAGCTGCGGACGGGGATAGAGATTGAGTCCCCAAGTGCGCAGATGGTGTTGCCTTCGATGTTGTCGCAGATGTCCAACAGGAGGTCCAAATCCTCCATCCGGCCGTTGCCGTTTTCAATCTGGTCGAGCACCTTCGTGGCCCATCCTGAACCTTCGCGGCAAGGCGTACACTGGCCGCACGACTCATGATGGTAGAAGTGCGCCAATCGGCCGGCAATTCGGACCATGCAGGTCGTGTGGTCCATGAATGTGATGCAGCCGGTGCCCAGCGAACTTCCGGCCTCACGCATTGACTCGAAGCCCATCAGGGCGTCGAGGGTGTCAGGAAGCATCACGCGGCATGACGAACCCCCTGGGATGTATCCCTTGAGGTCGCTGCCGTCGAGCATTCCTCCACCGTAATCTTCCAAAAGTTCGCGCACGGAAACACCGCTAGGTGCCTCGTAGACACCGGGTTTCTTGATGTGTCCAGACAAGCCGTAAAGCTTCGGGCCACCATTTTTCTCGATGCCCATCGATGCCCACCACTCGCCGCCACGCTCAATGATCCACGGGATGGCAGCAATGGTTTCAACGTTATTCACCAAGGTCGGTGCGTTGAAGGCGCCTACCACCGCGGGGAACGGCGGCTTCATGCGAGGTTGGCCAGGTTTGCCTTCCAACCCTTCGATCATCCCAGTTTCTTCACCGCAGATGTACGCACCGCCAGACGGATGGACGTAGAGGTCGAAGTCGAAGTCTTTGCCCTGAATCTTCTGGCCCAGATAGCCTTTTGCGTACGCTTCCTTGATCGCTGCTTCGAGACGTCGAATCGCGAACTGGAGCTCACCACGGACGTAGATGTACCCGTACCGCAGACCTAGCGTCCATGCCGTGATTATGCAGCCTTCGATCAGAAGGTGTGGGTCCAGCTCCATGATGTAGCGGTCTTTGAACGTGCCAGGCTCCCCCTCGTCGGCATTGACTGTGAGGTACTTGGGAAGTTCCGATTCTTTGGGCATGAAGCCCCATTTGACGCCGGTCGGGAAACCGGCACCACCGCGACCGCGGAGGTTGGACTTCTTGACCTCGTCGATAATCGTGGCCGAATCCATGTTTAGCGCCTTCTTCAGGCGCTGATAACCTCCGCCGCTCTCATAGACGGGGAGGGTGTGACCATTCTCGATTTTGAAATTTCGGCTAAGGAACAACTCTTCCATCGCGTTTCTTCTCCGTGCAGCTAGTGCATGTCTCGAGGGTCAGGGAGGTTCGGCAATCGGCTTTCTAGCTCTTTGACGACGGTTTCAAACTTCTCTTCGGAGTCCAGGTCTTCGAAGTACTCCATATTGCCCTTGGAGTCGGTCAGCTGGAACATTGGTGCAGACCCGCACGACGCGAGGCACTCGACCTCCGTCAGCGTCCAATTGCCGTCTGGGGTGGATTCACCGCGTTTGATACCTAATCGGTCTTCAAACCGCTCAAGCAACTCGTATCCTCCGCGGAATGCGCAGGACAAGGTCGTGCACACCTGAACGTGGCACTTTCCGACCGGTTGCTTGTTGTACATCGTGTAGAACGTCGCTGTCGTCAGGACTTGGGAGGGAGGAAGTTCCAACCGCTCCGCCAGGTAGTCCATCACTTCAACTGAAATCCAGCCGAACTCTTCTTGAGCCAAGAACAATGCCGGCAAGAGAGCCGCGCGAGTGTTTGGGTATCGGCTGACAAGTTCGTTGAATTTGGCTTCTGATTCTTCAGAAAACGCGAGCGCCATTTTGGGTTCACCGACTAGAAATTAGGGCCTTGTTGCCCGTACTTAGATGCAGATACTGAGCCGGCGGCACGCTAATTCAGTCATCTTTCCATGTCAAGACGACCGGGTCCCATCGGGGGCGCTTGTTTTCTGGCTCTGCCGCATCTCGGTGTAGGCCTCCGATGGACGCTGGATCCATCGCGGCACTCATCATTTCACCGCGTTGGGCGTTTTTTGCACGGGTTAGGATGCGGGTGAGTTTGTTCAACACAGATTGAGCGTTTGACACACCCTGCGGGACCAAAAGATGGGCGCTTGTCAGAGTTGCGTAGAAGCCACGACCGTCATCGGAGCGGAACGTAATCTTGTTGAAACTCTTCAGCGTATCGGCGACGGCCCGCATCTCGCGTTCACCGCGAATCCGCCGTTTTGGAAGGATGAAGAATCGGTCGGTCCAATCCCGATAAACCTGCTGCGTACCGAACTTTTCGGCCAGGTGGTCAGCCAACGTCCGAAGTACTTTTCGCGCCGCCGCATCGCCATATGACTTTCGGATGCCGCGGAAGTTGTCCACATCGACCATAAGAAGAGACAGGCTGTCTGACGCTTCGCTCAAGCGTGCGGTTAACCGGCGAGAAAGGGCGCATGCGTGCATGACACCGGTCACGCGGTCCATTTCGGCGGCCCGCATCCTGAGCCTGTAGTTCTCAATCAGCATCCAGCTGCGGCGTGAGGCTTGGTCTGCGGGCATATCTGAGGATAGGAGTTCATCGATGCCCAGCTGTGACGCCCGGGGACACAGCTCGGCCAGGCGTTCGGCCTCAGTCACGAGGATAATCGGTGGCCGCAGCATTCTGAGCTCGTGGCTCAGCACTCGGCTAGCATCCAAGCCGCTGATCTTTGTGTACTTTTCGGACATGAAGATGATGTCACAATCGGCTGCGGCGTCCGTGACATCTGGCAACCGTTGAACCGTCATGGGGGTCAGGCTGCCGGTCACCAGCCAGCTTTTGATCTTTGGCATCAAATCCCCATCCAAATCCAAGACCAGCGCTTTTGGCCGGTTTTTCATGGATTCATACGCAAACTCTCGAACCCGGGCGGCAAAATCTTCAACGGATATCTCCGGGTCGACGATTTCTGTCACACCGTAGTCAGATGCCTCGCCGACCCCTGAACGTTCGCCGACCAGGCGAATCAACACTGGAATCGGGTTTGATTGCTGGAAGTATCGCAAGAGCTGGAGCGAACGCGACGTAAGTGCGCCGTTCGAGTCGATCAGGACGACCGCATCGGGCACGCGTTTGAGGCACGTGTCCATCATTGCCACCGAGTTGACGACCCGCGTGATCGACACGTCACGCATGTGTTCTGCGGCCAGTTGCACAGGTCCATCTTCTTCGGAAAGGAAGAGGACCCACGGCATATCTGAACCTGTGTTCGCGAACCGACGCAGCCGTTGGACGGCTTCTCGCACGAGTTGTTCTGTCGGTTCGTTTAGCGACTCAGTGAGCAGCTCCTTCGTTTCCGGTCCGACTTCGGTTCCTTCCAAAAGGGCTGCCGAACGTTCGATGGATGAGGCAATCTTCGAAAGTGATTCATTGGATTCAATCTGAGACTCGATGTCATCCAACACCTCGGACAGTCGGACCCGTGCGTCGTCACCCAACGAGGAGCTAAACTCAAGCCCATCTTCCATGGGGTCGAAGGCGACCTCATCAAAGGTCATCTCAATGCTGCTGGGGTCGTCGTCGTCTTCCTCAGCAAGTGGGCTTGGAATGTTGGCGCTTGCGACCAGACGTTTCACAATCTCGCGATTGGACAGACGCCGAGATAGCCAATCCGCGCGTTCCTCCACCATAAACCCGATGGTGGATTCCGTGTCGTCGTACAGGTAAACGATCGCTGGGTCGTTCTGCCATTCTGCGGCCCGGACAGCCTTCATAATTCCACGAACATTGCGGTCATGCGAATTGATATCGACCACTGCACCGGCAATCGGATACTGCTCGGCAACGCGGTCGACGTGTTCAGGCTTCAGGACAGCGACCACCCGTCCATCGACGAGGCGAGCAATATGATGTGCCAGGCGTTTTCGACGGTGTTCGTCGCGGGTGTATACAAGAAATCGAGGATGCTCACTCATTAGAATCGATCCCTTGGTCCAACGATGAAGTAAAAACGCTCTCGGCCAAGCCGGTGAAATCCCAACGAACGGTACAAGATGCTGGCAGGGGTATTACCCTGATAGGCCTCAAGGTCGACGCCCTTGATCTCGTTGTCTTCCGCGAAATCGAGCAGACATTCGACCAACATCCGTCCAATACCCAGTCGGCGAGCCGACGGCGTCACGTAAAGCTCTTCAATCCAGAGGGCGCGTCCCGCGAACTTCAACGACCAATTGTAGTTTGCCAGGAGCACACCCACAGCAGGGGCGCCAGGTTTCACGCGTGCAACCCAGCACTCGCACTCCACCTCGTCCGGCTCTTGAACGACGGCCCGCGCAAGTTCGACCATGTCTTCGTGAGCGACATCGATACGCAGCGAAGCCATATCTTCCCCGAAGAGGGTGGCGATAGCTTCGACGTCTTCCAAATTCGGCCGTTCAATGACGACGGTGTCACGTTGCGTCAAGGCAAGTCACTCAGAAAGAAAGCCGCCCCATGTGGCGCTAAAGTACGAAAAGCGTAGTGGATCAGTCGAGATTGGTCAAAGCTCGTGAACGACCGGAATGACGACTGGTTTTCGGTCCAATTGCTTCCGAAAATAGCGTCGCACGGCGAGCCTGAGTTCCTCGGAAACTTCGCCTACATCACGCCGAACTTCCTTCGATAGGCCGAGAATCGTGTTCCGGGCGAAGTCCGTGGCTTCCTGCATGAGGTCCTCATTTTCCGGCACACCGGCGAGGAAGCCGTGTTGCAACAGCATGGGACCGTCTTCGATTTCGCCGGTGCCTTTGTCGAGGACCAAGAACGCGACCACAATGCCTGTGTTGGCCAGTCGCTTTCGATCGCGAATCTGGACATCATCGATATCGCCCATGAATTTGCCATCGACCGCGAGTCGACCGCTCGGAACCGTGCCGACGACGTGGTGACCGGTTTCTGTAAACTCGAGGACATCGCCATCGGAAATGACCGTGGCCTGACACCCCATCGATACGGCTAGATCAGCGTGGGCTTGTCGCACGCGATAGTCGCCATGCATCGGCACCAAAACCGAGGGGCGTACGAGATTTAGAAGTAGCTTCAACTCTTCGCGATGTGCGTGGCCAGAGCCGTGGATTGGCCGGTCGGCTTTGGTGATAATGGTGAGATGCTTGCGCGAAAGAGCATCGAGCATCTTGTTCACGCCCGCTTCATTGCCTGGAATCACACGTGCGCTGATCAAGACGGTGTCGGTCTCGCGCAGCGAGAGCTGGTGGTGGTCGTCAAATGCCAATCGAGTCAAGGTTGAGCGGGGCTCCGCCTGCGTACCTGTGGTGAGGATGCAGACCTCGTCATCGGGCAACTTATCCAGCTTGCTTACGTCCGTGAGAATGCCCTCGCGAATCTCTGGAATGAAGCCAGTCTCGCTAGCCAGGCGAAAATTGCGCTCAAGGCTTCGACCTACCAGCGCGGCTTGACGACCGACGCGGTCAGCAGCCTCTAGAATCGCCGCTACTCGGTTCATGTTGCTTGAAAACAACGAGACGAAGACGCGACCGCGCGCCGTCTCCAGAATCGAAGCAATCTCTTGAACAACCTCGGTTTCGGATCGCGAAAAGCCCGGGGTCATCACATTTGTGCTGTCGCCAAGCAGCGCTAAAACGCCGTTTTCGCCAATCTTCGCGAGACTGTGCAAATCCATGACCGCTTCGCCAATCGGCGTTTGGTCGAGTTTCCAGTCACCGGTGAACACAAGAACTCCCAGCTCGGTGTTGATTGCGACCGACATGGCGTTGGGGATCGAGTGGTTTACGTGAATGAACTCAAGTCCGAATTTGCCGACCGTCACTTGGTCACCAGGTTCGACGATGTTGTACTCGACATCCTCGACATCGGCCTCTTCGAGCTTGCGTTTCACCATCGCGAGCGTGAGTTCACCGCCGTAGAGGGGGATTTCGACCTGACTGAGCAAGAATGGGAGCGCCCCAATGTGGTCTTCGTGACCGTGAGTGAGAACGATCGCCGAAAGCCGATCCAAATTCTGAAGGACGTAGGTCCAATCGGGCAGGATGTAGTCGATTCCGAACTGGCCTTGGTCGGGGAACGTCAAACCGCAATCCACCATGATGAGCTCGTTACCGGTCTCGATCAGGCAGCAGTTCATTCCAAATTGATCTAGCCCGCCAAGAGGGATGACGCGCACATAAGGTGAGTTGGGTTCAGGTGGAATCTGCATAACGTCCGTGTGATGCGAGTTGCCGCAGGTATCGTTCACTTTTGAGTGAATGACAATGTGCGATCCCCAATTTGTCTAGATGCGAAACTCTATGCGCCGGGCACTTTTGCGCCGATTTGGCTGCATGGCAGAGCAGGAGAGGGCGGTACAGGTCGGTCCGGGTTGAGCCAATATTCTTGGTCTTCCGCGGATGCTGTATCGCCCTCTTCGCAGTCTTCAGGTGCGGGTTCACACCAGAGACAATCCGAATTCTGTTCGAGTGCTTCGACAGGGATTTGGTCCTGTGTAGGACTGTTTTCGGCGTCGACCCATGCCCGCGGCGTCAGAACCAAGAACATTGCAAACACCACCCCGCCGAGCATTCGGCTCAGTGCTATGTGGTGGTGTTTTAACATTCCATACGCTCCGTGCGGTTTGGGTCAATTCAGCCAGAAATATACGCAAATGCCTCGGATTTTCCAATCCTGCAGACCTTTTTTCTGGCTCAAGAAATACCGTGTCTCTTTAAGTAAATACGAACGGGAACCACTTTGGATTCACTATTTGTTCCCGACACCGCAAAAAAAGTTTTGTTCCACAAAAATTATTCACGAATCGGTTCCCTACCGGTTCATGTTAACAACCTAAAATTTTTGGGTTAAGGTGCGGCTCAATCCAGATACCACAAGGGTTTGACCATGATGTCATCTGAGCAGAAACTCCAGTTTCTGCATTTCCTGTTCGCCTCGGCGTGGAGTGACGGCGAGCTCGTCACAGAAGAGCGCGAGATTCTCCAGACCATTTTGAGCGGTGTCGATCTGCCGAAGGATGCCGTCAATCACGTTTGGGCCTGGTTCGAAGAGGCCCCCGAAGAGCCGAATTGGGAGGATCTCAAAGAAGACCCTGTGATGCGCGAAGTGTTCATGCGTCAGGCGATGGTGCTCGCGGGCTCCGATATGGTCTTTAACATCGAAGAGATTCAATACCTCGACCGCCTGCGCGAGAAGACCGGTATGGAAGAAGCCGAGTACCACTCACTCTGGAGCGACGTTGAGAAGTTGCTCGCTCAAGGCATGTCGAACACCGAGTAATTATGCTGGGAATTGAAGTCTACATAGCGTTCCTAATTTTCGGCGGTGTGTTTGTCGGATTGTCGGTGATGTCCGGGCTCGGGAGCGATGGCGATTTCGACAAGGATTTCGACAAAGACTTCGACAAAGAGATCGAGTTCGACAAGGAGTTCGAGTTCGACAAAGACGTTGAGTTCGATAAAGAGATCGAGTTCGACAAAGAATTCGAGGTCGAGGGAGAGGTGGACGTCGACCTGGACGCAGATGCGGACGGGGACTTCGACGGGGACGGAGACGCCGATGGGCATGTCGACGACGGTCCGCTGCAAACCACCGAGAGCGACGTCGAAATCGAGCGCAAGCAGAGGCGAAAGCGCTACAATCCGTTCTTCAGCTTCCGTTTTTACACATTCACATCGGCCTTCTTTGGGCTTACTGGGACCATCCTGTCGCTGATCATGGGCAGCACGATAGGCGTCTTTGCTGCATCGGTGGGCATGGGTCTGGCTTCCGGAGTTGGCGTTACATATCTGCTCCACCTCGCCTCATTTAGTGAAGGCGGGAAGACGGTCCGACAGGACGACTACGTGGGCACAATTGGCAAGGTCACCGTGCCGATTGAAGATGGGGAACTAGGCAAAGTGCGCTTCACGATGAAAGGCCGTGTCATGGAATTGCCCGCACGGGCAAGCTCAGGCTCGTTTGCCTACAATTCGGAGTGCATGGTTATCGGGGTCGAAAACGGGGTCGCTGAAGTCGTTTCGATCGATGAATTTGAAGGTTAGACGAGGCACCTCGTCACAGGGAGATTTATGGAAATCGTAGGCTTAGCGATAATGGTAGTGATGGCGCTGCTATTCACGTTTTGGCTGGTTCGCAACTTTCTCTACGTCGGACTTCCCAATGAAGTCCTCATCTTCTCAGGTCGTGACACCAAACTAGCCGATGGCTCGGTTGTTGGTTATCGCGTCGTGAAGGGCGGATTCACGCTGAAACGCCCAATTGTAGAGACGGTCGACCGCATGGACTTGCGCATCTTCCCGGTGCGAATCGACACCCGTGGCGCGTACTCAAAGGGGGGTATTCCCCTGAACGTCCACGCTATTGCGAACGTCAAGGTCGCCAGCGACCCAGCCGTCATTCACAATGCCATCGAACGTTTCCTTGGCCGAAATCGCGAGGAGATTGTTCGCGTCGCTCAAGAGACGTTGGAAGGTAACTTGCGTGGGGTGTTGGCAACGTTGACGCCGGAAGAGGTCAACGAGAACCGCCTCAAGTTCGCGGAGCAGCTTGCGGACGACGTTGAGCCCGACCTCGAGAAGCTTGGGTTGCACCTGGACACACTGAAGATCCAGAACGTCAGCGATGACCGCGACTACCTCGATTCATTGGGCCGACGTCGAATCGCCGAGATTCTGAAGGTCGCTGAGGTCGCGGAATCGGATGCGATGAAGACTGCCGAAGAAACGGAAGCCAAGATGCAAGGTAACGGCGAGGTCGCTCGTCGCAACGCACAGGCGCATATCCAAAAGGCTCAGAACGAATTGCGTCAGTTCCAAGCTGATTTGGAACTCCAAGCGAAATCCGAAGAAGAGAAGGCCGAAGCGAAGGCCCTGGCGGCCCGAGCCGAAGCAGAACAAGAACTGCAGCAGGTTCGTACGGAGCTCGAGAAGCTCCGTCTGCAAGCAGACGTCGTTATTCCGGCTGAAGCCAATAAGGTCGCCAAGGAGCTTGTTGCTGCTGGCGAAGCGGCAGATATCGCCGAGAAAGGTCGCGCGATGGCAGAAGTGCTCCGCGCGATGTCGGAAGTCTGGCAAGAGGCTGGAGAGGACGCCGCAGACGTCTTCATCATGCAGCAGATGGAATCCATCATGAAGCAGGTCGGTGAGGCTGCGCGGCAGGTTCAAGTGCGCGAGGTTGCCCTTATCGATTCCGGCGACGGCACAGCGCTTCCAAACTACGTCAGCTCGTTCCCCAAGATTGTCGGCAACCTCTTCGCCGAAATGCGGGACACCGTTGGTCTCGATATCGGCGGCGCCATGACAGGCACATCAAGGCCTGGCGGTGGCGGCGGGGGCGCGCCAAAAGCGTTGAGCTCCGAGCAACCGGCCGACCTGTCGAAGAGCCTCACTAGCGACAAGCGCGAGTCACTCGCCAAGGCGCTAGCGGCCAACCGAACGAAAAGTAACGAAAGTGAAGAAGGGTAGGGGTTAATTATGGAAGCAATAGTTGGACTCGGTGCCTTCGGCATGATCGCGCTCACCGCGATCATCGTCATCATCATCGTTATCAAAAACTACATTGAGATTTGCCAACCTAACGAAGTGCTCGTGTTCTCGGGTATGGGTGGCGGCAAGAAGGGCTACAAGCTCATTCACTCGGGACGCCAGGTGCGAATCCCGATGTTCCAGCGGCTCGACCGTGTCGATGTCACCAACATGATTATCGACATTAACGTGCACAACGCCTACTCGAAGGGCGGTATCCCCCTTTCTGTGAAGGGCGTTGCCAACGTTAAAATCGGCAGTCAGGAACCCTATATCAGCAACGCCGTTGAGCGCTTCCTGGGCATGCCGCGTACCGCCGTCGAGCAGATTGCCAAGGAGACGCTTGAAGGGAACATGCGTGGCGTTCTGGCAACCCTGACGCCAGAAGAGGTCAACGATGACCGTCTGAAGTTTGCGCGTTCGCTCCTGGCTGAAGCTGAGCATGACCTGACCCGTCTTGGCCTCGTTTTGGACAACCTTAAGATTCAGAGCGTCTCCGATGACAAGGGATACCTTGATTCCATCGGTCGTAAGCAGTCTGCTGAACTCATCATGACCAGCCGTGTTGCTGAGGCGCAAAACCGCGCTGAGGCGACGATTCAGGATGCAGATAACCAGCTGAAGAAGGCCATCGCCAAGATTGATGCACAGAAGGAGATTTCCAAGGCAGATGCCGACCGACGAATCGTCGATGCGCGAACGCGTGGGGAAGCTATGGTGGCTGAAGAGCAATCGAAGACCGGTTCGGCGATTGCGCGTGCTCGGGCCAACCTGGACGTCCAACGTGCTCGTCTGGAGCAGGTGAAACGCCAGCTGGCGGCCGACGTGATTCAACCGGCGCAAGCGCGCAAGGCTGAGCTCGAAGCGGACGCCAAGGCTCGTTCAGCGAAGGTTGTCGAAGACGGTAAGGCTACGGCCGACGCTCTTCGGGCGTTGAATCAGACTTGGAAGGACGCAGGCGATGCTGCCCGCCCAATCTTCTTGGTCCAGCAGTTCGACGCCATCATGGAGAACATGCTCTCCACGGTTCAGGACATCAAGATCGACAAGATTACGGTCATCGACAGTAAGGTTCAGGATGCCGATTCATCACGTGGTCTTCCGATGAAGGCTGCAAGTGGTTCCGAGCAGATCAAACAGACGCTTGGGCTTGATTTGCCTCGAGTGCTGCAAGGCCTCGCAGCCCTGCAGGACAACTCCTAGTCGACCACCGCGACATCTGATGTCGCGACCCAAACGTGGTCGTCGTGGACCGCAATCTTGGTCCACTCATCTCGGACCTCCAATCTTCTCAACATGACACCGGGTTGCACGCCTTTCGGGGCGCGCATCTCGGCGCTGTGTTTGCTGGGGCCCTCCCGATAATCGGGAGAATCTGAAGTGATGACGATTGGAGTGACGTTCGAGAGGACGCGTTGTTGGCCCCAGAGTAGACCGCCGGCCAAAACGGCCAAGGTGAGACAGGACCAAACTACGACACGGTCCGTGCCTTCGGGTAGCTTGCCTGTCCGTCTCAATACCAGGCCGGCAAGCAGAAACAGCAATAGGACAAATGTTGCGATGGGCAGGGCGTTGGCGGGAATCTGGGATGCAACGCGCCACCAAAACAGTGCCTCATTACCTTCGATGGACATCGATGAGCGGCTGGCCTTGATCGTCTTAAGCCGAATCATGCGAACGATCTTCTCGTTGGCCTCGTCGATTTCTGTGTCCTGCGGTGCTCGCAACGAGGCACGTTCCACCGCCAACCGAGCGGCTGGGAAGTTCCCGGCGCGTGCATGGGAAACCGCAGCATTTAGCCATGCGTCGGCCAGGTGTGGATGGTCTTCAGCGATGACTTCGTATTCGTTTGCGGCCTGCGCGAAGTCTCCACTCTTGTAGGACTTCAGAGCGCTTTCAGGCGACGCAAATGCGATTCCCACGGCCAACATCGCCACCAATGTGATGGCGGGAAGATTGATGAGACGTAGAATTTTTGCGGCCTTTCCGGACTCCACAGTCTTTGATTCGCTGGTTGGCGCAAACCGTGCGTCGTCACTGGACTTCAGAAGCGCCGCCAATTCTTTGGCATCTTCCGGGTCGACGCCGAATTCCTTCAAGGCTTTGGGAATGCCGGCAGCATTGACCTGCCCGGGTTTCAACCCAACTACCTCTTTCAGGTATCGACGAATATTGGCTGCCACTGTGTCCGCGTCCGTGGCAGTGGAGAGGTCACTTAAAATGGACTCCGCCAGCGCGCGTCGCTCACGTTCGGGGGCAGATTTGGCCATGTGGCGCCTAAACGGCGGTTCGGCGAACAACGCAATGATGGCGAGTAGAAGCGCTAGAATAATGGCCCAGAACCAAGTCGCGTCGACGAGAACGATTGGAACCGCGCCAATAATAAGGGGTCGCGGCTCGGGGAGCTGTTTGACCAACCCTTCGATGAGGTCTTCGGTAGACGAGGTTGCTCTCTTCGTGAGCTCGGATTTCTTGATGGGCTCTGGCGGTAGTTCCCCGGCTGCGACTTTCAGGGTTATTGGCTGTGATGCAGACGATTTGTACGTCTGGGTGGAAGGGTCGAAGTACGCAAAGGTCACGGGAGGGATTGCGAAGTTGCCTTCTTTCAAAGGTGTGATGGTGTAACTCAGCGTCTTTTGGCCTTGGACCAGGCCGTTGGCGACCTTGGTTTGCGACGTCTCAGCCGGTTCACCAATTCGCAGCCCGTCAATCTCCGGTAGTTTTGGAAGTTGAATTCGTCCGACCTGCCCATTTCCATTGACCCGAATATCGATGGTGACAGGTGAGCCAACGCGAGTTTGCGATGTGTCGCTTCGTGTTGTGATTCGCCATTGCCCCACGTTTCCTTCGTAAAATCCTTCGGGAGCGTCCGGGGGCAGCGGCAAGATCTCGAGCTCAATCGCATCGCTCTCGACACGTTCTTCCGCCCGACGAAAGAAGAACCCCTCAGGCATCACGGTTACGCCCATGGATTCGATGTTTGCTTTGCCGGCACGTAGTGGAAACAGCGCGTACTTTCGCAGGGGAATCTTGTAGTAGAGCCGTCCGCCCCGACTGACGGTTGTGCGTCGGCCAGTGCCCTTATCCCCTAGGTCTTCGATCCAGAAATCGTCCAGAGAAGGCTCGTCTGGTGGGCGAGGTGTTCCGCCCCCAGTCCGCAGTTCCATGTACAGGTTGTATTCGAGCGTCACCTGTTGGCCGACGTAGATATTCTCCTTTGGCGTCATCGACGCCTCCAGCACATTCGAGCCGCTCTTGCTTACTTTGCTGCGCTTCTTTGTTGGGAGTTTACCTTTGGGCACTACCCGCATCGTGACGGTCTTTGGTTCTGAGGTCTTGCCGTCGACTCGGAACGTCGGTGATTTGATGGCATACGACCCGGGCTTTTCGGCTCTCAACCGGTAGATCAGCCGCAGATTCTGGGTCACTCGCCCGTTGACCACCGCGATTTGTGGTACCCGCTTGGAGCCAACAACCATCAAGTCGCCAAACTCGGGTCGGGCTGTGATATCGATGCTTTGCTGTCCATTGGTTGAGACAGACGTCTCGTATTGGAAGATTTCACCGACCTCGATGACGTCGGGCGAGAGTTTCACGTCGACGTTGTTCGCGAATGCGACCGAGCTCCACCCCAGAACCAATATGAGGGCGATAACGCTACGCACTACCAATCCTTGTCGATAAATCTGTCGGGTCGGTCCTGAAGCGCTTTCTTCATCTGGAAGTTGTCGTCGGTCTCTTCGAGTGCACGCAGGATGTCACCGATTCGCTGCTGGTTCGGATCTTCTGTCTCTTCTGCCGGATTCGCCTGAGCTTGTTGAGCTTCCTGTTGCTCCTGTTGCTCCTGTTGCTGCTCTTCCTCTGGTTCGCCGGACTCGCGTTTCTCCTCCTCAGGGTCTTGTTCGTCTTTACCTTCGGAGTTTTCTGACTGTTCTTTTTCCTGTTCGTCCTGGCCGCCTTCGTTGTCCTTTTCTTTCTCTTGTGGGTCATCGGACTCGTCTTGTTGCTCGTCCTGATTGTCGCCCTCATCTTGGTTCTGCTCTTGGTCTTCCTGCTGCTGATCCTGAGGCGGCGGCTTTTGCGGATTGAGTTGAACGAGGTGATAGAAGTCGCCGGCTTCTGAGTCGACACGGATCAATGCCGTCTTCTCCTCGAAGTCCTCCTGTACCAGCGCTCGCGTGAGTGGAACGGCTGTTTCATCTGGCACTTCAACAGCCTGTGATTCCGCAATGATCTGGTCTCCCGAAGTGCTCAATAAGTCCAATGAGAACTCGGTGAGTTCTGCCGGATCTTCGCTCTTCGGAATGGCGATGAGCGCGAGACCCAATTCGACCTTCTTCGACTTCTCGTCGATTGGAAGTGTGAAGAAGTCAGGGTCGCCGGGGCACAGACGTAGGTAACGGGTCATCGGTTCTTCAGGATTCAATTCAGCTGGGGTTTCGGCTGAATCGTTTTCTTCGAGTCGGTCGTCACCTTCTGGGCACAGCGGGAACCGGTAGTGCCGCAATTCGTATGGGCCTTGCGATTCAGCTTCGCCGGAGACTTCAATCACGACATCTCCGCCTTCGAAGTTTCGGATTCCGCCAGTGATAACGCCGCCCTCGTCGATGCTGGACGCCAGAAGTTTCCCAGAGTCGGCCGCGTACATCGAGAACTTCAAGGCTGGCTTCGTCTCGGTCTCGGCGTCATCTCCCGGAATCAGGTCGACGAAGAAGGACTCGTCTGGCTGAAGCGACACCTTGAAAAAGTCTCGGTCGCCTTTGCAAAGGTGGACTGGGGTGGTCTCCAATGGCATCGCTTGTTCAGGCGTGTCGTTAGGTTCCGTGGTTTCCTGCAGAGCTTCGCATGGTGGAATCGACACGATGTTTACGTCGTATTCAAACTCTCGAAACTCGGCGGCGCTCACCTTGAGGAACAGCATATTGCCGCCCTGCAACATGCTTTCATCCACTTCCAATCGGCTGATTTCCCGTGTCACCGTTTTCACGTTGGAGACGTCATCCTCATCCAAACCTTGATCAACGGCGATCGCCGTTTGCCCGTCGGGCGTGAACAGCCCGATTTTGACGTCAGTCGGCGCGGTCATGAAAGGCATCTCAGGATCAGGCGTGTTGCGAAGGACGCGGAACTTCGCGGTTACGGCGACCGTAGACCCAGGGATGGCCGGAACCTGGAACCAATCCGCGTCCAAACCGCAGAGAGCGAGCTTCTTCTTTTCGCCTTCCGGCAGTTTCGATGCGGTCTGCGCAGTATCATTGTCTTCGAGTTCATCCTCGAGCGTTGCGCACGGGGGATAGAGTTTGTGAAACGCCGTCTCAAGATTCTGAGCGGCCATTTTCATGCGGTCGGTGTCGATGACTCCCGGATTCTGCAGTCCCAACTTTATGGCACCCTTGAACGTATCCAAGGCGTCTTGCCACAGTTCTTGTGCGGCGAGCGTCAAACCGAGGTTGACCGTGGCGTCGAATCGAAGCGTCAGATCATCGGTCTCGAGCGCGCGGGTGAATTTCTGTTGTGCCAGCTCATGCTCGCCGAGCTCGAGGTGGGCAAGTCCAAGGTTGTAGTGGAGCTGTGGATTTGCAGGTATCTCGGTTTCGGCCTTTTGAAAGGCCTCCAACGCACCGGAGCCGTCGTCCTTTGCGAGGGCACTGATTCCCTTTTCGACAGAGCTTAGTTTGGCTCGAAATGCGTCTTCGCAGCCAAATGTCGTTACCGCGAGAATCAGCAACACGGTCAGCTTCCTCGATATTGCTGGCGACTTGCGACGCTCGCCCAGGAAGCCAGCGATAAGAAGCAGCAGCAGAGCAGGGAAAACGAAGACGTAATAGCGCTCTTTGTATCGGCTCTTTAGGAGCGTTTCGATCTCACTCTTCTCTAACTTATTGACGTATTCAACCAGGGCGTTGGCCACCGAGTTTTCGCCGGTGTAACGGATGTACTCGCCACCCGTCGTCTGCGCGATGCGCTGCAGCGTTTCCTCGTCGAGTTTGGTGCGGACCAGGTTGCCTGACCGGTCGCGCGTGAAACCTGCGAGTGTTCCGTCTGCCTTATAGACCGGGATCCGCTCGCCGCTTGTTGAACCAATGCCGACCGTCACGATTCGAATGTTCTGATCGGCGGCTTTCTGCGCTGTTAGCATCGGATTTGATTCGTGGTCTTCGCCATCGGTGAAGATCACGATGATCTGGTTCTCGGCCCGTTTCATGTCGGGGGCGTCACCGTCTTCGTCCCGGCTAGCGCTCTGGCCTGTCAAAAGTTCGACGGAGTCAGCCAGTGCGCGCCCAACGGACGTACCACCCATTGGCATTTGTTCTGGCTTGAGCTTCTTCAAATAGAAGCGAATCGCCCCGTAATCGGTTGTGAGCGGTGACTGCTGGAAGCTTATGGACGTAAACACCACCAGGCCTACGCGGTCGCCTCCCATCAAGCTCATCGCTGTTCGAATCTCATTCTTGGCGGCTTCGAGCCGATTCGGATTCACATCGCGGGCGAGCATCGATTTTGAGAGGTCGAGCGCGAAGACGACATCAATTCCGGTGCGTTTGATAGGCCGGTTTGTTTCACCCCATTGTGGTTGGGCGTAAGCAATTGCCAGCAGTGCCACAGCGACGATAACCAGGACGGCGCGAATGACCTGTAATCGCGGCGAATGGCCTTCTGCCATGCGGTTCACAAGCTCCGGGTTGCCGATCCGCTCGGCAACTTTGCGTTTCCAAACCACGAAAGACAGGTAGGCGCCAAACATGGGAATCGCCAGCGCAACCCACCAAATCGATTCCAAGTGTTCAAACTGCATCAGGGGAACCTCCGCAGAAGAACAAATTTAAGAAGCGAGTGAAGTGCCAACAGCACCATTGCGAGCAATACTAGCGGGCGGAACAGCTCGTCCGGGTCCACGTTACTCGTGTCACGAAGACGACTCGTTTCGTACTCGTTTAGGATTTGGTGGAGGTCGTTTTTGAGACCCTCTGCATCCGTTGCGCGGTAGTATTTTCCGCCAGTGTCCTCAGCGATTTCCTTTAGCAGGTCGGGGTTCACGGGAAACTCGGTCTCGCGATAGACTTCTGTTCCTGTGAACGGGTCGCGGCCAGCTGGAACAAGAGTCGTTCCCGTCTTGCCCACTAGAATTGGGTAGATCTTGATGCCCAGTTCGTTCGCGATATTCGTTGCGGCCTTTGGCGAGATGTTTCCACCGCGTCGGTCACCATCTGTAATAAGGATGAGGATCTTCGTGCGTGCTTCGCTCTCTTTGAGGCCCGCAACGCCCCGTCCAATCGCGTTTCCGATGGCTGTCCCGCCCTGGTCGATATCACCAAGTGCTAACCGCTCCAACATGCTGATGATGGTGCGCCGATCCAGAGTCAGGGGGAATTGAAGGAAGGCCTCTTTGGCGAACACCACCATTCCGATGCGATCGTAGTCGCGGCTTGCGGTGAACTCCTTGAGGGTCTCAACCGCAGACTGGAAGCGGTTGAGCGGAACTTGCCCGCTTCGGCGCATCGAGCGAATCTCGCTACGGGTTTTGTCGATAGCCTGCATTGAGCCAGACATATCTAGCGCCAGGTAGATATCGATGCCCTCAACTTCAATCTCCGCGGGTTCGATGGACTGCGGCCGCGCGAGCGCGACGATGCACAAGCCAATCGCGAATAGCAGCAAGAGATCCGGCAACGGTGTTAAGTAGCTTCGGAGGCCACGTCGTTGGACGCTGAGCAGGTCGATTCCAGTGAAGCGGAACGTGCCGGAGCGCTTGCGACGAAGGCTCGGCGTGAACATCACCACCGCCAGGACCGGCACAAGCAAAAGCGCCAATAAAACCCAAGGCTGTGCGAACTCCCAGTTCACTCTTCCTCCTTGGGGGCCCAGGGGCTGGCTTCTACCGCCTGTTTCTCGTCATCTGCTGCGGTGTCGACGGCAACGCTGCCAGTCGAGGTCGAGTCCTCTTTTGGCG
Organism: bacterium; assembly: GCA_030427705.1. GTDB lineage: Bacteria > Myxococcota_A > Bradymonadia > Bradymonadales > Bradymonadaceae > JAUIBR01. The sequence continues at coordinate 22,222 of JAUIBR010000036.1, read as the reverse complement.
GATAGAAAGGCTTCGGTTTGGTTAACTCGACAATACTGAAGGCGCGACGAAGTGCGTCAGTCGATTGCGAAATGGTGGGTTCTACACCGCCGAACTTCACGAAATCGCAGTGTTGCAGAAGAGAGACGATGTCTTCGGCGGCGACACCTCTGGGAAACTTCACACCTTCCAGTCGCTGTTCGATCTCGTACGTCGTCAGTTCCGTGCCGGGAAATCCGTAGATTTTGCCGAGGTACTCGCGTACCGCCTCAGATAGGCGCACGTAGTAAATCATGAATTGACCACGTTCCATCAGGTCCGAGCCAGCGAGCGCTCCGAGTTTCGTGAGCGCAACCTCGTGTGGCGGTGGAGGTGGGACGTAGATTTCAATGGCGTCTTCACGTCGCCGTCTCCAACCCCAGACACCTAAGGCGAGCAGGGCGACACCGGCTAGACCACCACCCACGTAGGCGAGGGTGTAGTCGTCGACCCAGATCGACCCCGCCGGTTGTGGCTCCGAAAAGGCCGGTTCGGTGTCGTCCGGCCAGGTTGTTAGCACTTTGACGTCAACAGGTTCGGTCTTCAGGGGCGTCGCGTTGGCGTCGTCTCCGGGTGCCATCACCAAGAACTCAAGTGGCTGCAGCGTTGTCGTGCCTGGCCGAAACACCGCGTAATCCAGGGTCCACACCGTCTTGATGCGGCTTTCGGCGGGTGTCTCAACCGAGCTGGAATTGACGATCTCCCACCGGCCTTGGTCGAAAGACTCAGGGGGCACGACCTGCGTATCGACCGGGTGGTCGATGGTCACAGTCAGCGTGATTTTCTGCCCCACTTGCGTGTTTTCGGGCGCAGAGTGCGTCTGTGCTAGGGTTGCGTCGGGTCCTGATTGCGTGTCTGCCTGCGCAGCGGCTGGGACCGCAATCAGCATTAGCAAAACGGCAAAAAGGCTAGCTCGCACGACGTTTCCTTTGTTGAAAGTACTTCACAAGAGGTTCGACGTAGCTTTCCCCGGTCCGGATCGGAATCGGTTCAATCTTCAGACGCCGAAACATGCGGTCGCGCTTACGACGGAGCTCGCCGGCGGCTCTGTCGTAGGCTTGTCTGACGGCAGCATTGGACGTATCGACCATCAACACTTCGCCCGTCTCAGGGTCTTCGAAGGGAACCAACCCCATATTGGGCAGGTTTTCTTCCATCGGATCCGAGATTACTAACGGAATTATCTCATGGCGGCGATTTACAACGCTGAGCGTGTGTTCGAACCCCTCATCGAGAAAGTCGCTAATGACAAACACGACCGCTTTTTTGCGGTTGATCCGGAACAGAAACTCCAAAGCCTCTTTGGTTTTCGTCTGGTGGCCCTTGGGGTTGGTCGATAAAATCTCTGTGATGACCCGCAGAACGTGCTTTCGGCCCTTCTTTGGAGGGATAAATTGCTCAATCTCGTCGGTATATGTGATGAGGCCAACGCGGTCGTTGTTCTTCACCGCCGACAACGCCAGCAACGCCGCCAATTCCGCCGCGGTCTGCAGCTTCAACTTGTCCTGAGTTCCAAATGACTGGCTCCCAGACGCGTCGACCAACAGAAAGACGGTCAGCTCACGCTCTTCCACAAACTGCTTGACGAATAACCCTTCCATGCGCGCAGAGACGTTCCAATCGATGACGCGGATATCGTCACCAGGCTGGTACTCTCGAACTTCTGAGAAATCCATGCCGCGCCCCTTAAAGACGCTCTGGTATTGGCCGGCGAGTTGGTCGTTGACCGCACGTCTCGCCGCGATTTCTAGAAGTTTTACGGCTTTGATGAGCTCTTTGGGCAGCATGGCCTAAGGCACTTCAATAGTTTCCAACAGCTGGTCGACAACCTGTTCAGGTGCGACCTCTTCGGCTTCAGCTTCAAACGTAAGAATCACGCGGTGGCGCAGGACATCGGGCGCGATGGCTTTGATATCCTCTGGCGTAACAAATCCTCGATGCTGAATGAATGCATGTGCACGCGCGGCGAGATTCAGGAAAATCGTCGCACGTGGGCTGGCCCCATACTCGATGTAATTGGAGATATCGGCGAGGCCGTACTCCTCGGGGTCACGCGTGGCGACAATCAGGTCGACCATGTATTCACGCAGCTTCTCATCCACATAGATGTCGCGAAGCAACTTCTGCGCACGCAGGACTTCTTCCGGACCCGCGACCGAGTTGACGCTCGCAGGATCAAGCGAGTCCGTCATGCGGTCCATGATGAGGCGTTCCTCCTCACGCGTCGGGTAGCCCACTTTGATCATCAGCATGAAGCGGTCGACCTGCGCTTCGGGCAATGGATACGTACCCTCTTGTTCGATTGGGTTTTGCGTAGCCAGGACCAAAAACGGGTTAGGTAGTTTGAACGTGTTATCGCCCAGAGTGACTTGCCGCTCCTGCATCGATTCGAGCAGGGCAGACTGCACCTTTGCGGGGGCGCGGTTGATCTCGTCAGCCAGCAGGAAGTTCGTAAAGACAGGGCCTTGTCGAGGCACGAACTTTCGGTCGACCTGATCGTAGATCATGGTCCCGATGAGGTCAGCTGGGAGCAGGTCAGGCGTGAACTGAATGCGGCTGAAATCCATGTGGAAGCAGTCCGCCAGTGAGTTGACCGTCAGTGTTTTTGCCAGTCCCGGAACACCCTCCAGAAGGACGTGTCCGCCGGTCAACAATCCGATAAGCAGTCGTTGAACCATGTACTTTTGGCCGACAACAACGCGGCCAATCTCGGTCTCGACTTCGCGAATGAATTGCGATGCGGATTTGATCTGCTCGTTAAAATCATTGTCAGTCATGGTTTGCCCTATTGAGCGCCTTCGGCGCGGCTTTTGAGCGCCTTTGGCGCGGCTTTTTAGCGCCTTCGGCGCGGCTTTTGAGCGCCTGTGGCGCGGCTTTTGAGCGCCTTCGGCGCGGCTTTTGAGCGCCTTCGGCGCGGCTTTTGAGCGCCTTCGGCGCGGCTTTTGAGCGCCTTTGGCGCGGCTTTTGAGCGCCTTTGGCGCGGCTTTTGAGCGCCTTCGGCGCGGCTTTTGAGCGCCTTCGGCGCGGCCTCATGCGAAAGTTTCATGAGCGGTCAGGAATGGCTGAAGTCGCCAGGAAATCCGCCCGGTCGTTGAGCGGGTCACCCGAGTGCCCTTTGACCTTGATAAATGTCGGTTTTATCTCGAACTGGTCGATAACCTCACGGGTCGCTGCGACAAGTTCCTTGTTCTTCTTGGCCTTCCAACCTTGTGTGAGCAGGCCAATCGATAGGTTTGAATCAGTATGAATCGTGGCGGTCTTGGCACCGAGATCCAGTGCGTGTTCCAAGGCCGTTAGGATAGCCATGAGTTCGGCAATATTATTGGTTCCGACGCCAATATACTGGTTGGCCTCGTAGTAGTCGCTTCCCTGTCGCAACAACCAACCCCAGCCGCACGGCCCGGGATTACCTGAACATGCGCCATCGGTGTGGAACACCCATTCGTCGTCGTCCGGGTCCTCGATATCCATTAACTCGTCCGGTTTCTCGTCAGACCCGTTCATTGGACCAACTGGATTGGTCCAGATCTGGTCGTCGAAACTGAGCAACGACTGTTGTCCTTTTGTGTTCCGCTTCTTGGGTTTGGATTGACCGCGCTCGTCCGAGATATTGACGGCTGCCGCGTTGTAGACTTTGGCAGCTTCGTCGTTGGAGTAGCGCATCGACACTCGGCCTTGGTCGACGATGGGATCTCCAGCGTCATCCACAAGGACCCATACGGTGTCTTTGCCTTTGAATACTTTTTCAGCCCAAGCCATCCGTTGCTCTCAAAGGTATCGGTCGGCGGAGGAAACTAACGCACTATCCACAAAAGGCAAGGGGCGCGAGCCAATGTTGCCAAAAGCGGCAAACCTGCCTAGTCTCACGGCAGCGTAAGGAGTGTCGATGGATCAGTTCGACGTCATCTCACATATTGAGCACGAGCATTCGCACCTGACTCGTCTTTTTGCGGATATTGATCGGGCATTTCGTCAGGTCAATCAGGATGGTGTGCAGGCCTCAGAAGATGCGCTTTCGACGGTGTCTGAGGACCTTGAACATGCAATGGAAGAGATGCTCGACCACTTTGCGGAAGAAGAGCAGGTCTTGTTCGCGCATATCGAGGAACGATTTCCGGAAATGGAATCGGAGATTGTCGCATTGGTTCAAGCTCATGAACTCATCTGCGACCGAACTCGATGGCTGCAACAGTTGCTAAACGCGGATCGTTCCAAATTGGAGTCCGAGATGGCAAAGGCGCTGGAGATCATCCATCAGTTGGCGGACGAAGTCGCCAAACACACCGAAGCCGAGTCCCGAGTCTACACGACAGCGCTCTCGCAGATGTCTGCGTCCGAACGACGCGAGCTGCTCGAGAACCTGCAACACCACTGATTGCGCAGTCGGACGAACTTAGATCCGATTGGAATGAATCCCGTTTAACTAGCATTAAGCCTACACCCAGAATATTGCGGGTGCCCAACAGGCGAGGTGCATAGTATGCTAACGATTGAATTTAATTTCCTTAGAACACGTCACATCGCCGCATGAGTACATCAACGACGATTGAACGAATTCGAGCCGCAGTAGCGAAGCTCGACCGGCGCGTGCGCTTGCAACGAATGATGCAGGCTGTGGTGACGTCCGGTTGCTGGGCAATGCTGCTCGGTGTGTTGGGACTGACCTTGTTCAAGACCGGGTGGATGGGTGAATCATCAGCGCTGCTTTTCCTGCAGGCGTTGGTCTTGATTCCAGCATCAGCCGCGGTGTGGGCCTGGACGCGCCCATTGGACATCATCGATCTCGCACAGCGGGTCGACCAAACCCACAGCCTCCACGACCGACTGTCGACGGCGTTGTTCTTGGGCCAGAAGCAGAATCTGGACGAGTTTGAAGAAGCTCAGATTTTGGACGCCGCGCGGTATTTAGAACAGGTCGACATCAAATTGGCGGCGCCTACGCCACGGCCCGTTGATGGCGTGATGCTTGGCGTCCTTGCCGTCGTATTTGTCGCGATTTGGGTGATAAAACCACCGAGCCACGAGAAACCCCTGCCTCCAGCGTTCGAAATCAAACACGATGCGGTTTTGGACGCCGCAACGCTTGCGTTGGAACGCGAGCGCCTCGAAGCCATCAAGAAAGCACTGGAGACCTCAGAAGCTCCCGAAGACAAAGAACTGGTCGAAGAGATCGATAACCTCTTGGACAAGGTCGAAAATCAAGAAATCTCTGACAAGGACTTCCTTCAGGAGCTGGACCGGATCGAGAAGAAGTTCTTCGACAAACAGGGTGAGGCCGAAGTCGAGAAGCTTGCGGATGCTTTGAAAAAGGCCGCAGAAGAGCTTGAGAAGAAGGCCAAAAAGGACCTCGAGAAGGAACCCGAAGCGCAGAAGCTCGTGGATGCCCTAAAGAACAAAGACCTCGACAAGGCCGCCGAAGCGATGAAGGACATCGCGGATAAACTCGAGAAGAAAGACCTTGATGCGAAAGACCTGGAGCGGCTCGCAAAGCTGATGGAGATGTTCGCGGATAGCATTGACCTCGATGACCCGGCGCTTCAGAAGTTCCTGGAAGAAAACCAGAAACTCATCGACCAGCTCTCTGAATTGTTCAAAAAGGACGGCCTCACTGAACAAGAGAAGCAGCGCTTGAACAAAGCCAAGCAGCAGCAAAAAGACCTGCAAAAGAAACGCGATGACCAGAAGCGGTCGAAGTACCGTCGAAGCCTTCAACAGCTCAAGCGCAAGACCAAAGACCTTGCCAAGAATGCCAAAGACGCCGCGGAACAAAAGAAGAAGGGCAAGACCAAAAAGGCCGAGCGCGGTGAAGAGGAACAGAAGTTCCGCAATCAAGCCGGTCGCCATTCGAAGGACATGAAGCGGCAGCTTGAAGAACAGGCGAAGAAGCAAAAGCAGTCGGAAGCCAAGAAAATGGCCCGCAAGCAGCTCGAAGAAATGCGCGAGGCCATGCAACGCTCTCGCCGAGATTCTGGTGAAAAGAAGGACGGCGAGCAGGGCGAAGAAAAGGCCGGTCAGATCAAAGAATATCTGGACCGCGCGAAGGGCAAAAAACCGGAAGATGGTCAGCAAAAGGACGGCAAAGCGGACGACGCCGGAAAAGCCGGTGAAAACGGTGACCGGAAGAAGTCAGCCAGAGCGGGCGAGGGCGAAGCGAAAAAAGGCTCGCAAGGCGAAGCCAAGCAGCTCGATGGTAAGGAGCCGTCCAGTGATATTGCCGGCAAAGGCCAAGGCGACCGAACGTTGAAAGACGAGACCAAGCTCGACGCAAAGCGAAAGGACGAGCAACTAAAGGGCAAAGAAGGCAAAGGCGCCAGCCGGTCTGAGATTATCAAATCTGCAAGCGAAGAAGGGTTCGCCAATACCCAGTACAAAGATGTATATGTCGACTACGAATCCGTCGTCGAAGAAGTCATGGACAAGGAAAGTGTCCCTGCTGGCTATCGCTTCTATGTGAAGCGCTATTTCCAATTGATTAAGCCTCAAGAGTGATTTCCCCCGCTTAGGACAAAAGGCATGAGTGAGGAATCGAAGAGCGGCGTCGAAGAGCACGTCGCTGCGTTCAAAGAAGACTGCGAACGCATCGCTAAAGAAATGAGTAAGATGATCGTCGGCCACGAGGAGATCGTGGAGGGCGTGATCGTCGCGATGTTGGCGGGTGGCAACGTGTTGCTCGAAGGTGTTCCTGGCCTCGGAAAGACCATGTTGGTCCGAACGTTGTCAGAAACGCTGGGCCTCAAATTCTCGCGTTTGCAGTTCACGCCTGACCTGATGCCATCGGACATCTTGGGTACGACGATCCTCACGGAAGCCGAGGATGGCTCGCGCCACTTCCGTTTCGAGCGCGGCCCCATTTTTGCGAATATCGTGCTCGCCGACGAGATCAACCGTGCGACGCCAAAGACGCAGTCCGCCATGCTTGAGGCGATGCAAGAGCGCAGTGTGACGATCGGTAAGGAGACCATGGGTCTTGAGGACCCGTTCTTCGTCCTCGCCACCCAGAACCCGCTGGAAATGGAAGGTACGTATCCGCTGCCTGAAGCGCAGCTCGACCGTTTCCTGTTCAAGTTGATGGTGCAGTTCCCGAATCTCGATGAACTCCACACCATTATGGACCGCACCACGCAACGCGAAAGTCCAGATATCGAGGAAGTCATCGACCAGGAGCGTCTGGTGCAGATGAAGCAGTTCGCCCGTGATGTGCCCATCGCTCGTCACGTTCAGGACTACGCTTTGCGTTTGCTGCAGGCGACGCATCCTGAGTCTGAAAACGCGCCGGATATCACCAAGCGCTTCGTTCGCTTCGGCTCCAGTCCACGTGGTGCTCAGGCTATTCTCATCGCTTCAAAGGTTCGCGCGTTGTTCGACGGTCGCTTCAATGTATCGACCGAGGATATTCGGAAAACGGCAGTTCCCGCGTTGCGCCACCGTGTCATCCTCAACTTCGAGGGTGAAGCTGAAGGCGTGAACACCGATGAGATCGTCGGAACGATCATCGAAAAGACCAAAGAAGGCGCAAAAAGCTAGATGGCGGCCGAGGAACAATTCGACGACGCGTTTCTGAAGAAACTCGAGTACTTGTACATCATCTCGAAGAAGATCGCGTCCGGAGCCATACGCGCTAAGCGGAAGACGAAGATCGTCGGTAGTGGTTTGGAGTTTGCGGATTACCGCGAATATTCTCCAGGCGATGACCTGCGCAATATTGATTGGCGTGTGTTTGCCCGTACCGAGAAACTCTTCCTGAAACTCTTCGAAGAGGAAGAGGACCTCTACATCTACTTCTTGGTGGATACGAGCCCATCGATGTTCCTGGGCGACCCAAACAAGTGGGAATACGCCAAACGTCTCATCGCCTCGCTGTCCTATATCGGTTTGGCGAACTTGGACCGCGTTAGCATCATCCCGTTCTCGTCCAAATTGGACGGCCGATTGCCGCCATCGCGTGGTCGGGCGCAGATTTTCAAGATCTTCGATTTTCTTCGGGAGATGGAGCCGGGCGATACCACCAGTCTTGGTGAAGCATTCCGGACGTTTGTGACGCAGAACAAACGGCGAGGAATGGCCGTGGTTGTGAGCGATTTCTACGATCCATCCGGATTCGAAGAGGGGCTCAACTACCTGCGTTATCACAAATTCGAACCGTTGGTGGTTCAGCTCTACGACCAACGTGAGCTCAACCCCAATTTCCGAGGCGACCTTCAACTTGTGGATTGTGAGACTGGCTCGATCGCCGATGTCACGGTCACGAGCGCGATGATGAAGGAGTACGTTGCTGCGTTCGAGAAGTTCTCGGAAGGTCTCGAAGAGTACTGTACGAAACGGCAAATCTTGTATTTCCGAACGCCGATTCAGCTCGAGTTTGATGAGCTGGTCCTGACAATTTTCCGTGCTGGTGGATTCCTGAAGTAGGCCAAAGTCGTGCAGTTTTCCGGAATGGCAATGTCAACAATCCTAACCCTCGGCGGGCTCGTGCTCGCTGCGGTCACGGTGTTGTACATCATGAAGCTGCGCAAGCGGCGGATTCAGGTGCCGTTCTCGCCACTTTGGAAGCAGGTCCTCACAGAGAAGAAGCAGTCTTCCGACTTTTGGAAGCGGCTGCGGCGATTGTTCTCGTGGTTTGTGCACGTTCTGCTTGCGTGCCTGTTGGCATTTGCCCTGGCAGACCCACACTTCGAAACGGAAGTCGTCCAAGGTCGCCATATTCTGCTGCTTGTCGATAGCTCGGCGAGCATGGCATCGACAGATGTCAGCGGTGGCGTGGATCGTCTGGATATCGCCAAACAGAAAGCGCGTGAAATTCTGGATACCATTGGGCCGGAAGACCGGGTGATGTTGGTTGAATTCAACAATCAACTCCGCCCCTTGAGTCCCTTTGTCGCCGAAGCTTCTGTTTTGGAGCAGCCGCTTCGAGATATCAGTGTCGTGGCAACCGGGACGTCATACAGCGAGGCATTGCGATTCGCCGCCGATTCCTTGCGTGACAAAGAGCGCGGTGAGCTGATCTTGATCAGTGACGGCTCGGGACTAAAGGCTGAATCCATCGAGGGATTCGACCTTGGCGATGGCGTCACGCTCCGACACCTTAAGGTGGGTGAGGCCAGCGGAAATCTGGCTGTAACAGCGTTTAATGTCCGCCGCTACCTGGCGAACAAGCTGGACTATGAATTGTTCGTGCGTGTCACGAGCTCGTTCGACCGACCAGTGAACGCCGAGATCGAAATCTACGCAGACGGGCGTTTGGTCGACACAAAGCCTATCCAGCTGGATGCAAACGATGCTTATCAGCGATTCTATCCAAGCCAGGCTGTGTCTGGTGAGCGGCTAGAGGCGCGTGTTCGCCTGAAAACGACAGACGCTCGTGATGTGTTCCCGTTGGACGACCGAGCCTACGCACTGTTGCCACCAACGCGAAAGACGACCGTCATGGTCGTGACGGAAGGCAACTTGTATCTCGAGGGGCCGCTGCTGCTGAATCCGAACCTCGATGTTACGCGGGTTACGCTTGAGAACTACAGCCCCGAAAAGGCGGCGTCCTTTGACGTCACGATTTTCGACCGCGTGGCTCCGAAGCCGCCCGCTACTGGCGGACTTCTGTACTTTGGGCCACCGGCCGGCGAGTTCACGCCGTGGGAGACCACCAAACAGGTGCCTGACCCCATCATCACGCGGACAAAGAAGTCTCATCCGCTTATGCGCTGGATTTCGTTGGCTGACGTGAATATTGGCGTTGCGGACCAGTGGAAGCTGCGAGGCGGTGACACCGTCGTGGCTTCTTCGGCGCTGGGTTTGCCCCTCCTCGTTGCCCGCCAAGAAGAGGACCGAAAGGTCGTGGGCGTCGCATTTGACGTGCGAAACAGTGACCTCCCGCTTCGCGTCGCGTTCCCGGTGTTCCTGCTCAACGCTATCGACTTCTTCTCGTTGGACGACCCCAGCTTGGTAGAGACGAATCAGACAGGAAAGACGTGGTCTGTGCCGATGAAGACGGAGTCGGCTCGTGTCGATGTGACCTATCCAGACGGAAGCACAGCCAGCGTGCCTGTGTACGACGGACGTGCGGTGGTCTACGGCGAACAGACCGGATTTTATCGGATTGCATCGCCTGAGGTGACGAAGACTGTGGCGGCAAACCTCGCCGATAACCAGGAGAGCAAGATCGCGCCCGAAGAGCTGAATCTGGACAAGGTCGAAATCAAACGAGACACGTCGGCGTTGATCTTTGACCGACACGATTTGTGGATCTGGGCGCTACTTGCCGTACTGCTGATGCTGATGATCGAATGGTGGACTTATAACCGGAGGCTCACGGTCTAGATGGCACATCCAACTCGAAAACATGATGGGATGTTCTGGGCCTCGATTGTGGGTGTCTGGCTTGCGCTCGGCTGGGCGTTCTACAGCTTCGTTTTGCGAGATTCGTCGGAAGTCATCGCGTTCTCGATGGGCGAGCGAAACGTCGAAATCCTGATGCCAATCTTCTTTGGGTTGGTTCTACTCGCACCGTTGTTCGCGATCGTTCAGCGCTACACGCTGAGCGACTTTGCCGGATACCAGAAGGGCCTGAATTTCCTGATGCGAACGCTAATGCTCCTGGCGGTTACCGGAGCGCTAGTGCAGGTGGTTCTGACCTCCTTTGAATCGCGGGTTTCCACGATCTTTGTGGTAGATGCGAGCCTCTCCGTCCCAGACAGCGTGCTGAAAGATACGAAGGACTACATCAACTCCGCTATTGCCGCGAAAGGCGAGCGAGATAATGTGCAGGTCATCGCGTTCGCGAAGGGGCCATACAAAGTTGCGTTGGAAGAGGACGGGACGCTCAAAGAGATCCCCCGACCGAAGACCGAGGATGAAGGGCTCGGAACAGACGTATCATCCGCCGTGCGCATGGCGTACGGAATGTTCCCTCAAGACCACCTCAAGCGGCTTGTCATCGTTAGCGACGGTAATGAGACTCGAGGCGATGTCATGGCCGAGGCCTACAAAGCTTCCGCGTTCGGCATCAAGATCTACAACAAAGAGATCGAGTACGAGCAGCGTCCCGAAGTGTTGATTCGGTCGATGGATTTCCCCGAAGACATCAAGCTGGGCGAGCCGTTCAAGATCGTGACCCGGGTATTCTCAAATCAGGAAGTCAAAGCAACCTTCCAGCTGTGGCAGAACGACTTCAAAGACGGCAACCAAACGGTTGACCTGAAGAAGGGCGTCAACGAAATCGTGATGGAGACCGAGGTTTTCGAGAAGGGCTTCCGAACCTTCAAGCTCGAGATGAAGGTTGATGGTCCGGACCACTTCAAACCGAACAATACATTCGTTTACAGCGCCAATGTACGCGGCAAACCGCGTGTCTTGTACATCGAAGGCGAGATGCGCTCACGACATTATCTAGAACGCGCACTGCGAAACGAGAACTTTGAGGTCGAAACGCGCGGACCATACGGCGTACCGACAACCCTCGAGGAGTTTGAGAACTTTGATCTGGTACTGGTGTCCGACCTGCCCGCGATTCACCTCTCGTTGAACCAGATGCAGCTGATTGACCAGTACACCAAAGAACTTGGCGGCGGTTTCATCATGGCTGGTGGCGAGAGTTCATTCGGTCCTGGTGGTTACTATGGCACGTATATCGAGAAAGTCCTGCCTGTTGAGTTTGATTCTGAGAAGAAGCGAAAGACCCCAACGCTGGCCCTGATGTTGCTCATCGACAAATCAGGCTCAATGAACGGGGACCGAATTGAGCTGGCGAAAGACGCCGCTAAAGCAACGGTTGAGATTCTTCAGCGGACAGACAAGGTGGGCGTCGGGGCGTTTGATGATGGTGTAATGCCGTTGGTTCGCATGCAGACTGCATCGAACCGTGTTCGGATTCTAAGCGATATCAGCCGTCTTCGCGCTAGCGGAGGTACGAACATCCCGAGCGCGTTGTCCTACGCCTACGAGAATCTCGCCATCACTCCGGCGAAGCTGCGACACGTCATCCTGTTGACCGACGGGCACTCAGATGGTGGCGCCATCTTTACGGAAATTCTCCCTGCGCTGCGCATTGAAGGCATCACGGTGTCGACCGTTGCCGTCGGTTCTTCGAGTGATACGACTCTATTGCGGCGAATCGCTGAAGGCGGAGGAGGGCGCTACTACTACACGAACGACCCGTACAACGTACCGCGTATTTTCATGAAGGAGACGTCGACGGTGTCGCGCTCTTCGATGGTCGAAGAGCCGTTTAGGCCTCGAATCATCAAGCGTGTGCAGGTCCTCGAAGGCATCGAATGGGGAAGTTCTCCATATCTACTGGGCTACGTATCGACCAAGGCCAAACGGCAAGCAGAGGTCATCATGGTCTCGGATTACGGAGAGCCCATTTTGGCTCGATGGCGTAACGGTTTGGGCAAGGTTGTGGCGTTCACTTCTGACCTCAAGAACCGCTGGGGCGTAGAATGGCTGCGGTGGCCTGGCTATTCGAAGTTCTGGTCGCAACTGATTCGCGACACCATGAGGGCGAACGACAAAGACAGCCTGGCTATGACGGCAACGGTCGAACAAGGCCGAGCACGAATTGTGGTGGATGCGATTGGCGACGACGACCGATTCATCAACGACCTCGAGTCGAAGGTGGCGATTACGCCGCCCAGCGGGAAGCCAGAATCCGTGGACTTGATTCAGACGGCAGCAGGTCGATACGAAGCGAATATTCCACTGGCGCAATACGGGTCGTACGGCCTTAAAGCGACACACGATAAGGACGGCGACACCATCGCAGTGAGTCTGGGAAGCGTGTCCTATCCATACCCACAAGAGTATCAGTTCGTGGAGCCCAACCGACCGGTCATGAAGCGCGCGGCCGACGTTGGGGGAGGAACGACGAATCCGGACGTGAAGCTCTTGTTCGACCCTCAGGGCGAAGAAGTAAAGTACCGCCGAGAGCTGTGGCCGTGGTTCGTGATTATCGCCCTAGTCTTGCTGGTGTTTGACCTTGCACTGCGTAGGATTCGCCTCAGCGGAGCAACCGAAATCTCTTGGGATTCGGTCACGAAGTAGGCGCCGCTTCGCCGGTTATCTCGGCCGCCATAATCAACAAAATCACCCACAATGTTTGTGCGATAGCAAGGTGGGACATCTGCATCCAGCCAGGGGCGGCGAGCGCGATGTTAATAAATCCCGCGACCGTCTGCAGTCCCACGACGACCATGAGCGCGAGCGCAGCCTTGCGGGCCCGCTCGCTCAGCGTTGCGTACCGAGCCCGGGTTGCCAGCGCGAAGAGTGAGATAGCCGTCAGAATCGCGACAAATGGGTGAATGACGCGAAGTCGAACCAGGAAGTGTTCGGTCGGGGCAATATCGGCTCGAATCTTTGACCACATTCCCTCCCCGATCGTGGGCGCGATTGGGAACAGCGTGTCGCCGAGTGCTGTGACTGCTCCACTCATGCATGTCACGATGACCAGCAGCGCGGCCGCGCCCAACCAAGGCGACCATTTGTGTTTCAGCCGAGGCGTGAGCCCGTTTTGAGACCACCACGCCACGAGCGCCGCGGAGCCTGTCAGAAAGAGGGTGTTGACCAGATGTAAGCTAATGATGACCGCACGTGCCACCGATGCGTTGTCTTCGACGAGCTCCGCAAGGACCAATCCCGCGCCAATTGCGCCTTCGAAAATGATGAAGACAAGTGTGATGACCGACGCCCAAAAAATGCGGCCGACTCCAAAACGTCTCCATGCCCAGATGACGAGCGCAATTCCAAAGATTCCGCACATCCCGCTGGTCAGTCGGTGGGTATACTCGATCATCGTCTCAATCGACGGCTCAATCGGGACGATACTGCCATGGCATGTTGGCCAGTGGTCGCCGCAACCCGCGCCGGAGTGGGTGATTCGAACCCATGCTCCGAACATGATCACGCCAACCAGATAGACCAAAAATCCCCACGCGTACGTTGTAAATGCCTTGGCTTGCGACCGCATTTTGCACCTCGGGCGCTGAGTTATCCCTGCAGGACGACTTAGTCAATAGAGCAGCGCATATCGACAACACACGGGCGTGTCGAGAATTCCGGGTAGTGACAACTAGACTACGAAAACTGAGCGGGTTATCATATGGCCTGAGAATACAGCGACTCCATCCACGAGATACGACATATGCGTCGTCTAATTAGCGCCGTTTTGGTCGGCATGCTGGCGTTTAGCCCAGTGGTGCTGCCACAGAATGCTTGGGCCCAATCCCCCGACGAGAAGAAACAGGTTGAAGAGCTCTCGCAGAAAGGCGTGAAGGCTTACAAGGACGGAAAGTTCGAAAAAGCCATTGAGTATTTCGAACAAGCCCACGCGATTCAGGCCGTTCCCAACCTGCTGTACAATATCGCACGCTGTTACGAGAAGATCGGCGATGATGATAAGGCGTTGGAGTACTACGATAAGTTCATCGTTGATGCAGTCGACCGGAAAGCAAAGCAGAAAGCGCTCGACAAGGCTTCTGCCATTCGCGAAAAGCAAGCCAAAGAGAAGGCCCTGGCCGACGCGAACAAGGACTCAGATAAGGACAACAAGGACGTCAAAGACCCTGACAAGGACAAGGACAAAGAAGTTCCACCTGCAGAACCCGACTTGACCTGGGCCTATGTAAGTCTTGGAACTGGTGGAGCGTTGCTGATTGGTGGTGCTGTGTTTGGTCTGATGGCGAGTGGCAAACAGACTGAGTTCGATGATGCGGACAATCCAGAGGACAAACAATCGGCTCGCGATTCAGGGCAGACGATGGCTTTGATGGCCGACATCTTCTACATCGCGGGTGCTGCAGCAGTGATTACCGGCGTTATCCTGTGGGCGACGGCAGAACCAGAGGCGCAACCGGCGATGACGTTGCGACCTACTGGATGGGTTGGCCCTGATGGTGCCGGTGTTGGCTTGGGAACAACATTCTGAGATCCGAATGTTCTGAGCTTCGTTGTAAGAAGCAGGCACAAGACGAAGACATATGAGTTCATCTAGAGACCAGCGGCGGGAACTTTACGAGCGCATGGTTGGGCAGCCGGTGGCTGGCAATCGTTTCGTGATCACGAAGTTGCTTGGTTTCGGCGGCATGGGCGCGGTCTACGAGGCCCGACAGCAAAACATGAATCGGAGCGTCGCGCTCAAGCTGATTCCGACGCATGACCCGACGACAGTCGCGCGCTTCGAGCGCGAAGCAATGACGATCAGTCAGTTACGCCATCCCAACACCATCACCGTTTTCGATTACGGCACGAGCGACGGTGGATTTCTTTTCCTGGCGATGGAACTGCTGGAAGGGCGAACGCTCAGTGATGTGATTCGCGAAGACGGTCCATTGCCTCCCGAGCGAGCGGTTCACATCGCATCGCAGATTTGCCGTTCGTTGAACGAAGCCCATCAATCGGGAATCGTTCACCGTGATATCAAACCCGACAACATCATCTTGATTCCGGTCGATAACGACCCGGACGTTGTGAAGGTGCTGGACTTTGGCATCGCCAAAGCGGTTATGGGCGAAGACGACGTCCAACTCACTGGTGACGGCCGTATCATCGGTACGCCGCGCTACATGTCTCCAGAGCAAATCTTGGCGGAGCCGCTGGACCACCGAAGTGATATCTATTCACTTGGCTGCATCTTGTTCGAGATGCTTTGTGGTGCACCTCCGTTCCAACAGAGTTCAACCACCGCGTTGATGATTAGTCACACGCAGGACCCTCCACCGCCGTTTGCTCAGCGCCTCCCGCCTGGCGCGATGAGCGGCATGCCTGGAGGGCTTGAGCACGTCGTACGGAAGTCCCTCGAAAAGAATCCGCAGTATCGTTTCATGGATACCATGGAGATGTACGAATCGCTGCAGGCAGCGATTACGTCAGCTCCAATGCCTGCTGGCATGATGGACCCCGACTCGACAGCGGCCGCGACACCAGTAAGTCTCGCTGGCTCAACCGGAAGTCGCGAGGTACCGGTCGCTGCAGCGCCGCCCGCGGAATCTCAGGCGCCGTCGAAGGCACCCTTGATTGGGGCGATTCTCGTACTGTTTCTCGTCATTCTTGGAATTGCGTCCTACGGGCTCTTCTTCAAAGACAACGGGGAAGCACAGGTGGAGCCCGAGGTCGCGGCGAATACAAACCAAGCGAAGGTCGAAGAACCAAAACCGCGCGAGATTGTCGTGGTTAAGGAAAAATCCGACCCTGAGCCAGCGAAGCCCGGGTTTGTGCAAGTCGAGTTCAAGACGACACCCGCTGGGGCTGCTATCTACCGTAATGGCGAAGACACGGGCAAGAAGACGCCTACTCTCCTTGCCCTTCGGGACGGTGAGCCCATCGACTTCTCCTTCAAACTCGATGGCTACGAGCCCTATCAGGCCCAGGTGATTCCTGCTGCAGATAAGAAGCTCGACGTCGCGCTGGTAAAGAAGAAGGGCTCAAGCAAGCCCGTGGCGAAACGACCTTCGACCAAGAAGCCAAAGAAGGAAGAGACCAAGCCTGCTGAGACCGAGCCGGTAAAGGTAAACGTCGACCTACTGGGCGACGAAGAGCCAGACGTCGAGCGACTGGACTAACCCTCCTAACAAAATCTACTGGGGCGAATTGGGCACAAAAAAGCCCTCAAGCGTCGGGGGCAGGAGGGCTCAATTGCTTTATTGCGTGTCGCTCTACTAGCTAGGCATCTCGGTCAAGAAACCTGCCTGCTTCCAAGCGTGAACTCCACCATCGAAGTCTGAGACTTTGCGGAAGCCCATGCTCTCGAGAAGTTCCGCAGCCTTGTTCGACGATTCGTCGGTGTGCGTTTCGCCGTAAACAACGATTCGCTGGTTCTTGCGGAATTCCTTCACTCCATCGCTAAGTGCTTGAAGTGGAATATTGATAGCGCCTGGGATGTGCTCTTTCTTGAACAACTCGGCGGAATTAACGTCGATTACAACGATTCCGTCGTCTTCTTCCATCTTTTGGTAGAGCTCCGTGCTCGACATATAGCGTGCCATTTAAATCCTTTTGGTTGGGCCGAGAGAAGCTACCAAGCAATCGCCACCGTTACCTGCAGCCGCCGCAGCGGACTTCTCATCGGTGTTCAGGTGTCATGGAAAATTTCCATGTGGCTGCAGGCCCGAACTGGCGTGGACTATACTCATCGATAGACATTTGACAAGTCCGTCTTCAGGGTTTTTACAAATCTCTGAAAACGCACGAGAACTAGGATTAGTGCGATGTCCCCGCAAAAATTACTGAGTTGCAACCCTCGGATTTGCCAAAGATTTTGCGCCGATTGCGCAAAAACTGCATGGAATCGTTGGGTTATTCTTCGAGCGAAGCTTCTGCCCGGAAGACGAGAATGTCGCCTTCAGAGTTCGCGAGCGACCCCGCGTACTCGCTTCCCGGGGTCTCTTCGTTTTTGACCCAGACCTTCATGAGGTCATCGATGGGGTCCTCAGTTTTCGACGCGGCGATGGAAACCGATTCTTCCTCGCGATCGAAACGCACCAGGACATGGACGCTCTCGTCAATGACCTCTGCGGCCTGAAGGTACGACCCACCTTCAATCGGCTCGAGTTCGTCGAGGTCCACGATTTCTTCGCGTCCATCGGCGAGGTGACGGACAACAACGCCGTCGGAGCCTTTGGCAACAATCACAACTTCGCTAGCTTTGGCGTGGTCCAGGTTGACGCGGCCGCGCTTATCTTCGTCGATAGCGAGCAGGTAGATTCGGTGAGGTGCCATTCCGCGCGCATCGAGCAATTTGTGCAGACGGTCAATCTCGTCGAGCAGCTCGAGGTAGTGTTCAGCGTCGCGAAGATTTGTCGTGCGGAACACGACCTCTCCATCACCATCCAGAATCTTGCAATGGCGCGCGCCCTTGTTGATTTCGAGGCCTTCTCGGTTTGGAATAACCACTCTTATCTCATCAGCAAAGTCATCAATTATCTTGCTGCCCAAAACTTTTCGGCAGGCAAAACGGGCTATCCATTTAGCATATTGCGACCTGATGTAAAGCGTTTGCGACTTCCCGAAACAAACTTGCCCTAACTTCTGTTGATATCAGCAGTTGCACCATTCCCCGTGACGGGCAAATCTAGGGATGAAAATTCTCTCGGGAACGAAATGACTCGACGACCCATATTATCCATCGTTCTGCTTGCGTTGTTGTTTGCGACCGCAGCTTGCCACAATCCGTACAAAGACGGACTTGAGGCTCTGTCGGAGGGCAATTACGAACGGGCCGAATCTGACGCGCGGGAAGGGCTCAAAGAAGACCCTCAATCCCCCGAATACAACCTATTGCTTGCGGACGCTTACATCGGGCGAGGCGAGTATAAGAAGGCCGAACCGCACGCCCAGAAGGCGTTCGACAGCGGCAAACTCCCTGCGGCAGCAGGACGTAGTTTGGGCAAAGTACGATGGGAGCTTGGTGAGCCAATCAAGGCAGTGGAAGCTTGGCGGGCAGCGCGAAAAGCAGAGCCCGATGCCGTTTCCGACGATGATTTTGGCCGCGCGTTGGAAACCGCACTTTCCATGGCCACGTCCACAGCCGAGTTCGAGGACGCACTTTCCCTCCGCGGTGAACTCAAACAGTTAAACCCCAACCATCCAGAAGTTACGGACGAGGCTTTTCGGCGAACCCGCGAGAACCTTGCGCAAGAGTACCGCCGAAACATGGAACTCGCGAAGGCGGTGAAGCTTTACGAAGAGTTGTCCAAGGAGTTTGGGTCTGCGGAGTACGATTCAAGACGAGCCCGAATCTACGCTGAGCTCAACGAAAACGAGAAATCCAAGGCAGCTTTCGAGCAATACATTGAGAAAGGGAAAGGCGAAGAGAAGCTGGAACGTACCATCGACTCTGCCGCTCGAGCCGAACGCTTGGGGGCGATGCCGGTCTCGCTACATTTCTATGAGAAGTCTATTTCGCTGATGCCAAAAGCGAATCGCGAGCGTGCACGTGTTCACTTGAAGATCGCCGAACTCCTGCTGAAAGCCCAGGCGGTGGACCAAGCCAAAACGCACCTCGATGATTATATCGAGGATATGAAGGTGGTCAGTGGAGAGCCGGTATCCGCCCATGTCTACAGGAAAGTGTCAGAGATCGCAGGGCAGAACAGAGCGCCGCAATTGAGCATCGCCTATCTGGAAGAGGCGATCGTCAACGCTCGAGTCGACTGGGGAGTGTCGCGGCAGCTTGCTGACCTCTACGCCCGGCGTGCTAGGACGGCTGACGTGGAACGCGTACTGAAGCAGTACGTTGACCGAGCGACGGATAGGAAAAGTGCGCAAATCAATGTCGCACGATGGGCCAATAACCGACTCAACTACGACCTCGCCATCTTCTTCTTCGAAGCTGCGGTCCAAGACGGGAAGGTGGCTTCCCTGGTTTGGTTGGATTTGGCGCGGGCGTATGCACAAGTCGGCCGTATGGACGACGTCAATCGCGCGCTGAAGAACTACACGAAACAACTCGACGACAAAGAACGAGCAGCCCTCGATGTTGCAAGTATCTATCGCGGGCAGCGCATGTATGAAGAAGCCGAGAAGGCGCTTCTGTCAGCTGCCAAAGCAGACCCGGATGACCTGCACATCACTCGCCAGCTTGAGACCTTGTATCGAGAGTGGGGGCGGCCGAAGAAGATTCATGATGTCTATGGCCGATGGCTCAAAGCCAAAGGAAATCGAGCCATCGATTATCAGCATGTCGGTGAACGCTTCTACCGTCAGAACGAATGGGACGAAGCCCTCCCATACCTAACGAAAGCCGCGAAACTCGGCGAGACCAGCGCTTGGTTACAGGTGGCTGACATTTACAAGCGTCAGCGCAAAGAGCGCGACATGAAGAAGGCGCTCGATGAGTATCTTGCCGCTTCAACCAACGAAGTTTCGGCGCTCAGCCTCGTTTGGCAACGCTACCGCACAAGTGCTTGGAGCCATGAGGCGATTCCGATTTTGGAGCGTCTCATTTCGTTGGAGCCGACGAACGTCACGCATTATGAGCAACTTTCGGAGTTGTATTTCGAACAAGGACGCGATGTTGAAGCGTTCGAGCTCTGGAAGCGCTATATCTCGCTTTCGCGTAATCCAATCCGTGCGCTTGAGGCGATGACACGCCGCTTCGAACGGCACAACTACCATGACTGGATGTTGTCGTTCCTGCATCAGATTCGCGAGAAACACGACAATCCAGATCCGGAAATCTACCGTTTGTTGGGAGACGCTCACTACGCGGCGATGACTCGGCGTAGTCGTAATCTGACTGAGCCGAATCCAAACGCTATCTTCTCGGAGCAGAACAAGGCCAAATCCTATTACGAGAAGTATCTGGAAGAGGCCAAGCCAACGACCCGTGAGTTGCAGAAGTTCGCGAGCGTGATGAAGAACAAGCGCATGTGGGAGGTTGCGGCGAAGGCATACAAGCGAAGCGACCTTTCAGCACCGTTGTCGACCCATCACATTCTGGATTACGGCGCCGTCTTGCTGAAGCTTGGAAAGGCCGAAGAAGCGAAGGCCGTCTTCAACGACTATTACGAGCGGCGCGGCGAGAGCATGGATGCTGCCCGCGCTATCTCGAAAGAGCTCGCAATCGCTGAGCAGTACGACGCTCTGGAGCCGTACCTGAAGAAAATGATGGAGTCGGGTGACGATACGCTCCTGCGTACTGCATTCCTGGAGCTTTCCGAAGTTTACCGACAGACCGACCGGGGAGAGCGAATCGCCGACCTCGCAACGCAGTACCTATCCAAGACGCAAAACCCGACCGAGGCTCGCCGCAACGTCCTTCAAGTTTTGGGCTCGGCCGGACGCTGGGATGACGCCGTAGAACAACTCGAGCGAATCGCTGAAATCCAAGGCGATGAATTCAAATTTGAGCTCGGCCGGTCGTTGTATATGAGTGGTGACCCCGACCGGGCGGAGGGTGTCTTTCGTGACTACGCCTCCAAAAGCGTGACGTCTCAAGAGGCGTGGTTGCAGGTCGCGATGTTCTACGAAGAGCACGCCCAGCCCGAGCGAGCTGAGGAGGCCTACAACTCCGCAGTTTCAGCCGCCCAGATTTCCGACCACGCGCTTGCCGAACGCGGACGTTTCCGCATCCGTAGAGGAATGGTTCCGGAAGGGCAGGCTGATTTCGCAGATGCGCGTTCCAAGGTTGAGCCGGCTGCGCGTTGGAATATCTGGAAGCTGGAGATTGAGACACTCAAGAGTGTGGGGCGACACACGGAAGCCGCGAAGGCCGCACGTGCTGCTCTCGTGAACGTCTTCGTGGAGCGTGACTTCTTCTACAGAGCCATTGCGGACGTCGAACTCTCGGGCGTAGACACGAAGGTCGCCGAACGCATGCTCGGAGAGTTGAAAAATGCCGGACTCCCGGTCGACCAGCTTGTCCCGATTCTGTTGGAGCACGGCTACCGAGAAGATGCAGCCGCCGTGATTGAATCGGAAATCAATAATGGAGACTACGTCGTCGGCGGACAGCTCGCGGTTACGCACGCAGATGTGTTTACGGAGCTAGGCGGCATGGAGCGCCTGCTTCGTACGCTACAACCGCTGTTGGAACGCGGGAGTCGCGATGGTCGTCTTCAAGGTCAGATTGGGGAGTATCTGCTTCGTGAAGGTCGATTGAGCGAAGGCGCGCTTTACGTTCGTGCTGCAATTGACCGCGGAGAGGCACATCTTCGCCCGATGTTGGCCGCGGCCTACGTAAAAATGGGACACGATTCGGAAGCACTCGACCTGTACCAGGTGCATCTGGACAACGTGGTGGCAGCTGGCCGGGGGATTGCGCTTCGGCAGATGGCGGCGCAATTCGATGTCTCGGGCAAGAGCGACTTGATGGAGGCATTCCTTCGACACCAAATTTCAGATGATGAACTCGGTGCCGTTGCCGCACCACTGCTCGCGAAACGACTGGTTGCTACCGGTAAGGTCGGGGAAGCGATGTCGCTTGTCCGGGGCATGTGGTCAAATCTGTCGGTCGATACCGAACAGACGGTCACGAATCTTGAAGAGCGGCTTGAGCTAGCGGACTCCATCCTCGTGGGTGTCGCGCAGGTCATCGCTGGTGAGGGTTATCTCCAAGAAGCGATGATCCTGATCGAAGAAGCACCGCCACGCATCGCAGATACCGAACGTGTGCGAGACCTGAAGCTGCGGCTCGCCGCTGCGTCCAAGGACGTCGATACCGAAAAGGAGCTTGAGCTGGCATTGATGAATCTGGGTGAGTCCAACTCCGAGGCATTGCAGA
>JAUIBR010000095.1 GCA_030427705.1 bacterium | reverse complement strand
GACGGTGCCCAGGAAGCTAACCCCTTTGTCGTAGCGGACCTTCTCGGTCGCCAACGCGCCCGTCAGAAGGTCTTCGACGGCTTCTGGGCCCCTGTCGTGATGACGTAGACCAAAGAGGACGACGCGCGCTTCCATGGAGTCAGACTCATTCAGATAGTCTGCCGCCTTTTTGTAATCGCGTTGGTCAAACCACTCGTTCAGTTTCACGCGTGCGCTGTTCAATTCCATTTTGCGTTTCCGCAGGAAATTGACGCGCTCTGCCGCGATGAACGCACAGATAAAGCTGAGAATCACAAGGAGCCACAGCACCCACTCGGCCCCGATTCGCGTAAACTGAAGAAGAAATTCTGTTAACATAGCTCTACTGCTCTTAGGCCGTATCCCGGCATCCCATTATTCGCACTTTGTTTAACGCTCATTAAGGAGCGATACAACAGCTTTGATGCCGATAAGGCGCCAAGGGTACGGATCAATTCCCGTGCAATTTTCGAATTACGCGATTGGCTTTGAAGCGGCGATCACAATGCGATGGCTCGCCTTCAACACCAAGTCTTTGGGAGGATTGACGTTCATCTCGGCACCGGACTCGTCACCGGCGACAGCGATGAGGGTCGCGTCGTGATCGCGCTTTAGCTTGCCGAGCGCATCTTCTACCGAAAGATCCACCAGGTATTCAGGGCAATCGATCTTATAGAACTGATGACCCCATTTCGCGGTCAACAGCTCGTCAAACATCGACACAATGCCACGATTGCGCACCACCGATGCCATGATGTTTCCGACATACTCATCGGTAACGATGATCTCCTCAACGCCGGCTTGGCGCAGGGAAGTCTCGTTGTCCCGATTCAGTAGTTGGACTGAGGTGAAGATATTGTCGTTCATCTTCTCGATGAGCAGCGCCGCCAAGACAGAACGCGCGTCCCGGTCCTGGGCCGAGCGGTCGTCTCGACTGTCATCGGCGAGCAGAATCGCAACAGAGGCGCGCTCAATCCCCGCTTCTTTCAAGATGTGCATGCGGGTGAAGTCGCCGTGCACATAGTAGACGTCTGGGTGGTCGGCAATCAGCGGATGTTCTTCAACATCGCGATTCTCAGAAACGACGACCATCTCTTTGATATCCGGCGAGTGCAGGAGTTCATCGACGATCATCTCGGCGGCCTGATTCCAGCCGCAGATCACGAGGTGGTTGCTGATTTCGTCGATATCCATAGCTCGAAACTTTAGGTTACGGAGGGTTTCGACCATCACGGCCGACACAGTACCTGCAAAGATGGCGAAGACGGTAAGTCCGCTCATCATCAGCGTCAACGTGATCATCTTGCCGAGCGCTGTCGTTGGCTCTCCACCAATGGGCTCGCCCGCGATCAAAGTCATGGCGGAAAACCATAGCGCATCTTCGATCGTGCCAAAGCCACCACCTTCGGTGGCCCGAATTGAAAGTGCCCCCATCAGAATCGCGACGACGATCGCCAACGTGATGAGCACATACTCGAGCTTGATGAAGCGGAAGTTGGTGCTGAAAAAGCGTATGTGCTTCCCAAGAATCAGCCCGACCCGGAACAGTCGTAACAGGCGCAGGACCCTCAGGATACGGAATCCACGCATGAGCGGCATGACCGACAAGATGTCGATCCAATAGCGGCGCAAGAAGCGCGTCTTGCGCGTTTCCGCGAAGTAGCGAATCGAAAGCTCGAGCACGAACACCATCGTCAGGACGTCATTGAAGATGACGATCTTGTGATAGAACGACGAATCAGTGCGCCCCATCCCCGCTTCCACAATGATGAACACCACCGAGAGCAAGATTAGAATCGCAACCGCGATCTCGGTCCGGGTGTCATTGATGAAGCGGTCGAGTTTTCCCCGCAGCCCTTCTGTTTGCTTACTTCCCAACGCTTTCGGCCAACTGTATGGTGACGGCTTAGAAATACTCGCAACACTGAAGTTTACGCAACCCACGAGGACAAGATGGGCAGTCCGTCCAACGAAGGACCAGATGGAACACTGAACATCGCGATTTTCCTGTGCCTGGTGATTCCGGCCGCGGTGATCTACGCGTTCGCGACGTCTGTCCCGCCCGTTGAGCCGATCGACGCGACCTGGTTTGAGTTCGAGCCTTTGAAGATCGACGACTCGCGCATCAAGGCGGAGCGCAAAAAGAATCTAGAGGGCGTGAACCTTGATTCAGGCAAAGCTGAAATCGAGACGTTGCATGCCGCCATCCGCAAGGCCAACCTGCTGCAGTTCGCACCGATTCAACGTGAGGTCACGACGCGCTCGAACGCCGAGATTGAGTTTGCAGCGAACGAAGTCATCACGAAGCTCAATGGTATCGAGTCATTCGTAGAGACATCTGCGCCGTTGATGCACGCGTGCCAAACGCATGTCACGACGCTCCTGGCTGACGTGAAAGCCGGGAAGATCACGCTCGAACAGGCCCAAAAGCCCGCCCCGGAGCAATACGGAGCGTACATGGAAGCCTGCGGCAATGCGGTCAAACTGCTGTTGGACGGCAAGCTGATTCAGGAAAACGGCGAGTGGAGCAATCCAGACACCGGCCCCATCATCTTGGAACTGCTCGGCCGCCTGCGATACGCATTCATCCTGCACTTGCGCAAAAACGCCTGGGAGCAAATCACACCCTACGAACGCGAAATCTTGTGGCGTTGGCGAATCGAGGACCCGCAGGCGTACTCGTACAAAGAGCGCTTGGACTACCTCTCGCGCGCAACGGAAGAGACGTTGGGCTACAGCCCGGATATCGCCCGCGGCCGCCTGTTCTTTGTGAACGACTTCAAACGCGACGCACGCCGTACGTTTGAGGAGCAATGCAAAAAGCACCCTCAGGACCGGCAACTGGCCCGCGCTTGCGAGTGGCTAAAGAACAACGTGGCGATGAAGGACCCAAATCCAGACGGCGCGCCTGAGGATTTCTAGCGCCAACTGTTGACACCCCGCGTCGAGTCGAATAGAAACCTCGTCCCGATTCGGAATACGAATTGGCTCTCACGGGGCGGTAGCTCAGCTGGGAGAGCACTTGACTGGCAGTCAAGAGGTCAGGGGTTCGAGCCCCCTTCGCTCCATCGCATAAAGAAAGGCCCAAACGGCAATTACGCTGTTTGGGCCTTTTGCTTCGGTACAGTCTGGGTACAGTTTTCAAGTCTGCTGGGCTACGTGAGGGTGAGATGAACGATTCATGGAATGATTGGGGTGACCTTCCACCCATCTTGACTGCTGAAGAATTAGCCAATTGGCTGCGGGTCTCGCGAAAATCCATATATGAGCAAATCGCACGCGACGCGATCCCTCATCGACGAATCGGACGTATGTATCGGTTTGATCGCGATGCAATTCAACTTTGGGTACAAGAAGGGCATCAACCCACAAGTTCCAATCCGCGCTCATGTAACCAAAGGCGGTAGACGGCATCACGCAGACGGCTGTCTACGATGGTGCGGTACTCTTGCAAGGCTTGACGCAGTTCAGTCAGTTCGTGGGGCGACATCTCAAGCAAATCGAAGCTGTCGACCAGCTCTTGAAGTTTAAGATTTTGTTCGCAGAGATGTAGTGGTGTAACGTTCGGCTTAGACATGACGCTTCTCCTGTTTAGTTGCGTTGTGTTTAGGGTCGTCTGAGAGTGCAATCTCATTCGACCCGCACTCCGACTCTACAGAAGCGGGATCCCCGCGTAAAGCATCTAAGTCGCTCACGAAGTCGAGCGATTAGATTATCCACCAAAAAGAGGAGCCGGCGTACACACCCTGTCCAAACTCGGCTGTCAGCCATTCAACAAACCTATCGGCCGCTTCTCTGCTGTTCACGTCGCTAGCAGCCATCTTCTCAGCGCCGGCCGGGCAGAAAACTTCAACGGACTCCTCGTAGACATGCAGTTTTCCATACATATGAAGCGATTCGTGAGTTGGATGGTGTAGTGAAAACAGGCAAACGAATCGCCCATTGTCCTTCTCATACATAGCTTCTTTGTTTGATGTAGCTACCATCGTTTTGGACCGCTCAATCCTTGCCTCGCCCGGGGATTCCTGGTCTAGCAAGGTCAGGCTCAAACTCCCCGTGTCGTTGAATTGGTCACGGAACGCCCGCGCAATTTCGCATGTACGCTGACGCTCCGTTTCCAGTTTTTCAAAATACGTATTGATGGCCGAATCTAGCGCCTGTCCTTTGGCTGTAGTCATCCCATTCTCCGTGGGTGATTGGTTTATGGTCCTCGAAGCGTGACAACATTCCAGCAAAATTCAAGGAGGATCCCTTGCCGATTACCCATATATGTCGCCAGCTTCGTTTGAACTTCCAAGATCGCCAAGTTCTGGGCCTTTTTGGTCGCTCAAGGAACATTATCGTACGGGTGATGTCAGCCGTTGCATGTTTCGTTGATATAGCGGGTTCTTGACCGGATATATCATCGTGGGCATATTTGAACTGTTCCATGTGTTTTGGGACATAGAAAAAGGTTGGCCTCATGGAGAGGAAAACCAACGGCTTGCCCCCCACCGACGGGGGGTCTCAGGACGCACCAAGGATGGCGCACACTGAGATTGACAAGGATGTCTGGAGGATAGCCATGCAGGTTGTAAAGATTGAAGCAAGAATCGCTTGGCAAATTATTGAAACAGAAGGGTCGTATATCGCGGTTTGTGACCAACTGGGACTCACCGTTTCCGGCGACACACACAACGAGTTGGGGGAGAACATCGGCGAGGTACTTCAAATGCTTTTTGAGGATCTCGTTGCTGACCAGCAGCTCGACCAGTTTTTGAAAGAACGCGGCTGGGAACGAACTCCCGGAGTGGATGTAGAGGGGGCTAAGTTTGACATCCCCTGGGAGCTTCTAAATGAGCAATCAAAAGCGAATTCCCAAAGAGCAAGTTATAGCTAAGCTTCGCGAGCTAGATTTCTCCTTCAAACGCTCGGGGAAAAACCACGATCTGTGGCGAAAGCGCGGTGGAACAACATATGCGTCCGTGCCGCGCTCTGCCACCATCACCGAAGCACACATTCGAAGCATGTTTGGTCAGATTGGACTCACCGCCGAAGAGGTTAACCAGTTTCTGAAGCAGTGTACCTACTAGCCTTCAGATCCCCCTCGCCTTCAACATTATCTCGATTGTGTCGAGGCTCACCTGGCGTATAGCCGTAGTACTCGAACATCTCGTGAATCGCATTGCGAATACGCTGTTGGTGGTCCGTGACATGCTCACGCATCAAGTTCTGTTTAGTGCGGTGGAGTCGCTTCTCTTGTTCGCTGCGTGCCATTAGCCGTCTGGGGCGATGTTGTGTGAGCTATGAATGCTGTAGCCAGCCAGTGCCAGTCTGAGCTTTGCTTGTTTGTCCGCGTCGCTGGTCGAGACGTTCCAAGGTGTCACGCCAATGCTATCCAACGCAGCACTTACAGTGATACGCACAGGGTTTGGCGCGTGGTGAAGTCTGACAGTTGCACGATGGAAGTAACGGGGCGCAATAGCGCGAAGTCGGATTGAATCAGTGTTCCCTCACGGTATGCGAAGCCGTAGTTCTCGGGGTTTGGCGTGTTGTAGTTACTGTAATCGTGCAACAGCGTTTGGATGTACTGATACCGCCCTCGGGTGTAGCTGCACGGGAACATGTCAATCGTGACGTTGTCCGTGGTCGTGGCAATGGTGGTTGCACTGGCCCATGATGTATCGCCATCATCCATCTTCTTAACCGCAGTGGTGATATCCCACGCCGCATCACCTTCGGGGCGGTCTGCGGCTAAGTCTTGGACTCTGCCGCGACTGAATCACTCAAGTTCCAACACGTTCCGACCGCTCCCGAAGGTGTCTATTCAAACCTGAACCGTCTGACGGATGATGCACTACGGCAATACGAAGCCAAGCTCCCAGACACTTCTGAGTGCGCCCGACAATTGAAAAACGAAGGCACCGTACGAACGCAGATTACGATTGGAAACAAAGGCAATGTAACCAAGATAACGCCCCTTCGCGCCGTGCCCGACAGCTTCGTCGCGTGCCTCCAAAACGCTCTGAAAGATGTCTCATTCCCGAACAACCCCAATCCGGTGTTCATCGTTGTGACGCATCAGTTGGTTGCGCAGTAGCTAAATGAGTCATCTTGGATTTCGCAGATGTGCTGATTCCTTAGAGAGACAAATGACTATCGGAAGCAATCGAAAGAAATTCAGACGTTTGGCGGAAGCACACCTCCTTGGATACGGGTTTGCCCTCGAGGCTCGTGAGGGCGGGAAGAAATACGAGAAAACGTTAGCGAACGGTTTCGTTCACGCCGTGGAATTCATACCAATCGATGACTGCTTCGAGGGGGACGCGTGGTGGGAGATTCCGTTTCAGCACGTCAACATGGCGCCATTTCGTGGGAGAACGGCGTTTGATGATATCGTTGACGGATACGCCAAGATGTACTTGGAAGATAGGCTGTTTGAATCAATGGTTGAGCGATTCCAAGAAAATCTGCCCCAGATCCTTGATTTCTTCGCGACAAAGCGGAGTACACGTCGCCAGATTTTCGATGAGATTGTGTCCGGCGAGAGTCCTTTTGAAACTGGCCTGAGGCAGACCAGAAAATTGGCGGAAGCCGACTTCTTGTTCGAGTTTGGAAGACGTCAGGAGGCTTTGGTGCTTCTCCGCGAGTCCATCGTCGAAGGACGTAGTCGGCAGGAGAAGGAAGAATGGCGAAAGGGTTTCGTCACAATGGCGGAAGAGTTCTTGCGCAAGATAGAAGCAAGCGCATTGAACAATGAAAAGGAAGGTTGATGTCATACACACTTTGGATCTACCGCGACGAGACCGATGATGGCGTTCCCGACCACCGCAACCTTGCTCAGCGTTACTACGATGAAACGGAAGCCCTATGGGTTTGCGAGTCATATCCCGCGAACGATGATGACGACCCTTGTGAGCTTATGATGTTGGTCATGCCTTCAGACCACTCAACGGTCCGGGCGGTCCTTGACGCGCTCCAAAACGGGGTATTGAAACATGCCTGGAGACTTTACGACCCTCAGTACGACGTAGATATCGACCCCATGGCGGCTGGGGTCCCGGAGCATCTCTTGGGTTAGACCTTTCTGATTCCCCGCCAAGTTTTTCGAGAATCACGTGAATCACAACAAGAAACACCGGGAACACTTCCTATCTACCGTCACCACAAATTTGGAGAGTTTGGGATACGCAAAGGAAAGCGGTGTAGCTTGGATTCGCAGGCTTCAAGATCCGAAAATCTATCACATGTTCGAGCTTATCCCGCGGCATGAGCGAATGATCGTGCGTGCGAGTTGGAACGTGGCGTCCACCTGGTGGGACGTTGATTGGTACATCATTGTCACCACCTCACCTCCATTGACCTCTCTGTCGATCGAGAACGAGTTCGCGACCAATAACTCGGTTCAGAAGTGCATTGAGGTGTATTTGCCCGAGCTGCTGGGTGAACTCGCGCGCTTCGAAACTTGCGCCGAGGCGCTTGAGGGGGAGCTCTGGAACAAAATGGCTGAGTGGTCGTCGGACCTAACAGGAATGGCGCTTGACGCTGAGCTGAGCGAGATTTGCGAAGATTCCTCGCGACTTGCGGCACGTTTGCGCGAGATTCTGGATGACGAAGGTCTGGTCGACTCTCCTATGTTTACTGACGAAAAGACCGAGTGGCTGCGTGAGAAGCTCCGAATGGTCGAAGCACGGGCATGACGGGCAGCCCTGATTCGGCCCACACGTCCCGCGTCTCGAACGGTGACCAAAACACTCGGACGGTCAACTCCAGCGCAACCTTCGCATACAAAGCAGCGCGACCAAAAGCAGCAGGACGCTGGTGGCGCTTCCCGCGGGACCACTTGAGCAGCCGCACCCGGAGTCTTCGCCATCATCTGGCATGGTGGGGTTAACCATATCCATGTCCTGCCCTGAGTCAGATTCTGTACCCTGGTCGTTCATCGCCATGTCTACGGTTTGGGGCATGTCGGCCC
Source organism: bacterium (assembly GCA_030427705.1). Classification (GTDB taxonomy): domain Bacteria; phylum Myxococcota_A; class Bradymonadia; order Bradymonadales; family Bradymonadaceae; genus JAUIBR01. The sequence goes on along the minus strand of JAUIBR010000095.1, from coordinate 2,598 downwards.
CCATATCAACAGGGCCACCTCCCATATCTAGCGTTGAGGTCGCGCAAACATCGGTGGTTGAGACACAAACGTCCTCGCCGGTCCCGACCTCAGTGCCGTTCTGCGCGACTGCCCGGAGTACGAAGCACTCTTCGTTTTCAGCATCGTCTATCACTAGCTGCGCAACCGCAGGCAGCGTGGGGACCATCGCGATTCGGGTCGCGTTGCGATAAATGGCGAAGGCAGCGGCATCGGGCGTGTCAGCGGCCGTCAGCTCAAACTTGAGGCGAGGGTATGGCTCTTGGTCGTTGCAGCTTGTCAGCTCGGTTGGCTGTTCAATGCAATCCGCTGTGACGCTAGTCGCGGAGGTGAATGTTGGCTGGGTCGTCGTCCCTGAACCCGTTGTGAACGTCAGCGTCGCCTCGCCGCAGACCGCTCCCATCGGAAACGAGACCTCATACTCGGTGTTCGGACTCAACGCAGCGAACGGTGTCAGAACGGCGACCTGATTTCTCACCTCGGCCATTGGGTTTTCGCCGGGGAAGACCTCGACGGAAGACAAGACGCCCTGCCCGCTCCCCTCGAACAACGACATGCCGGTCTCCGGCTCTCCAAGACCAGGCGTCGTGTTGTAGAACACAAAGATCTTCGCGTCTGTGGGCACATTGGTCGCGCCATCCGCTGGAACGGTGCTTCGAACACAATATCCAGCCTCACAGGCAACGGCGGGTGATGCCCAGATTGTAATCAGGACAGCGAGTGTCGACATTGTGACGCTGAGTGCTCTCATGGCGGAAACCTGTGTTGGTCTTGTAGATACGTGAGCATTTAAAGGTCAGCATGAAGTGCCATCGACCGCAAGCCACAACGCAGGTATACTGTTGTTCACAATTCAATAATCATTGGGGCAACACATGAGCGCCTGGGGCGAAACAAAACCGCCAGCAAACCCGCAAGGTTCTGCGCTTGGAGCGGACGACATTCAAATCAAACGAGATGACGTCATTCATCACGTTACGGAAGGCGCAATCTCCGAGAGTTGGCGCCGGGTGAAAGCGAAATCCGCCGACACTTTGCTACTGTCCTTCCTTTTTTGGTTTGTGTACTCAATCGACCGCCTGTGCCAACCGTCGGACTACACCCCGTCCCGAGATTCGGCTGAGAGTGAGTTCCAAGACACCGACACGCACCTGATGTCATACGACTTTTTCCAGATCGAGGCGGGTGGGTTCGCCAAAGGATTCAGAGAAGGTTTTCGAGAATCGTTGGTTGATCCCTTCGTCGGAATGACGCCCTATGACTGGGGAGTCTACTCGGTCGAACTTACGTTTGGTCTGGTATTTACGACGTTGTTCTGGGCCATTCGAATCTACTTACGCGGTGGGACGTACCTCCAAACACCAACGCTGGGCAAGTGTCATGACGTCCGTACCACTTTCTTGAAACTCTTGGGGGCAGACTTTCTGTTCAATTGGTGCATTGTCTGGCTGCCAATATGCCTAGCGGTAGGTTTGCTACTTCTCATGGGATCCCTGGGCGATGCCATCTTCATCCCGGCGACACTCTTGTGTGTGAGTAGCATGCTTGTGTGGATCGTCTTTGCAGATTGCGCATTTGGGTTCTACGACCAGTTAGTTATCGACAAGAACTTGGGACCAGTCGAGGCTCTAAAAGCGTCCTTTCAACTCACGAGGGGACATCGATTGGAACTGCTGTTTCTCTACATCCTGCTTTCATTGATGCACGTTGGCGGGATGATTCTTTTTGGGGTTGGATTGGTTGTCACCCTCGCGGTGGCGCAAGGTACCTGGGCGCTTGTTTACGAACGCCTCGCCGAGCCAGGTAATGCCTACCTGCATACCAATGAGAATCTTGACGCGGTGTTCGAGTAGCCCGCGATTCTAGATGTCGTTAGCGCAAGCTTGCAGCTGAGCTGAGCAGAACTGCTGCAGGCAAGCTTCTTGGTCCGCTGCGTTGGCGCAGTTCAAATCTCCACATCCAATCAAATCATTCAGCAAGGCTTGGGACATTGAACGCTCGAAGCAGTCCTGCTGGCATTGCGCCGTGGTGCACCGTCCAATGCAATCAACCGTCTCAAGGCAGTTCAGGTTGTTCGAGTTGTTGCTGTTGTTCGAGTTATTGCTGTTATTCGAGTTGTTGCTGTTGTTCGAGTTATTGCTGTTATTCGAGTTGTTCGAGTTGTTCGAATTGTTGCTGTTACTCGAGTTATTCGAGTTGTTTGCGTTGTTCGAGTTGTTGGCATTGTTCGAGTTGTTGGCGTTGTTCGAGTTGTTGGCGTTGTTCGAATTGTTGCCGTTGTTCGAATTGTTGGCGTTGTTCAAATTGTTGCCGTTGTTCGAATTGTTGGCGTTATTCGAATTGTTGGCGTTGTTGGCGTTGTTCGTCTTCTCAGACGCGCTGTCGCCGCACCCCACGGCAGCGCCCATTGCGACCAGCAGCATAATTGATAGAAATCGTTTCATTCCTGTCCCCGTTGAGTTCTGTGCACAACCCATCATCGCCTAACCCACGTGATTCTGCAAAGTTAGCGCACCTATTGAGAACAATCCCGGTGTTCCGTGGTACCAACTCATGAAAGCAATATTCATCTCAATGCAT
>JAUIBR010000094.1 GCA_030427705.1 bacterium | reverse complement strand
CGCGAAAAATCACGGAGTTGAGTGTCAACCATGTCGTCGAAAAAAGTGTTACCCATGTACCTACAGAAAAGTGTTACCTATGTACCCGGTGATTACCCGGTTCTTGGTTTTTGGTTCTTGGTTCTTGGTTAGTTCGTGGAGAGATAAAACAGGCCGAAGAACCGATTTTTGTCCATCCATAGTGACTCTGAGAAAAATCCGGCGGAGGACGCGAGGTCCTGAAACTGCTTAGGGGAGTATTTGTATGAGTACTCGGTGACGATAGGCTCGCCGGGGATGAAGTCGAATGAATCAGAGCCGACGTTGACCGTCTGGTACTCCCGGCTGACCAGATGCATTTCGATTCGACCCTCGTAGGGATTGTAGAACGCATAATGATCGAAATCCGCCCGTACGAAGTCCGCGCCCAGCTCCCGGTTCATGCGGTCGAGCAGGTTGAGATTGAACTCGGCGGTGATGTCTTGTGCGTCATTATAGGCAGCGTGAAGCACGGCCGGGTCTTTCTTTAGGTCGACCCCGATTAGCAACCCGCCTTCATCCCCGACCTGACTGCGAATCAACTTCAGAAACTCCATTGCCGGACCAGGCTTGAAGTTTCCGATCGTCGACCCCGGGAAGTACACGACCTTCCGTGCGTCTTTCGTAAATGGCAGGGTGAATTCCCGGGTGTAGTCGGCCAATACCGGGTGGAACTCGATTCCTGGAAAACGTTCACGTAGGGCTGCGATCGAGGCCTGCAGCGATGACTCGCTGATCTCGACTGCGGCGTAGCGCTGCGGCGAATTCGCGTGTTTGAGCAAAAGCTGCGTCTTCAGCCCGCTCCCACTGCCGTACTCAACGATTGTAGCTTTTGGACCAATCTGCTCAGCGACATCCGCGGCATGGTCTTTCATGATCTGGATTTCGGTTCGGGTCGGATAGTACTCGGGCAGACGGGTAATCTGCTCAAACAAATCTGAACCGATGGCGTCGTAGAAGTACTTGCTCGGAATGTACTTCGTCTGTGACGAGAGGCCCTCAATCACATCGCGCCGAAAATCATTCATGAGCTTGCCAGACGGATTCCAGAGAACTGCCAGCGAGCCGCCGTTGGGAAGAAGTTCCGGTAGGTTGCACGCACGTGGCTGGCGGCGGGCGTTGCACACGAGCCACCTCGCAGGACGTATTGGTTCGCCATGAACTTGCCATTGTACTCGCCCAAAGTTCCCGGAAGCGGCTTGTAGCCTGGATACGGCGCGTACGAGCTAGAAGTCCATTCCCATACATCGCCAAACATCTGACCGGAGCCTGCGATGGGGTGCAGATGCCCTTCACTGGCGAAGTTCCCAGAGATGCGGTGGGAGCTTGCGACCAGCTCCCACTCAGCCTCAGTCGGCAAGCGATAGCCCGCCCACCTGGCAAACGCATCTGCCTCAAAATACGACACGTGACACACGGGCTCGGCCGGATTGACCTCGCGCAAACCCGACAATGTGAAGTTGAGCCATTCTCCATCTTGATGCCGCCAATAGAGCGGCGCGGCCCAGCCAGACTCCTGGATCTTGGACCATCCTTCGGAGAGCCAAAGATTGGGGTCTTCGTAGCCGCCATCTTCAATGAACTCGAGGTACTCCGCATTGGTCGTCAAGCGGTCGGCCAATTGAAAAGCATCAACAAACACCCGATGCTCAGGCGTCTCGTTATCCCAGCAAAACCCCTCGTCCATCGAAGTGCCGATCTGTTGCACACCCGCTGGCATCGACCACCAACCAAGCGACGCTGTCTCCGTCGAATCAATGACGCGCGGCTTATAGACAGGGTGCAGCGGGTTGAACCCGAACACGTGCTTCAGGTCCGTCAGCATCAACTCCTGGTGCTGCTGTTCATGGTGAAGTCCTAACTCAACAACCCCTAGCATCTCGGGGTCGTCGGAGCGTTTTAAGAGCGCAGCAACACGGGCATCCACGTCCTCCCGGTAGGCAAAAACCTCCGCGACAGTTGGACGTGCGAGCAGGCCGCGATGCGGTCTGGAAAACTGCTCCCCAACGCCGTTGTAGTATGAGTTGAAAAGAACCTCGAACGCGGGGTGGGCAGGCTTGAATTCTGGTTCAAACCGCTTCAGGACGAAGGTCTCAAAGAACCAAGTTGTGTGCGCAAGATGCCACTTCGTCGGGCTCACATCCGGCATTGTCTGCACCACGAAATCTTCAGTCTGCAATGGCTCACAGATGGCGAGACTAAACGCGCGAACGTCCGCGAAACGTCCGTCTAGTCCGTGATGATGTGCCGGTTCGATGCTCAATTTTGTCCCCGAATCAAAGCGTCCTATTTGTTAGACGCAACTTGTCCACCCTCGTTTCATATTATCGAAACGGCAGCGAACTTGCGATTCTGACAGGGATTTCGCCGAAGTTAGAAGAACTTGGAGAATGTCTCAGACAGCTTGCCCTGCACACCCAAAGACAGAACGTCCATGGATACTGCGACCGAAACGTGGATGGCGACACCGAGCCAGATACTGCGGGTGAAGATCGCCAACGTCCCCAACGCAACACCGGCGAGGACGGAACCCAAGGTCTCTGGATACGGCTTGCCGAAGTGGATCATGCAATACGGAATGACCGATACAAAGATCGCGTAGTAGCCAAATCGTGGCTTCAACGACTGAATCATGAAGCCTCGGTAGAAGAACTCCAGGCTGAAGAACTGCAACGCGTAGATGAGCTCCCACATTAGGAGGTCCATCACCGACTTGTATGCGTTGTCGTAGAATGGATAGGCCTTCTGGAAACTCTCCGTGAATGACACCGCAACGACAGCTGGCAAGACGATGAGATAGAGCCCGGCGTAGATCCACCAGTGCTTCATGATGCCTTTCATCGACAAGCCGTAGTCGGTCAGCTTGCCCTTAAGAGCAGTCTTGATGAAGAGCGCAGGGATCACGAAATATGCGGTGAAGGTGCAGAACGACCAGTAAGCCAATCGGAACAACTCCGCACGATCACCACGCCGGAAGATGCTTCGAAGGAAACCCTTTGAGTCATCCATGAACCAGCCAAGCGGCTTTTCAAAGAGCGTGTACTCGCTCGACCCTCCAAAATACTCCAACGTTGCCACCAGCGCGCAGGCAAGCACGATCGTGAAGATTAACTTCACGTCCATACGTCCGCGATTTTCCTCGCGATATTGAGTGCTCTCGTCCTCAATTTCCGTGACGGCGGAGAGGAATCGCTGCCAAATTTCGGTGACCTTCTGCATCAAATTCAGTGGCTCTATCGTGAAAACGGTGTCTCGGAATTGATCCGCGTCTGCATGTGAGTACCATGGGCGCGGGTCTTCCGGCGCAATCGCGGCGGAGAATGACCCAAACGTATTCAAGCTTCAAGGTTGAACGTGTTGACATCCAACATCCGATTGAGGGCATGGACGCTTTGTGTGGTCTGCCTTGTGGTCTTCGGTAGCGTCACAGGTTGCAGTTTCGACCCTCTAGTGTCGGGCAGCGACGTGTGCTTTTCGTCGGCCGATTGCCTCGACGGGAAGGTTTGTTCATCGGACGGTTTGTGTGTTGATCCAGATCGAACCGACGACGACATGTCCGTTGGGGAAGATGACGGAAATGACCTCATTGATGTCGTGGATATGGGTGACGACCTTGATCCCAACGCCTGCACAGAAGACAAAGACGAAGACGGGTATGGCATTGGCCCCAATTGCCCACCCGCACGAACTGACTGCAACGACAATGACAACCAAATCTATCCCGGCGCACCGACACGCTGTAACGGTCTAGACAATAACTGCGACAACCAGGCTGACACCGAGGATTGTGAGTGCACCGCTGGATTCATGCGGGCTTGCGGCTCCGATGTCGGGACGTGCCGACCTGGAACTCAACTCTGCGTGGAGGGTCAGTGGGGCGAATGTACAGGCTCGATCCAACCCGGTCCTGAGGTCTGTGACGGGTTCGACAACAACTGCAACGGGACCACGGACGAGGGCTGTCCTTGCACGCTTGGCGCAACGAAACCATGCGGAACCGACGTCGGCGAGTGCCAACCCGGCACCCAAGAGTGCGTGGCCGGTCGCTGGTCCGAGTGCAACAACTCCGTGCTGCCCACCGAAGAGATTTGCGACGGCAAAGACAACGATTGTGATGGGATCGACGACAACAACACCACAGATACCGGAAACGCCTGTTCGACCGGTGAGGCCGGCGCCTGCGCGCTAGGACAACAAACCTGCGAAAGCGGTGTGAATGTCTGCAAGCGAGTCAACGACCCTCAACCCGAGACCTGCAACGGCGCCGATGATGATTGCGTCGATGGCGTTGACAACGGGGTCACCCAATCTTGCAACACCGCCTGCGGAGCCGGCACACAGTCCTGCACAGGAGGCTCGTTCGGCGCATGCGTTCCGGACAATCCACCACAGGAAATCTGCAACGGGATGGATGACAACTGTGATTCGCAGACCGACGAGTCCTTCCCCGAAGACGGAATGTCCTGCGATACAGGCCTCAGCGGAAACTGTGCAGCTGGCGTCCGCGTATGCACGATGGGCGGGTTAGGTTGTGAACCAGTCAACGCCGCCCAAGCCGAGACCTGCGACGGCACGGATAACGACTGCGATGGACTTATCGATGAAGACGCACAGGGACTCGCCCTGACCGAACAATGCGGTACGACCTGCCCTACCCGCTCGGTTCGGGTATGCGAAAACGGCGCCTGGTCAACGTGTGATCGCGGCGAGCTCGAAGTCTGCAACGGACAAGACTCAAACTGCGACTCCGCCGCAGACAATCAAGCCGTGTGTTTGCGAGTCTGCGGAAACCAGCTCGTTCCAGGAACGCTAGACTGCGCAACAAACGCCTGCGATTTGCCCGACGAGATTTGCGGCGACGGCATCGACAACGACTGCGATGGGTCGATCGATACAGGATGTAACGCCGACCTTGAAGAGATGGTCTACATCCCCGGCGGCACCTTCTACATGGGCGCAGCGCCTGGAGACATGCAGGCTGGCGCAGACGAATCACCACTCCATATCGTTGAGATCGACCCATTCTACGCCGACCAATACGAGGTCTCGCGCGCCGACTACGCCGCGTGCATCCTGGCCGGTACATGCTCATTACTCGACGTGTCATGTCCGCTGCAGCCCACCGTAACTCAAGGCAACAAACCCATCGTGTGCGTTTCGCTGCAACAAGCCGAAACCTACTGTCAGTGGGCATCAAAACGTCTGCCGACCGAAGCAGAGTGGGAAAAGGTCGCCCGCGGTCCGTTCCCACGCCTGAATCGTTGGCCTTGGGGTAACACGCCAGATGCATCTCGGGGCGTGTTTAACTGCGGACAAGCCACAAACGATTGCGTGGACGAAGTCGACACCTTCGCCAACGGCGCAAGCTATTACGGGGCCCGACACATGGCCGGAAACGCCGCGGAGTTCACCAGCGATTTCTACGCCGCAAACTTCTACACGACGATGTTTGTGACCAACCCGATCCAGACCACGGATTTGGGCGTCGGCCGCACCATTCGCGGTGGCGCGTATTCTCAGAGTTCAGAGTTTGGGCGCGTTTCAAACCGAGCCGTGACACAGTTCCTCAACCCCGGCGATATCGGATTTCGTTGCGTGAAGGACTAGTCCAACTCAACCTGAATCTGCGCCTCTCGACCAAACAAGTCGGCCTCTAACTTGCGGGCCCGCACAGCAAAATCATCGGGAATCTCGTTGCAGTTCGCGCCAAGTTTCGCGAGCAACTGTCGCACGGACTCACCGTGGGCTCCGGCTGTGCCGCGTACCTGGCAAGCCTGATAAACAGCCAGCGCCGGGGACGGCGACCATGCAAAACTGGCAACATACGCCGACGACTCGACCATCACACCGTCGGTCATGCTTCGACAATCCGAGCAGTCGATGCCGTCATCAACATCGGCGAGGTGTCGGGCCTCGTGTACAGCCACGGTGCGCACCAATTCATGAAGGAGGGTTCGATAGGCGGCTTCAAACTCGGCCTCGTTGGCACGACGCCAGTAGCCGGCATCCTTCAGCCGCAGATTCTGCGCGCCCGTTAAGGTACAGGGGTGGTTCGTACCATCGGTATCCAGCGTAAACACCATGTTCCGCAGGAGCTCGAAGTGACGAATCGTATCGTCATGTAACTGAAACCCAATACAGTCAGGATGGCGGCGAATCTCGTGTTCAATCTCTTCTACCAACGTGCGCCGGCTCAGCTCCGCCTTCAGAGTCTTAATGTCTGCCGCCGACAGTCGGTCCGACAACTCGCGACGCACGCGCTGCTGGAGCGGCGTCAGGTGCGCACCCTCCGAAAACAACTCGAGCACATATTCTTTGTTAAACTCGTCAATCCGGTCGGCCACAAGCCGCGACTGGACACCCTCGACGTGCGTGGCTCCCAAGTACAGCTCGCGAACGTTGGTCTTGTCCAAACGCTTCACCAACTCCATCTCGTAGAGCTCGCCGTCAATCGTCGCCGTCGGTCGACGTTGAACCACATAGGTCTTGAAGAAGAGGAAGTCGCCTGAAGAGAGCGCCATCACGCCCGCATCGATCGCGTAGGGATGGCCATTTTGCTTAAGATAATCGCTCCAAGCCCACGCCAGATACTCGAGGCGACGCGTGTGAACATGGGCGTTAGGCGCCCAGCCAATCTCGCGGAACTCCTCTACGATTTCGGCGAGGTTTTCGTCGGCTTTCACGGCTTCGTATAGGGCGTTGTATGCCCGTTCTTCATTGGTCCATCGGTCCTCTAGATGGGCGAGCTCAATAGCCCATGCCGGGAGCAATGTGGTGTGAATCGCCTCTAAGTCTAACTCGTGCGTCTTCGCTGCGTGCTGTGCCTCATAAACACGGTCGCCAAGCATGTCGCGCTCGCCATTTTGAATGGAAACGACGGTCTCCCAGTTGGAGGCCAACCCAAGCGCGCCCAGAGCACAGAGAACGACCAGCCCCAAAATCCCATAGGACAGAACGGAACGACGCTTAGACGCTCGTCTAAGCTCGTCTAGATAGGCTTCGGATTCTTCCAGCATGCCACGCGCGTGTAGTTGCAGACATGAGGTAAGACTCCGAGGCCTTTCATTTGTTCCAAAGAAAATTCTTACTCAGAGATTCCTGAGCCACAGAAGCAATCTCGGCCCGGAGTCTCGGGTAATTCCGCACCATCAGGACACTGGCAAGAGATCGCGTAATTGCACTCTTGCGGACCACATTGAGCCGCCCCACCAGGACAACCCGCGCTCTGAATATCGACTAACCCATCACAGTTGTCATCAATGCCGTTGCAGATCTCCGGGTTGCCAGGATTGATGGATGGGTCTTCATCGTCACAGTCGTTTCCGTCGGGGCAGGATGTTGGGTCGTGCCCGTAGAATCCATCGCCATCAAGGTCGAAACAGGTCGAGCAAGCTGGGTCTACCGCAAGTTGGCAAACCGTTTCACCACCTACACAGGCATAGCGAGAAAGCTGACACCCTGAGGGCGTGGCCGTATCAGATTCACACACCGTTTCGTCCATCTTCTTTCCAATGATCCGGAGGTAGATGTCCGCCCTGTCTCTGTTCCAATGACCAAACTCCAACTCGTGTGTGTCAATCGACGGGCGGTGCAAGTAGTAGCGATATGGGTTCCGACCACTGCTGTCGTACTCAATCCAAGCGTTGATGCCAAGATCACTCCCCCGCCAATCATTGCCGATTACAGCTGCATCGGATTCGGTTCTGCCGTCTCGCTCGACCAAGAAGAAACGGAAGTCAATCTCCTCGATATCACGGTTGTATTCATCCAAGACCTTATCCGCGGTCATGCCTGGAGCCCGGTCATCATACCAACTGACATAAACATGGGAGAGGTCACTGACACCTGATTCATCAAAGTCCATCTCGATGTTTCGCTCGCCATATGTGTCCCCATCTCCTCCATAGTCCGCGGCGAGACTATCTTTGCCAATCGCCCATGCGAAGTAGATGTTTCCGGTGTTGAGATCACGATATGCAAACAAATGTGCCTGATCGACTTCTTCCTGAATGAACGTCCCATCCGGAAGTTGAACGTTTGTATACCCAAGACGGTCATCGCTTGCGCTTGGAGTGTAGTTCATCAGGTCGCCAATCGAAGACGTTCCATCGTACGTCGCCAGCACCTGATAGCCGCTCGTATGCCCTTGCTTCCAGTACGCCATAGGAAACTCAAGGGAGGGATCCGCATTGTCCACAAGACCATTGCAGGTGTTGTCCACACCGTCACAAACCTCAAGGGAGGCGATTGCCACGGTTTGATAACAGATCGACTCAGAGTTCACGCACTCAAGATACGTGCCCATGGCACAGATTCCCTCATCATCACGAGTGCATGGCGTACCGACTTCCGGTGAGAACTGCTCCGAATCCGGCATCTCATAACTGTTAATGTAGACCGCAGACCCATTATCAAGTTCGTAAGCCTCGCCCGACTCGCCGTTGTAGATTTCCCAGCCATCGATATCACCATGGAATGAGCCATTGATTTTGATGGTCCATTCCTGGTCGGCGGGCAAGAATCCGATTGCGATTCCTCCAGTTTCACCAGCGCCAGTTCGCACCGTGGAAACGATGTGACGTGGGTTACTGTCGGTGATCTTGTAGCCCTCTGCGTCTGGGTCATCCATCCACAACACATCCGGATTTGTACCATCAAATCGCAAGTTCCATGTCGCTGTGGCCTCGCCCTGAGTCGCGTTGTTCGCCCCATGCGTCAGATAAAGCACATAGTTGCCACTTTCGTTTTCATCGCGGAAGAACACGATTCGAGCCTTTTTCGGAGCCGAGATAGGCGCGGTTGTCGAGTTTCCGGAATAGCCCAGATAACCATCAATCGTTTGGCCCAAGGGGTCCACAATTGGGCGCGGATAGAGCCAAGGTTTGGAGCGCTGCGTGGCAACAAGTTTGTGCCCCTTGTCACGGAATGGGTGGGTGTCGTTGTACGCCACCAAATCACCCAATGCCATGGCTTCGCAAGCGCTTGCAGCACAGCGGCCATCGAAGCATCCATCAGGGGCTTCACATGGGTTTGTAGGATCGCACTCTGGGAAACAAACACCGCGAAAACAGGTCTCGCCTGCAAGGCAACTCACGCCAGCACAGGTGTCCTGAACACAAGCGCCTTGATAACAATAGCTATCCGGGTTGCACTGGTCGTCCGCGGTGCAGTTGTCGAAGCATGTTCCACTAACGCATGTCTGGTCTTCCCCGCACAGAACTTTGTCGCAGTAAGGGTCCGTGTCACTCACACAACGTGATGCATAACAGACCTGGTCCGATTCACAGGTGGATGAATCGGCACATGTGTCAAAGCACGAGCCGCCATAACACTGTTGGCTGGTTCCACATTGTACGTTGTCACAGGGGTTCGTGGAGCAGAATGAGGCGTCGAAACATGTATCACCTGCGCATTCGGCGTTTGCCGCACATCCATCAAAACAACTTCCGCCATGACAGATCTGACCGTCAGGGCATTGCACCCCATCACAAGCGTCTTGCGAGCATCGACCATTGAAGCAGTATGAATTCGGGTCACAGTAGCTGTCATCTATGCAAGTCTGGAAACAGGAACCGCCGTAGCAATCCTCATTGAGCGGACACAAGACCTTGTCACACGCCACGTCCGCACAACGTCCATCCCAACATTGCAGCGGGGCATCGCATGGATCGACATCTGAGCATGGATCGAAACACGAACCGGCATAACACACCTGGAAATCTGGACATTGCACATTTTCACATGGATCCGTCGAGTTGAGACAGACGTTGCCATCAAAACACTGCTCGTCAGTCGGGTCGCAGAATGCGTCCGATGAACACGAGATAAAGCAAGTACCCTGATAACACGCTTCCGCCGGCGGACAGGTGATACTGGTGCATGGATCGGATGGGTCATCGCAACGATAGTCGTCAACGTAACAGACCTCCATGCCCATACAGTTGGCCGTGGTCGCACAGTCCTGGAAGCATGTTCCGCTGTGGCAAGTTTCGCCAGCCGAACAAGAATTCGTTGTGGCCGGCTCTTCGTCAATCAACCCATCACAATCATTGTCGATACCGTCACAAACCTCAGGGGTTCCGTTGTCGATGACTCCATCACAGTCGTTATCCAGTCCATCGCACACTTCAGGCTGAGGTGTGACGGCGCCCAAACAAATCTGCCCTGTGCAGTTGAATGTCCCAAACTGACATTCGGCTGCCGGGTCATCGATCGCAGGAGCCAACGCGCCATTGATATGCAAGCCCGTCGGGTCAATGGGGTAGCACATTTGCGACGTCACGAAGTCGTCGGCAGCACCATTACAATCCTGGTCGATGCCATCACATAATGCAGGGAAATCCGCTGTAAGAACGGCACCACCAATCTTCGTAATTGGGTCTAATTCACCCTGCGGCGTTATGTCTGGTGTGGTGATAACCCACTGACCCATCACATCACATTCACGCTCACCCTCGATGCAAATCCCCACTCCAGACGTGCCGCCTGGTCCCGTATAAAAGAGTTCGACATCGCCCGGAGTACACACACATGTCATGTTGTCTACGTTCTGACACCCCATCACAGGGTCGCAAGAGTCGTCTGTGCATGTATCCCCATCATCACAGTCCTCCGTGGTGAAAGGCGTGCAAACGCCAGCCTGACATTCATCACTAAGTGTACAAACGTCACCATCATCGCAAGGATCGCCATCAGGATTGGGCATGAACTGACAGCCACTAGGATCCAAGCAATAGTCCGTCGTGCACTGATCCTCGCCGTCATCACATGTCGAACAGTTGTTCTTG
>JAUIBR010000035.1 GCA_030427705.1 bacterium | reverse complement strand
GACGTCCGTGTCATCATCGTCGTCGATGACGATTGCTCCGTCGGCCCATGTTTGGCGTCCACCCGCACCAACGCGGAAGGTCACCGTTGCGTGATTTCGAGCGTATGGCTCAGCGAACACACCGAGGGACTCACGAAGTGCCAAGGGTTGGAATGGGTCTGCCAGTTTTAGAGCGTCTGTGGTCTCGGTGTAGGTGGTGCCGTCTGGACGGGTCACAAGGTAGTTCTCAGGATTCTCCGACACCTGGTTGGACTCGAAGATGCGCGTGGTCAGGCCAATAAGCGCGTAACCACCGAACCACTGCGTGATGAACAGGTTGTACAGCGATTCGAACTCCAACAAGTCCGAGCTTTTCACGAACTGAGGTATCTCGGGTGTCCGCGAGAAGGTCTCGTTGATGTTTAGTTTGTTTCGCATCTCGTGACGACCGTTTCGGTAGTCGAGACCGCTGATGAGACTGAAACCAACGAGCGTCGTAACACCGTCGGTTTGACCAACAACGTTGTTGTTCGAGGTCAAGCTGAAGTTGGCGCCAACAGTGACTTTGGCGTCCAACCCTTCCGGCTTATCTGGATTGCCGAACTTCGTTTCGGCATCCATCAACTCTTGGGTTTCTTGGTCTTCCAGCGACGCTTGCGCAAATGCCGAGAGCGGCATGAGCATGAACAGCGCGCAGATCAATACAATGACACGCGTTTGCATGTTTGAACCTATGGTCTGTGTGTGTTCGCTAGGCTTGGTGAATGACACGCTGTGGGTATGGAATGTCCAACCCAGCTTCGTCGATCTTGAGCTTGACCTCGCGGGTCAATCGCTCGCGAACCGCCCAGTAATCGTCGGTCTTGCAGAAGACGCGTGCTTGCCAATCGACCGAGCTTGCGCCCAGGCCGGTCAGGTAAGCCTGAATTGGGAAGTTCTCGTCGTCCAAAATGACGCCTTCAACGTTCTTCATCGCGTCAATGAGGACTTCGCGCGTTTTGTCGATGCTGTCCCCGTAGCCAACGCCTACCGCAACATCGCAGCGACGGATGTCGTGGAACGTCACGTTTTCGATGGTGCTGCCAAACACAGCGCCGTTCGGAATGATAAATCGACGACGGTCAGGCGTATCGAGCGTGACCGTGAAGAGGCTGATTTCATCCACTTTGCCGGTGGTACCAGCGACGGTGATGACGTCGCCAACGCCAAATGGTCGGAAGATGAGCAGCATGATTCCTGAAGCCAGGTGCGACAGCGAACCCTGCAGCGCAAGACCGATAGCGACCGAAGCACCACCAATGACGGCGGCAAAGCTGGTCGTCTCGACCCCGAAGATGCTCAAGCAAGCAAGGAATGTGAGGAGGATGATTCCCCATTTGGAAAGCGAACCGAAGAACTTCGTCAGGCTAGCATCGAAATTTACCTTCTCGAGGCGATGCATGACGGCGCTCTGAACTTTGCCGCCAATCAGGAAGCCCAGGTAGAGCACGATGAGTGCGCCGATGATCTTCAAACCGTAGTCGATAACCATCTGGACCGTTGATTCCCCAAGGCCCCACGCTTCTAGCTGCTTTGTAATTTCTTCCACGAAAATCCCTTACTTACATCTCTTCCAAAAAATCGGTGAGTTAATAAGACGACTCGATCCCGGTGTTAAGTGCAATTTTTGTTTATTTTCAAATTGTGCTCAGTTTTGGGAGTAGGCGAAGGCGGTCATTTGGTTAGAATGTCCGCAGTCCAAGCGAAGGAAGACGACCATGTCGTACGAAAAACTATCCGATGAACATGCTGCGCAATTTGATTTCGTGCAGGGCGAAGTTCAGAAATTCATCGACGACGAGGCGTACCATCAGGGTATCGAGCGGCTCGATAACATCCTCCAGTCCATTGGCGAACACGAGGAATACCGCTTGCTACGCGGCGGTCTGCTCTCTCGTCGTGCTGAGCTGTTTCTAGAGCTCGAGGATGACGAGGCTGCGTGGAACGATGCCCAAAAGGCGATGAACTTCGGTTGGTACGACGCGACGGTGTACTCGATTGCGGGTTGGGCGATGTACCATATGGACGACCTCGATGTGGCGTCGAGCCAGTTTGATGAAGCGCTCAAACTCGACCCAGACCGGACCTCCAGCTTGATTGGCCGGGCGATGGTCCACATGGACAATGAGTCTTGGGACGAGGCCCGGATTGACCTTAGCCACGCGGCCAACGTCGACCCCGAGAACGCCGCCGTTTGGGCCATGCGCGCCGAGGTTGGTGTCGCATTGGGTACGATTGATGCGGCCCTGCGCGATATCAAAAAGGCACGAGACTTAGACCCCGAAGACCCTGATTACGCGCTGTTCCATGCTCGACTGTTGACCGCGACCGGTGATGTTCAAGCGGCTGCAAAGGCGCTTAAGGCCTCAATTGACGCGGATGAGACGCCGCTCGAGGCTTTGCTGCTTCGAAGTCACTTGCGGCTTTTGACCGGCGATACGGATGGGGCACGCGAGGATGCGACACAGGCTTCGAACGCGTTTGCCGAAGAGGCATTTGCCTTTGTTCAGCTTAGCCACGTTCAGATTACACGAGGTAATGCGACGCTGGCATTGAAAGCGGCGGAGCGCGCGGTGAGTCTGGACCCCTCGTTGCCAGATGGCTACCTGGCTCGGGCGACCGCATATCGTCTGCAGGGAAACGATGACGAGGCCAATGCCGATTTAGAGCGTGCCGAATCCGCGCCGATAGAACTACCAGTCTTCTTGATGGGGCCGGTGACCGACATCATTGACCGGGGTGGATTTAGCAAGGCCGTGCTCGATTTAGCGCCCAAGCCAAAAGCGAAAGAGGCGCCAGGGCCTGAACCCCAAGCTCCCCCGGCCGGCAATCCGTTTGGAAAGCTCGGCGCACCAATCCCGGGCCTGGGCCTTGACCCGGCGGCAATGCTCGATCAGGTGTTTGATTCCGACGGAAACATCAAGCCAGCGTTCAAACCGATCATGCGGATGGCGATGAAGAATGCACCAAACCTCTTGAAGTCCGTGCCACCGAGCATGCTCAAGAACATGGGTGGAATCGACCCGAGCCAGCTCGAAAACGTCGATATGGACAATATCTCGGAAGAGCAGCTAGAGGCGCAGATGCGGCTCTTCTACAAGATGGTCAAGAGCGGCAAGAATCCGATGGACCTCATGGATCCCGACGACTGATGAAACACCTTCCTTCGGTCGCGTTACCGCTCCCTGCGGTCGTGTTACAGCTCCCTGCGGTCACGTTGCAGCTCGTCCCACGGGCCTCGCGTTTCAGCTCACTCCGTTCGCGTACCCTACCCAGAAGAACGCGAAGCTGAAACGCATCGCGAAGCTGATGCTGAAACGGCCTAAGCCGAAGGCGAGGCCTGCAACGCGAAGGCGAAGCCGAGCTGGCACGCGGAGCTCTTTAATACCATCTGAAACTTCGGGAGTGGACAAGCGCGTTTTGAACGCCTATTAGTCCTCGCCTTGCGCCTGCGACATGTGGGTGCTCATTCAACAGCAAACGTTGACAGGGTCTTAGGATGTCGAAACTTGTCATTGTCGAGTCGCCAGCAAAGGCGAAGACGATTCAGAAATACTTGCCGAATGATTACGTCGTGAAGGCCTCGATGGGTCACGTCCGTGATTTGCCGGATAACGCAGGCCAGATGCCAGCCAAGTATAAGAAGGAAAGCTGGGCAAGTTTGGGTGTGAACGTCGACGAAGATTTCGAAGCCGTTTACGTCGTTAAAGATCCTCGGTCGAAAAAGGCCATCGCGGAGCTGAAGAGCGAGCTGAAGAATGCGGACGAACTCGTCCTCGCAACTGATGAAGACCGCGAAGGAGAAGCCATTAGCTGGCACCTGCTCGAGGCGTTGAAGCCCAAGGTGCCCGTCAAGCGCATGGTCTTCCATGAGATTACGAAATCTGCGATTCAAAGTGCGTTGGATGATACGCGCGACGTCGACACCAACCTGGTCGAAGCCCAGGAAGCACGCCGTATTCTCGACCGTCTGATGGGCTACCCGCTGTCCCTCTTGGTCGCAAAAAAGATCAAGTACGGCTTGTCCGCAGGACGCGTCCAATCGCCTGCTGTCTACCTCCTCGTGGAGCGCGAGCGCGAGCGTCGTCGCTTCCGAAAAGGTACGTACTGGGACATCAAGGCGAACCTCCTGAAGGACAAGGTTGGATTCGAAGCCACGTTGTACGCGCTTAATGGAACGCGTCTGGCGACCGGAAAGGACTTCGACGAAGCCACCGGTAAAGTGGCGGAAGGCAAAGACGTTTTGTTGCTTGGCGAAGCACAGGCCAAAGAGCTGCTCGCCGCAGCAGAAGCCGGCAACTTCGTTGTCGATGCCGTTAACGAGCGTCAATACAAGTCATCGCCAAAACCTCCGTTCACCACGTCCACGCTGCAGCAGGAAGCTTCACGTAAGCTGAACCTCTCGGCGCGCGACACGATGTCTATCGCACAGCGATTGTACGAGAACGGACATATCACCTATATGCGTACTGACAGCACCAACCTGTCACAGCAAGCGATCGACGCATCGCGCGCAGCCATTAAAGACCTTTATGGTGATTCGTACCTGCCCGCAAACGCCCGCAGCTACACGACGAAGTCGAAGGGTGCGCAGGAAGCACACGAGGCGATTCGACCTACCGGTGATGCCTTCACGCATCCCGACAAGAGTGGGCTTCGCGGAAAAGAGAAGTCGCTTTATGACCTGATTTGGAAGCGTACGGTCGCTTGCCAAATGGAAGATGCCCGCAAGACCTCGATTCGAGCGGACCTCATCGTCGACCAGGACGGCAATAAGATGGAGTTCCGTGCCAACGGAACGCGCATCGACTTCCCTGGTTTCCTTCGCGCATACGTCGAAGGTTCTGATGACCCCGAAGCAAGCCTCGAAGACCAAGAGGTCCTGCTTCCGAAGCTGGACGACGGCGAAACCGTTGAGTGCGAAAACCTCGACGCATCGAGCCACGAAACGAAGCCTCCAGCGCGTTTCACGGAAGCGTCGCTGGTCCGCAAGCTTGAAGAAGAAGGCATCGGACGTCCGTCCACCTACGCAACGATTATCTCGAAGATTTCAGATGGTCGATACGCCAAGAAGAAGGGCAAGACGCTCATCCCGACCTACCTTGCATTTGCGGTCGCAGCGTTCCTTGAAAAGCACTTCCCAGACTTGGTGGATCTGCGTTTCACCGCACGGATGGAAGACGAGCTTGATGGTATTGCGCGTGGTGAGTTCTCGAAAGTGGACTACCTGCACAAGTTCTACCGACAGGAAGGCGCCTTCAAAGACCAGGTGGACACTGGGGACGCGACGATCGTGCCCAACGAAGTTCGCCAGGTCGACCTGGGTGACCTCGACGCTGTGCTCCGCGTGGGCCGATACGGCGCATACGCGCAGATGGAGCGCGACGGCGAGACCAAGACGGTCAATGTTCCTGACGAGATTCCTCCAGCGGACCTGTCGCAGGAAGACCTTGAGCGACTGCTCGAAGAGCGGGAGCGCGGCCCAGAGTCATTGGGTGAAGATCCAGAGACTGGGCATCCCATCTTGGTCATGACCGGCCGATATGGACCTTATCTTCAGTTGGGCGAGCGTTCGGACGAGAACAAAAAGCCCAAGACTGCCTCGATTCCTAAGGGAATGGAGGTCGAGGACCTGACCGTCGAAAAGGCGCTCGAAGTTCTCGCGCTTCCGCGCGAGCTGGGCAAGCACCCTGAAGACAAGAAGCCTGTTGAAGCTGGCATCGGTCGCTATGGACCTTTCGTGAAGCACAACAAGGAATACCGAAGCCTCGAAGAGCAGAGTCAGGTGTTCACGGTGACGCTCGAAGAAGCGTTGGAGCTCCTGAAGCAGCCTAAAGGCCGCCGAAAAGGGCAGAAGGTGCTCAAAGAAATCGGCAAGCACCCAGACGGCGAAGAGATGAAGGTGCTCGACGGTCGCTACGGTCCGTACATCAAGGCCGGAAAGACCAACGCTTCTTTGCCAAAGGGGACGAACGTCGACGAGCTTACGCTTGAGCAGGCCGTCGAAATCGTCGATGCGAAGCGCGCCAAGTAGTTCTTCTTAAGGACCTAAGTCTCAAAAGGACTTAAGGTTCGAATGGAATTACTTGAGTACTTTGCTCGGTTTCGCATCTAGTTTTCTTGTGATTCGCGGTTTTTGCGATAGCCTGACCTAGCCAGGACGGCACTTTCACAAATGGACGCACGGATGCGACGCCACTTCTCAGCAATAATGGGGCTTTTGGTGTGTTTGTTGTGCGGCTCTGCGTTTGCGCAAGAGCCCACCGAAACACCCGAGTCAGAGCCGGAGCAAGCCGCGGTTACAGAGGCCGAAGGCATCTCCGCCAATGAAATCGTCTATTGGGTCATCGACTCCGATGACCCAAAGGCAGTCGCTGAGTTTCGAAAAGGGGTTGCGGATTCGTTGTCTGGCGAGTCGGGTCGCCACATTCTGTCTGACGAAGCATTCCAAAAACACGTAACCGATAGTGTTGGACCGCTGCCAGCATGTTTCCGTGGCGTCGAAGCGTGCATCTCCGCAAAAGCTCTAGCCTTTGATGCCTTGGGCATCTCACAAGTCATTCGCGTAAAACTCAAACCTGGCGAAAAGGTCGAGGCAAACCTCGACCTTGTTGACTCGCGCGGCGCGACGGTTCGCAGTGCAGTTGTTTCGGGGGCAAACCCACGCGAAGCTGCATTCGCGGCTATTCGCGAGATCTACGACGCAACGGGCATGCTCAGCGTCCGAACCCAACCCGAGGGCGCAGACCTGCAGGTGGATGGGTCGAAGGTCGGGACCACGCCGTATCTTGGGCGGTTCCCGGTGGGCTCACTGAAATACAAACTCACGCTCGACCAGCACGAGCCCAAAGAAGGGTCGGTCGAGATTCGAAGCGGTCGCTCAGAGGTCATCGAGCACGAGTTCGACCAGCAAATGGGTGTACTCAAGGTTGTTGGAGCACCGGCAAATGCGCGGGTCTTCGTGAACGGCGAGCTCAAGGGGCTCGGTAACGAACGCATCAAACTACCACCCGGCAACTACACTATTGAGGTGAAGGCCGAAGGTTACGAGCCGCTCTCGGACAACGCGACTGTCGAAGCCGGCGGTGAAGTCGAACGCACTGCGCCGATGCGACCCGTTGACGAGTTGTTCGACCCGATTGGTCCGGAGTCCATCATCCTAAACAACTACTTGGTTCGAGTCGGCTTCGAGCACGTGTTCCAAAGCACCTCGTATCCCAATGCGTCTAGCGGCGGCGACAATGCGGTTGAGTTTTTCAGCTTCCCCAACGACGCCGGAACGCAACCGACAGTCGGTAACATCGCTAAGACCATCCATGGAAACGGAGTCCGCTTGGATTTCTCGTACGCGTTCCGTCACTTCGGTTTGGTGCTGCTCTCGATGAGCTATCACGGGGCTTCGCCCGACGAAGACATCTTCGTTCGCGGCACTTCCGGAGCGGTCGAGCCCGCGAAGCTAACCAGCCTTCAACGATTCCAGGTGCGCCCGTTTCAAGTGTTCTATCGGCACGTGTACGGAAACTGGGTTCCATTCGCTGAGGTCGGAATGGGCGCTGATTTCCAGTGGCTCGGCATTGAAAGCGACGTCTTGGAACCGGTGACGCTCACACAAGCAACCCCGTTCTATGCGATTGCATTTGGTGCGCAGTATCACTTCACGCCCAACTACTTCGCGACCGCGCGCTACAGTCTGCAAGGCTACTTCGATTCGGCCATCGGGTCGGATCATGAGCTCTTGATTGGTGTTGGTGCGGCGTTCTCAAACATCTTTGGCTTCGATGTCGAGCCTCCGGAGAAACTATGAGAGCCATCATCTTCGCGCTGATCGTGCTGTTTCCTGCGGTGGGCTGGGCTCTGAGCTGGGATGAGTCCATGAAAGTCGCCAATGCGGCTTACAACAAGGGCGATTACGCATCGGCCTCCAAGTCCTATGTCGCGGCAATCCAGAAGGAGCCCCGACGCGCCGAAGCGTATCGGAATCTGGCTCGGTCATTGTTCTGGATGGACACGTATTCACGCGCCGTCGTCTTTTACGACAACTACCTGAGGCTCGCCGATCCTGCTGCTGCGGACATCGAGCAAATCAAGGCGGAGCGAAGCCTCGCGGCATCCCGTTCCGCCGATGAGGTCTGGGTGATTCCCGAAGACCAGCGCCTCGCACGTGCCGCGCTTCAAAAAGAACTCGAGGCTGGACGCTTCTACGCAAAGGGCGGCGGAGGCGCATGGGCTCTCTATGAGACGTTGCTCCGCACGGGCTACGCCCAGCCGGACTTGGTGGACGTGCGGGTACTCTTGTCGCAGGGGTTGCTTAACCAGTTCGAATCTGACCTGCTGCCGGCCGAGAACGAGCTAATGCCGAATCTGGATCTCGAACAGTGGCAGTTGCAGAGCGAGCGGCTCGATGCGGCACGCGAGGTGAGTTCAGACCCGGCAGTTAGAGACATCATTTCGCGGCGTGCTGCCATCGTCGAAACCGGAATCGCACTACTGACAAACCAAGCGGACGACGCCGCAAAGCTCGCCGCGGTCGCGCGCACGAAGAACCCAGATCTCAAGTTCGTGGCGTGGTACGAAATCGTAGCCCTTACCGAAATTGAGAGCTACCAACCCGCGCTTGAGGCGGTTAACGCATACGCACGTGTCGCTCAGGATTCGCGTCCGGGCCACCTCCCTTACATCAAGGTTGTTCGCGCAATGATCCTGCAGAGGATGGGTCGCGCAACGGATGCTGCCGAGCTCTTCCAAGCCGCGCTGCGCTAGGCCGCGACCGTCAGCCGCCGCACGTTTCCCACAGATTCATGGGCACTTCGGACGATGAGACGGGCATCGAGTTCACGGACTTCTTCGCGCCGACCATGACGGCCGAAGCGGCTCACGGCCAGGCCGCGTGCTACCCCGAGCTTTGCAAGGCGACTGCGTAGGGCCGGGTCGACAGCCGATCGCGGCACATGCGTGGCGACCAGGTATTGCAAATCTTCACCCGCAAATGGCTCGCTGTTGATGGCGTTCTGGTAGGCAATTCGGTTCGCATTGGACGGGAACACAAGGACTGATACCTCTTGTCCAACGCATTCAGCCCGATAGTGCAGTCCATTGAGTTCTCCGTCATGGCCAACACATCCTGCTTTTCCCATTTCGAAGGCCAGTCGGTCTAGCAGCTCAGCGATGAGCACCAAACTAAGATCGGTGATGGGATCGTTGAGGCGAATTGTGATTGTACCGCTATCCACAAGCGGTTGGTGGTTTGGGTTGCGCATCATGCATCTCCTGATAACGTTCGCGTGCGTTCGTGAGGGCACTTACCTTTCACGTTCAGGTCCGTTATCGTCCGCTTGTCCAAACCGTTTCCGATTTTATTTGAGGACGTTCATGTCACGTCGATTTTTTTGGCTAACGATCGCTACTGCCTGCGGCTTGACCGCATGCGTGGATAACAACCCAACTGAGCCCACCAAAGTGGATTCTGCTCCTACACCAGTTGTAGTTGAGCAAGCTGTTGTCGACGCAAATGGCGACAACTGGATGGTCGCAGGTGATGGTGGCGTGCTTGAGATGGTTGGCGGTCAGGACGGTGAACCCAATGTCGTGACCGGGCGTTTCGTACTCGGTGGTAGCGTGGTTACCGATGCCGCGGCCGGAACCGACCGATGGATCCTCGTCGGCGAGGGACAAGCGCAAGCCGTCGACAACAACGCCGAGCGTCTGAAAGACGTGCGGACCATCCTGTCCGGCGAAACGGCGAACTTCATCGTGGCGGGAAACAACGGATGGCTCGTCGGCGGTGGCGCGGGTCGCGTGCAACTCTTGGACTCCGAAGGTGAGCCAACGACGAACGAGTTCGTCGCAGTGACCGGTGGCAACATCGTTGATGGCGCCTGGAACGGCGGTTCGTGGCTCGTGGGTGGCAATGGTGCTTTACGCTCCTGCAACCCGGCCGTTTCTGCTTGCGCCTCGATTACGGGCACGATCGACTTCAATGACATTCGAGCAATCACAACAGAAGCAGAACCATCCAGCCAGCAAGTATCGGCGTGGTGGGTGTTTGGTGCGAGCTCAGCCCATCGCGTCAGCGCGCAGGGCTTCGTGGCGCCGGCGCAGACGATTGACGCGAACGTCGATATTCAAGACGCCGTCTACGTCGATGGAAACATCGCGCTAGGAACTGCTGATGGCCGTTTCGGCCTTTGGGACCCAACAACGCCAGGAACGCCACCGTCGTGGCAGAACGTCCTGGGTGGTCGAAGCGTCCATAAAATCGAGTGGACGGGCACCGAGTTTGTCATTTTGGGACAAGACGGATGGGTCCAACGCGCTGCCGCGAACGGTGGTCCAATCGATTCACCGCTGCAGTTGGCAACGCTACAGACCGCGACCGCTGCACGCGTCGCAGACAATCGATTGACGTTCGTCATTGGAGCCATTGGGTTCGCGGAGTTTGCAGCAGCGGACCTGTCGCCACTTCGGGTGCTCACGCCAGTCAGCCAATCGGCGGTCCGCGCATCAGCGGTTGGCGAGAACGCAATCCTGCTGGCTGGAGACGATGGTCGAGTTCAACTGGTCGACGATACTGGGACCGCAATGGGTTCTGGCGCACAGTTGAGCGGCAACCCCGACCTGTTCGCCGCCAGCTACAATGGTGAATCCTACATCGTTGCGGGTGAGGGCGGATTTGTTCAGGTCATCGACGAGGCAGGTGCTCCGCAAGGCAGCTCGCAAACTCAGAACGGCGGCACCGCCATTAATTTTGCGGCTTGGAGCGGGGAGTTCTATCTCATCGGTGGTGGTGACACGATTCAACGTCTGCGTGGTGACGGAACGGAGTCAGGCGGCCCGGTAACGATGACCGGCTTCACACAGATTCACGACGCACGATGGAGCGGCCGACTGTGGCTAATCGTCGGAGAAGGCGCAAATGGCAATGCTGCCTATGCAACCGTTCAGCGTGATGGTTCGCCGGGCGCTGTTCAAGAAATCCCGAACTTCCCTGGGTCAGCTTTTGCTGTCGAGTTTACTGGTCTTGAATTCCTCGTTGGTGGCTCTGGAGGCCTGATTCAGCGGGTGTCTGGCGAAGGTTCGACGGTCGACTCACCTTTTGAAGCCCTGAACGGATTCAATATCCGCGACGTGTTCTTCAACGGTTCCAACTTCTTGGTTGGCGGAGACTTTGGCGCAATGCGCCGCCTATCGCCGGAATTGCAGCCGTTGCGCGCACCCATCGCACTGCTTGACCAACGGCCGATTCGCGCGATTGCGTGGACACGCGCTCGCGGATTCGCATCTGGATTGTGCATCTCGGACGATTTCTGCTTCCAAGGCCCCTGCGTGGGCGGTCTGACCACCGGTCAGTGCTGCGATTCGGCGTGCGACCGACCTTGTGACAGCTGCTTTAACCGCGACACCGGTGAGCCTGACGGCACATGTGCACCTGTCGTTGCCGGGAAACAGCCACCACGTGCAGATGGTTGCCAGCGAGAGTCCGAAACATCCTGCGGCCGAACCGGAGAATGCGATGGCGCTGGCGAATGCGCATTCTTCGGCACCGATATCGAATGCGGCGAAGCTGTCTGTACGTCTGGCGAGTTCACACCATCCGCACAGTGTGATGGTATGGGCCAATGCGGCACCGTTACCGTTGAAGACTGCGCCCCTTACAACAGCTGCAGTTCCGCTGGCTGCGAGACGAGCTGCACTGATGACGTGAACTGCGTCGAAGGCTTCGCCTGTGTTGAAGGTGAATGCGTTTCCACCGATGACCCAGACATGGGAACCGGTGGCGGTGGCGGCGGCGGCGGCGACGACGGTGGTTGCACGACCGTCCAGACCGAGGCCCCTTCCGATGCCGTGCTATTCATTCTGCTGGGGTTTGTCGGCCTGCTGAGACGGCGCCGATGATATCGCGGCGATTCCAAGCCAGCTACATCTACCAAAACGGTCAACTCCAACACGGGGAACTCTGTGTCGAGAAAGGCCGCGTTGTGGCGTCTTCCGACGCCCCCGCCGTGGATTTGGGCGATGTTCTGATTCTTCCTGGGCTTGTGAATGCTCACAGCCACGCATTTCAGCGCCTGATTCGGGGTAGGACCGAGTACGTCGACCGCGCACGGCTTGACGACGACTTCTGGACATGGCGCGACCAGATGTATGCGGCGGCATTGACGCTGGACCCGGAAGCAATCTATGCCGCGTCGCGCGCGGCTTTCCTGGAGATGGCCGAAACGGGCATCACCTCCGTCGGAGAGTTCCACTACATCCATCATCAGCCTGACGGCACGCGATACGATGATCCGAATGAGCTTGCGCATCGCGTGATTGCTGCTGCTCGAGACGTTGGTCTGCGCATTTGTCTGTTGTTGGTGGCCTACCACCGCGGCGGCCACAATCGCCCAGCAACACAAGGCCAAAGACGGTTCATCGAACCGACTGTCGACCAGTATTTAAGCCGTGTTGACGCACTGCGCACTCACTACGCTGGTGACCCGTATGTCACGATTGGAGTGGCACCGCACAGTATTCGAGCGGTTCCCGGCGAGTGGTTGACGCAGATCAGCAAGTACGCCGGCGAGCACAATGTTCCGTTTCATATCCATGCCTGCGAACAACGACGCGAAATAGAGGAAAGCCTCGAAGAATATGGCGTTGAGCCGCTTATCGCCTTCCAAGACCTGGGCGTTTTTGAGCAGGCGAAGACCGTGACATTGGTCCATGCCACGCACCTCACCACTGATGAACTCGATGTCGCAGAAGCGCATAAACCCTATGTCTGCGCGTGCCCGACGACAGAGAGAAATCTTGGAGATGGGTTCCTTCCAGCATCTGAGCTCTGGACGCGACAGATTCCAGTAAGCTTGGGGAGCGATAGCCATACAAACATCGATCTCTGGGAAGAGATGCGAGTGATCGAGTATCACGAACGCCTTCGCCATGAAGCACGCAATGCGCTGCCAACGATCGAGGCTCGCCGTCTGGGCGTCGAACGACGGGATGTATGGGAGTCGTTGATGCCCACCAGCGCAGAATACGGTGCTCGATGTCTACACCTGCACGCTGGCACGCTGGACGTGGGCGAGTGTGCCGACTTTGTTGTCATCGACCTCAACCATCGCACTCTACGCGGGGCTGATGCGGATTCCGTCCTAAATGATGTTGTCTTGTCCATGACTCCCGACGCGGTGTCCGCCACGTACGTTGCCGGTGAGCGACTCGGCGACTAATGGGTTGCCATGTTGAGGCGGATCGGATTAGGTTGGGTTTCCTCAACTTGAACGAAAAAAGGTTAGTTCGAATGAACACCCTAAAGATTGACTCGGATCAACTTTCGACGCTTGCAGAAGTACTTTTGGGCGCAGCCTACGCGGACGCTGACTACGACGGACGCGAGGCAGAGGTCATCACCTCTATTTTGAGTGAGTTGGTCAAAGACGGACGCCTTCCCGACGAGATCGAAATGAAGCTGACGTCGTTCGACGAGGATTCATTTGATGTTGAGGGCGCTTGCGGCACGTTGAACTTCAATGCATCGCAACGGCATGCCGTCTTTGCGTTGTTGGCGCGAGTGGTTGAGGCCGATGACGTTCATGATCTCAGCGAAAGCATGTACATCACGCGCGTCGCCAAGGCGTTGGGCGCGAAGCCCGAAGAGTACTCAGAGTACGTCGTCGAGTTCATTGAAGTGACGCCTCCCCCGCTTCCAAACTAGCTTGTGACTTAGCCGCGCGTGATGGATTGCACGTAGGCATTCACTTCGCTTGAGACCCAGGCATTCTCGCCTGGCGTCAAATCCGAGAACACCGTGATAGCTTTTCGCTCAGAGATGAGTCGTAGGTAGCGTTTGTCGTTCTCGATGTCTTCCCGCATGCATACAAACTGCTCCAGGGAGCCGGAGTTTGTCTTGGACATAGTTAAGAATGTGTGTGTCAACGTCCATCCTTGCGAGGATATCTGAATGGTGGCAGTGCGGAACATGAAGCCGAATGCAACTACTGCGACAACACCCGCGATGAGAATCAATGGGATCACGAAGAGCCAGAGCGACAGGACGAACAACAGCCCTGCGCCGCCAACCATGATCATCGATTGTTTGCGAGGCGTTCCTGGAATTACTACCTGTAATCCGTGTTGGCTGCGTTCAATCGTAATCGGCGTATCTTTTGGTTGATTGACCGATCCAGCTGGAGCCACAGGTCCGGATTGCTGCTGTGGCATGATCGTGCCGAAACCCGTTGGCGGTGAAGCTGGGCCAAACGGCGCGCTAGGTGCGCCAAATCCTTGCGGCTGCTGAGCCGGAGGCTGCCCAAACCCCTGTGGTTGCGGTTGCATGCCCGAAGGCGTGGGGGATGGTTGCTGGCCACCGAACATGCCCAGGTGATTCATGTTCAAAGGTTCCGTGGGCTCGACATCTGGCGAAGTCGACGGAGCATTCACATGAGATGGGACGTTCATGTTCTTGATGACATCGAGCACCTCTTGAACGTTGCGGAACCGGTGATTCAGGTCCTTGGCGGTCATGCCATCAACCAAATGGCGTAGTTCATTCGGAACGGCAAGCTGTGCGGGCAAGCGGAACTCGTCGGGGCCGAGCTGGCGTCGCACGATCGTCGGTGAAGTCGTTTGTTCAATCGCGGGCACGCCCGTCAGAAGCTCATAGGCGACAAGGCCGAGGCTGTAGATATCGGACGCGCCTGACAGCTGGTGTCCGCAAATCTGCTCAGGGGACATGTAACGGGGTGTCCCCATCATGATGCCCGCCTGCGTGACGTCGTATCCTTGAGGATTTGTCGGAGGGGCCATCATCGGCTTGGCGATTCCGAAATCGAGTACTTTGACGCTCTTCTCGCCCAGGTACTCGTAGAGCATGATGTTCGCAGGCTTGATATCGCGGTGCAGGATGTTCTTCGCATGCGCTTCACGCAGGCTACGCAATACCTGGGTTAGGATCGTCGTCACCAAATCAGGTGGAAGCGGCCCATCTTCAAAGAGGACCTCGTTGAGGGCGCGGCCATCAACGTACTCGAACACCATGTACAGTAGACCGTTTTGCGCCCGGCCAAAGTCGTACATCGTGATGGTGTGCGGGTCCCGGAGGTCGGCGACCATCTTGGCTTCCCGCAAGAATCGAGCGTCGATCTCTTGCGGGTAGAGTTTGTCCCCCAAATCTGGGTCGGTGTGTGGGGTGAGAATCTTGATCGCGACCGAGCGCTCTACATCCTCGAGCGAGGCGTGATACACCTGCGCAAACCCGCCCGAACCGATGAGTTCGATGATTCGGTACTTGTTTTCGAAGATGTGACCTGGTTGCGGAAGGGCAACAGGCAGGTCCATCCCCACAGTAACGTCGGTTACAGCCACGTGCCTAAGCTCAAATCTCTAGAAGATTGAGCTAAGCATATCACACGTTTGAAAGCTCGAAAGTGAAATGTCGGAAACGCTTTCTAGCCCGTCAGACCCGCCAATGGCCCCGTGCAGTAAGCGGGGTTGCCGAACGTGTTGGTCTGTACGCCCATCGCATTGCACAGCGACACCAACAGGTTGTTGTGCGGATCGTCGTTGTATTCAAGGAATCGACCGGTCTGGAAGTGGCCGCCGCCGCTGCCTGCCATGACGTAAGGCACGTTGTTTCGCGTGTGGCTATTTCCTTTTCCAAGCTCGTTGCACCAGACGATCACGGTGTTATCGAGCATCGTGCCGTTGCCTTCTGGAATCTGCTTCATTTGATCGCAGAGGTAGGCGAATTGCTCGGCGTACCAACGGTTGATGGTGGTTAGTTTCGTGACCGCATCCGCGTTATTGTCGCCTTCATGCGAGAGGTCGTGGTGGCGATCGTCCACGCCGACCCAGGGGAAGCGAGTCCCACTGACGGAGCGGCTGAACTGCATCGTTGCGACCTTCGTCAGGTTGCAAGCAAATGCCATCACGATCATGTCCATCATCAACTGCCCAACGACAGGGAAGTTGTCATTGTTGTCCGGATTGATCTGTTGGCCGAGATTCGGCTGTTCACAGGCGACCCCGAGGTCGTTGCCCATGCTGAGGCGACCCTCAAGCGAGCGAATATGGTCGAAGTGAGCATCGATGCGGTGCAAATCTGCTTGTGCGACCTTGTTACGAATCGAGTCGAAATCGTCTTTGACGAAATCCAGTACGGATTGTCGTTGCGCGCGGATTCGCTCGAGGCCAAATGGATCGCCTCCGATGTCTCGGAAGATGCGATCGAACGCATTATATGGATTCGTTTCCGGCGCAACGGGCGCATCCGGCCCGCTGTAGCTCATGCGTGACCAGTTGTTGCTGCCACCGCATTGAACGCCGAACTCCAGAGATTTGAAGACGTCGTTCTGACCGACCTCGTTCGCGATATGTTGGTCGACGCTAATGCCACCTGCGTAACCCGCGGTGCCGGCACCACCACCACCCTGGAATGGACCAGGAAGCAGCTCCGTACCGGTGAGCATGTGCGCCATACCTTTCTGGTGTCCGTCGCCAATTCCGTTGCGTGCAGAGACCATGTCGACCCCTTCCAGGATCAAGAGATGGTCGCGATGCGGCGCGAGCGGTTGGAGAATATCACTCAGTTGGAAATCGGTTTCGCCACCGCTTGGAATCCACGTGGCGGGAACCGTACCGTTGGCGCTGAACATGATGAGCAAGCGCTTGGGGTAGTTACCGTCCTGTGCGTACGCATTCAGCGAAGGCAGCATCGGAAGCGCGACAGTGGCTCCAAGGCCACGAAGAAAATTTCGTCTATGGATTCGCATCGATTGAGCCTTACTGGTTACGTCGGTAGCGGAACGCGTCGGTCGTTGCCATCGCGACGAGCATCTCTTTGATGTCGCCATTGGAGCGAGCTAGCGCGTCTTCCATTGCCTGAACTGAGCACACATCCTCGCGTAGCGCGTTGCGAGCAAACGCGTAGCGGAAGAACTGCTGAGATACACATGAAGCGACTTGCTCAGATTCTACCATCTTCTGGGCGAGATCCGCAGCACCGGTCAGATCGCCATCAATATCGGTCGCGAACAGGTTTCCATCGCCATACACGTCGTTTCCGAATTCATCTTGTGTTCGCCAGCGACCCATGCCGTCGTAGTTGTCGAACGCCAAGCCGATTGGGTCCATGAGCGTGTGGCAACCACCGCAACCACTGTGGTCGAGACGGTCTTGCGCTTTGTCGCGCTCAGCCTGACCTTCAAAGGTGTCTGGTGGGTTCTCGAGGACCTGTGGCGGAGCCGGTGGTGTTGCGCAGAAGAGCGCTTCACGAACGAACTTGCCGCGATGAACCGACATCGAGCCGAAGCCGTGTCGAGCCAGGACCGACGGGTGCGTCAGGATGCCTTTGCGTTGCGCAGCATCGAGGTCCACTCGCACCATGCCGTCTTCAGCCCCAGCATTGACGCCGTAGAGCGCCGCGGTGTTGGCGTCGACGAATGTGTAGTTTGCCGTCAGCAACGTCTCGAGACGACCGTCGTCCTCCCAGAGCACGTGGTCGACAAATGCCAACGTTTCGTTGCGCATCGACTCTTGCATCTCAGGTGTGAAATCTTCGTCCATCTTCTCGACGTCTTCGAAGTTGTCGACGCCGAACCATTGAAGGACCACTTCGTTGATTGCGTTGCGTGACTTCGGGTCCGCGATCATGCGCCGCGCTTGTTCTTCGATGGTCGCTGGTTCGCTGAGTTGGCCCGCGGCTGCGAGGTCCAGAAGCTGCGTGTCTGGTGTCGACTTCCACAGGAAGTAGGACATCCGCGAGGCAATCTCGAAGTTATCGAGCGCGGAGACCATGTCTGCGGAACCAACCTCTACACGGTACAGGAACGATGGGCTTTGCAGCGTGCCTTCGATCAGGAGCCGGATTCCGGTTTCGAAGTCGTATTCGGTGTTTCCAAACGACCAAAGTGCCTTCATCCGCTCACGCTCGGTCGTTTCGAGGTCGCGTCGGTAAGCCTGGCGACCAAACGAATCGATGAACATGTCTGCGCAGGCTTCATCGCGGTTCTGGCAATTCGCGAAGAGCGTGTCTCCATCAGCGATCGCCGCTGCGGCAACCGCCTCTGCGGCACGCTGGTATTCGTCAGTTTGCAGCTCACCGAGTGGCGCAACGACGTTGGCGGAGAAGCCACCAATTTCCTCGTCAGCGCTGAAGTTCTGCGTAGGAACCGCGATTCCCGGCAACAGGTCTCGGACGGTGTTGTTGTACTCAACTGCCGTCAATCGCCGCAGTGGCGTTTGGCCAAGTGCGGTGTCGGCATCTGCACAGGTCTCAGCCGTAACGTTATTGGCTGGAGGCAGGTTGAAGTTGTTCTCAGCCGGGTCGACCGGTTCGTTAATCTTCAGGCCATCGCCTGGATTGTCGGAGTGCAGGGCGATTTCGCCCTTACAGCCGACCATCGCGGTGCTGCCGACCAGAACTGCTGCTATCAAAAGTTGCTTTCTCACGATGCCCTCGTGTCCTGCATATATGAGGCTTATTCGCCTCAGTCTCTGAACCCCTATGCGGCTTCTTTGCCGCACCAATAAAGGCTCTTCAAGTTGTTCGTTACCTTGGATCGACCGGCCTGTGGTGGTTTGCGACCTGTGTCGCTAAACCGGTGTCTCCTATGTCGTTTCTACACCTACATATGAATCCACGAATCGTGCCAACGGGCACGATTCTGGCGTCGCCCTTCGGGCTGGCGTCGCCCTTCGGGCTGGCGTCGCCCTTCGGGCTGGTGTCGCCCTTCGGGCTGGCGTCGCCCTTCGGGCTGGTGTCGCCCTTCGGGCTGGCGTCGCCCTTCGGGCTGGTGTCGCTCGCCTTCGGCTTCGCTGGTGTCGCTCGCCTTCGGCTTCGCTGGCGTCGCCCTTCGCTAGCGCTCGCCTTCGGCTTCGCTGGATTGGGCGGTAAGCGATTGAAGAGCTTTGCCCCAGAGTTGATGGCGTTTTGTGTCGTCAAGTCCGACCCTTGGAATGGCCTTCATCGCCTCGGGATTGATGAAGAGTTCGGTGCCGTCCTCTTCTTCGAGTGCGGCGATCGCCCGCATCATTTCCATCGGTTCGTCGTGTTTGGTCTTGTCGAAGAGATGAGTCGCAATCTCGCGGATCACATCGCCTTCGTCCAATTCGGATGGTTCATGCAGACCGCCGCTAAGGGGCACCAGTGGCTCCGGTGTTGGGATTTCGAGCCGTTCAAAATGTGCGTCGAGCTGACCCTTGAACCGTCGAAAATCCCATCCTTTCCAATGCAGGCTCAGGTAGCCACTTGCCGCTTCGTTGGCGTAGAGCTCACGAAACGCGAGGGCTTTGTTGTCCAAGTCGATGATCATCGACGACGTGAACTCGTCCCCAAGACTCCATGGCTCATCCTCAAAATATTCCGGTTTTGACCAGAGGGTGAAGAAGGCCTCAACGGGTGGAAGACGATCGATAATCGTCAGAAACTCCGGTCCGTTTGCCAGTAGTCCGGTCGCGAGTTGGTCCGAGACTACATGGGCTAACTCGCCGTCTTTCACCGTCGTGATCAAACAGGACAAACGGTAATCGACGCCAGGTAATGGGCTTGTCGGCGGGCCCACGTCGTCAAGATTGACGGCAACCGGTGGGCGAGGTTTCGCAGTCGCGATTGATGGGTCTTTGCCGACGGCTGCCGCGATTGCGGGCATACCGGCCTCGGCCCATTGGACCTGCCAGCCAAACGACGCCCATAAACCCCGCATCAGCGCAAGGAAAGTGGCTCTGTGTGGTTCGCGTGACAGTAGTTCCAGGCCAAACAACGTGATGACCTGGTCGTCTTTGTTGAAGGCAACACCACCTTCGCCCCAGACGTCATCGAGCCATTCATCGGCTTCATCGAGTTGCTTGATGAACTCTTCAGCCTGCGTCGGACCCCAAAACATGTCTTCTGAGATGGTCAGAGCGCCCCAATGCGAGTAATACAGCGATACTCGCCCGTCTTCGAGGATTGCGTAGTTGGCGCGGTGACCCATGAATGTCAGTTTAGTCTAGGTTCTTGGTTCTTGGTATTTGGTTCTTGGTTCTTGGTGGTGTCTGCGGATGTTGAAACGTTTCGAGAAGCTCTTGGTGGAACCGCTGGTCTACGTGATCTTGGATGTGGATATTGCGGATGATCCCGTCAAATGTGGGGTTGAGGTGGCCGCTGCGGGCGGCCGGTTGCTTCAGCTTCGTGCCAAGAACTGGGGTGGTCGGCAGATGGTTGAGTTGGCTCGCCAGCTGAAGGCTGAGCTGCCATCCGAAGCACTGCTCATCGTTAATGACCGTGTCGATGTTGCGTTAGCAGCCGGTGCGGACGGTGTGCATGTCGGTCCTGAAGATCTGAGCATCTCGGATGTGCGTAAGATCGCACCCAATCTGATTGTCGGAGGGTCTGCACGTTCCGCCGAAGTTGCGATGGAGCTCGAACGGCAGGGTGCTCACTATTTGGGTTCAGGCGCGGTCTACGACGCCCATGCCATCAAGCCCAACGCCTCGGAGCCGCAAGGTCCCGAGCTGATCCGTCGCGTTATGGAGGCTGTCGACATACCCGTGTTCGGCATCGGCGGAATCAACGCGCAGAACGTGAGACCTGTGATTGAAGCCGGCGCCAGCGGAGTCGCAGTAATACGGGAGGTCGTTGCCTCGGGAGACTCCCAAGCTGCATACAGACAACTACTAACAGCAGCCAGAAATCGTTGACGATGTCAGAGCTCGTGGAACAGACCTTACAAGTAAAATTGGGCGCCAGCGGAATCTCGTTCGACGCCAAAGTACGACTTGATACGGGCGCTGGATCTGCAACCTGGCACGGCTCCGACGAATCGGGCTCGTCACATTGGTATCGGCATATTCGCCGCGAAGTTGAGCTTGGTCCACTCGATGAAGCGCAACTTGATGTGCTTCGAGAATTCGCCCACAGGATGCATTCCGAGGGCGACTACCAGTATAGGCAGCAGTTTGCCCAAGCTGGGATCATGTTCGTACTCGACGGCGACCCGCCAATCACCTGGGATTACCACTTGGACGGCGGCGTCCCATTGGAGGCCAATGATGCCTATGATGTGGTTTCGGACCAGGTGTTTGCAGCCCTAAGACGTCAGCGTGCTGCCGAGAAAGCGCGTGGTCCGCTGTTACCCGCAGTGACCAACGATGAAGAGCTGATGAAGCTCTATCGTGAGACCGAGCCGTGGCTTGCGGCCGCGCAAGACGTCGCGAAGAAGCAGCAGCTTTCTGGCGACACATGGGCTCGTGCGTCTGACGGCAGCCAGATCGTGATGCTCGGCGAGGACGCCATCATCAAGTTCTATGTACCGTTCTGGGAGTCCCTACGCTGCGCAATGCTTGAGGGCTACGGTGCAGGGGAAGAGCTGCTCGACCGCATCTTCGAGTCCTTCTTGCTTCATGAGTTCGGGCGCCTGGGTGTGCTGGATCTCGACGGGCTCGAGTCAATCGCTGACGTACGCCAACGCTTCATCGACCTTTAGGCTAACGTTTTGGAAGCTCGGCCGGCGGCGCCAGATTTGGATGCGGTCCGAAGTCCGGCGTTTCTGTATCGACCGTTTTCAGCTGCTCTAAGACGACCTCGATAGCTTTTGAGAGCTGTGGATCATGACCAGAGGCGTGGTCTTCCGGCGTGATATCCACATCGATATCAGGGTCGGTCCCATAGTTTTCGACGCCAAATCCCACATCCTTGAACCAGAACGAGTACTCCGGTTGCGTGGTGTAGCTGCCATCAACCAGCGAGCGCCGCGGCCAGATGCCAACGACTCCGCCCCATGTACGCTTCCCGACAAGCGTTCCGAGGTCCATGAGCTTGAAGCAGTGGCTGAAGATATCTCCGTCGCTGCCCGCTTGTTCGTCGGTCACTGCGACCATCGGTCCAGGCATCGAGTCGGAAGGGTATGAGAACACCGCGCCGTTGCGAGTGAGGTCGTAACCGATCCGTCGTCGCGAGAGTTTCTCGAGCAAGAGTTGGCTTACATGTCCACCGCCGTTGAAGCGTACATCCACGACCAACGCCTTCTTGGACAGCTCGGCCATCCAGTTACGATGGAACTCGGCGAAACCATGCACACCCATATCAGGCACGTGGACATAACCGACCTGACCACCCGTCGCCTCGTGGACCTTTGCGCGGTTGGCTTCCACCCACTCGCGATAGCGCGCGGCCCAATCCGAGCCGATGGGTTTGACGGTCACCAACCGAGGTTCCTCATCACCTCGCTGCACCTTGATTTCGATCTCTTTGTTGAAGGTGCGCACCAGACGTTCACGAACGCTTTCGTTCTCGGTCAGACGACGGCCGTTGATGGCCAGCAGGTAGTCTCCCTCTCGGATGTCGGCGCCGGGCCGCGCCAATGGCGAGGTCTGTTTGCGCTGCCACGTATCGCCTTTGACGATGTGGGCAATTCGATAGGCGCCTTTATCTGCGTCCCAATGGATGTCGGCCCCAAGGCTTGCCGGCCAGTAAACTGGCGGTCGCCGATAGTCGCCGCCAATCTCGTACGCATGGCTGGTGCCCATTTCACCCTGCATTGTCCAAACGAGGTCCGAGAACTCCGAACGTGAACCCACGCGCTCTACCAGAGGCTCGTAGCGGTCCCAAATCGCGTTCCAATCAATACCGGCCAGCGTTTCCGACCAGTAATGGTCACGCATTAGACGCCACGCCTCACGCAGCATTTGGTGCCATTCAGCACGTCGGTCGACAGAAAGCTGAACACGACGCCAGTCCACGCGCCCGGTTTTGCGATTGTACCCATCCTCATCGTCGTCAAGATCGCTGATGCCACCGGAGGAGGCAGACAAAACAAGCGCATCGTCTGAGCCCCAAACTAGGATGGTCTTTCGGTCCTCGCTGAACGAGAAACCCATCGCATCCGAGGCAAAGGTCTTCGTCTCTCGCTCCTTCAAATTGTAGTAGCGAATGATACCGGTCTGCTCATCGTCTGTTCGGACTCGAGTTGTCGCTCGCGCCCAAAATACGCGGTCTTCCGTCGCATCAATCTGCGTGTAACGCCCCAGGGCCGCGGGGAAGGCCAACACACGTTCTTCGATCCCTTCGAAATCAATCTCGACAGGGTCAGGCGTGTCGTCCTTATCGTCTTTGTCCTTCGAGTCTTCCTTCTTCTCGGCCGAATCGTCTTTCGATGCTTCGGCGGATTCGCTCGAATCTGAATCTGAATCTGAATCTGAATCGGAATCATCGGAGTCATCGTCGGAATCGTCCAAGGGGCGAGGCTTATCCATGAACGGTGTTTCGACGTCGGGTCGAAGCGTCACCAGGCATGGTTTCATCGCGTCCGGGAAACTGATCTCAAAGAACAGTTGGTCATAAACCGGCTCAAAAAAGCGCTGCGAAAGGAAGTAGAGGTAGCGTCCTTTGGGGTCGAAGGCTGGTTCGTAGTCTCCAAACTCGCCGGTCGTCACTCGATGGGTCGAGCCGTCGATGAATGAACGAATCAGAATGGCGGAAGTCTGCGCAGATTCAGCCTTTGCGTAGGCCAGGTAGCGGCCATCTGGCGAGAAGTTGAAACCATCCATGCGCTCCCAAGGAGATGAATCAACGACCTCTGCCACGTGCGAATTCAGGTCTAAAACCACCAGTTCATTTCGGTGATTGTTAAATGCGATGGCGTTCTTCAGCGGCGAGAGTTTGACGTCGATCGGACGTCCAATGTCCAGATTGGTTGATAGAACCTCAGGCTCACCGGCCTCATCCGTGGCGTGAATCTCGAAGCGAGGCTCACCACCTTTGTCCGAAACGACAAGTTGTCGGTCGTCGTCCAGCCAGGTAACGCAGTCGTATCGGACGCCGTTCTCTTCACCGAGCTGCCGAACCCCGCCGTCCCAAACCCCGAAGTTCACAAGCTTGCCGCGCACGATCGCAGCTAAACGCTCGCCTTTTGGGCTGAGCGCACCTTCTTCGAGGTACCGCTCGGCGTTGATGTACTTGCGGTTCATCTGCGTGCGTGGCGATGGGAAGTTCACCTCGACCTTCGTCGCGTCCGAACCCGGTTCCAGAAGCCAAAGGTCTCCGCCCACCGAGTACACGATGCGCGTGCCGTCGCTGGTCGCAAATCGTGCGTACAACCCGACGTGGTCTGTTTCGCGGCGCACATCCTGACCATCCGGCGTCGACGAGTAGATGTTCCCATAGCCTTCGCGATCCGAGAGGAAATACAGTCGGTCGCCAAGCCACATCGGGCGGCAATGTCCGTGGTTGTGGTCTGTAAATCGCTTGGTCCATTCGCCGTCAGTTTTGGTCCAGATAACGGCCGCGGTCCCACCTTGATACCGCTTCCAGCGCGCGAGGTCGTCTGAGTTTCTGGCTAAGCATTCATGCCCATTTGCTGACTTTTGGTAGGCCATCGCCAAACCAATGGGAAGCCGTCTGGGCTCACCACCATCTGACGAGATCCCAAAAACCGAATACAGGCGTGGCGTGTGATGGTCGATGTTCGAGCGGAACAGGATCGTGTCGTCATCAGACCACCCAATGACTGCGGTCCGCGCGGCGAGGAAGGTCAACTGGGTCGCCGGGCCACCATCGGCGTCCATCACATAAACTTCGGGTGTGCCGCCTTCGGTCCCGATGAACGCGATCTTGGATCCGTCTGGGCTGAAGTGCGGGAATTGGCATTCGCCCAATCCGGCCGTGATGCGACGGGCTTCTCCCCCGCTTGCAGCAACGCGCCAAAGGTCGTCTTCAGCGACGAAAACGATCTGGTCTTTGTGAATGGTTGGAAACCGGAAGTAGCCAGCTGTCATCAGATACTCACGAGAAAGGTGGTCGACTGTGCTAACGCCACGCACTTGAGGCGT
This sequence comes from bacterium, assembly GCA_030427705.1. Classification (GTDB taxonomy): domain Bacteria; phylum Myxococcota_A; class Bradymonadia; order Bradymonadales; family Bradymonadaceae; genus JAUIBR01. Next base: position 45,462 of record JAUIBR010000035.1, on the reverse strand, counting down.
CAACGCAGATGAATCGACATTTCGCTGGAATTTTTTCGAACGATGTCGAGATTACCTTCTCACCGTGGCGATAGTGCCGACTGAGAACCTGATGGATTCACCACAAGACATAAATCGATGCCAGCGCATAGGGCTTATCTCCCTTGCGCTATTCATCGTGACATTCTTGTTTATCGTGACCATCGGGGACCAGGCGTGCCCGAAGTATGACGGAGGTGAGATCGACAGCTGTCCGATCCAGGGCAAGCTTCACACCGCCGCCGCACTGGGCAACGCGCATTTCGCCGCCATGCATCAGGTGCAACTCGGAGCCCGAATCTGGCCCGCTGCATCTGTGCAGGATGAATCGACTCCTCGCCTGATCGAGGATCTCAAGTCAATTCGCCTGCTCCATTACGCGCCAAAGACCTCTCCACCGCGCGCATAGTTCGAACCAAAAACAAACGCGTTGCCAGTCGACGCACATGACGCGTCGATGACGCAAACGAACTATGGCCGTGCTCTGCGCGGCACCGGGCAGACCCGGGAAATTGGAGAAAAGCGCATGAATGCAGCAAACAAGAATCTCTTTGTAATCGCAGCCCTTTTGGCATCTTCGTCGGCAATTGATCTCGATGACCTCGCGGACGAGGATCGCGTCGGCATCAAAGCTGAATTTGGAACCGAAGCCCGTCAGACCGATGACGGCGAGTTGGTCACACTCAATGATTACCGCGTCGCGATCGAGCGTGTGTCGATCAAGAGTGATTCAATCGATATCCGTGTGCGCGACGAAGCCCGTTTGGACGAGCTACTCGATGCGCTCACCGCACCGACGCTTGACCTTGTCGACAACACATGGAGTTCAGATGCCGCAGAGTTGGTGCTGAACAACGTCCACTTTGAAGGTCGTGTCTACGACGACAATGGACGGCTGCCGGGCGACGGTTTGGGCATCTCAGGTGAGATGCCCATCAACGTCGTCGTCAAGCGCGGTGGCGAGAAACAAGGGTTGGATGTCGCGTTCCAGGTGCCCACGCACTACTTCGACGGAATCGACTACGGAATGGCCTAGAGGCAGTCGACTTCGTTTTCGGCGGTTCCGTCAGCCCCTGCCGGCCCATTGGGCATTCCGCCCGCACCACCGGTCCCAGGGTTTGAGGCAGTGAATTCGGTGTTCTCAACCGTGATGTTTGAGTTCACACAGTAGCCGCCGAACACAGATCCTCCGGCACCACCAGCTCCGCCGCCGCCGTCCTGACCGGGCGCGCCGTCACCTCCGGCTCCACCGATGTACGGAGATGCAAAACCGCTCTGGCATTGGCTGTTCGCGCCCGTACCACCGGAGCCGCCTGCACCGCCAACTCCCGCGTTGCCTCCGGCATTACCGTTTGGCCCGCCATCTGCGCTGAAGGTTGAGTCAAAAATCTGGAGATCCGAGTCCAGTGCGAACAGCCCGACCATCGGCGGAACGCCAAGTCCGCCTCCGCCGCCGGTGCCGCCGCATCCGCCAGCTCCACCGCCGCCACCAGCGTTACCCAGCGAAAACTGCGTGGGATTGATCTGCGTTGCGAGCGAGCCACCGCCGCCGCCGCCACCGGCGCCGACCGCTCCGGTTGTGCCGGTGCCGCCGTCTTGTGTCGTGTTCTCCAGTTGGTCGTTGGCGACTTGGAAGGTGTTTGCCGCAGCGGTACCGCCTGCGGCGGCCAACTCAGCCATGCCGTCGTCTCCATCACCACCGGGTGCGGTTATCATTTGAACAGGAATGTAGAGCCCTCGAGGGCCGCCATTAGTTCCTGCCGCGGCGGCTTGACCACTCGTGTTGGCGTTGATCTCGACGAACGACCCTGTGGTGCTGTCGCCGGATTGTCCCTCGCCACCTGCACCGCCATTGGCTTGTGGACAACTCGCGTTTTCACCAGCATCGCCGATGTAGTTGCCTGGAATCACAGAGTAGGCGTTGGCGATGAAGTCCACGCAATCTTCGAAAAACAAACCGCCAAGCGTGGAGCGGAACGCGCTTTCGCCGTTTCCACCGGGGTCTCCGTTCACGCCGTTGGTACCGGCTTGCATGCTGTACAGCGGTGGTTGGGCGGGGAAGTCCGAATGCTCAACGCGCAGGCCGTCTGCTCGAACCGCGTACAATCCGTACGACGCTCGTCCCTGCACGCTGCCACCGAGCTCACCATGAATCATGCTGAGCCAGGTTTCATCGGTGATGTCGATTGCCTGAACCGCGGCGGAAACTGTCAGGGAGTTGTCGGATTGTAGGACCAACTCCGCCCGTGGTGCGCGGGCGCCCATTTCCTCGGTGGTCGTATACTTCCACTCGTCAAGGTAGCCGCCAAAAACATGAACGCCGTTTTTCAGGACAATCGTCTCAGCGTACACGCCATCATCGGAGCGCACGAGCACGGCTTGGCCGGCTGACGCGGCATCGATCGCATCTTGTATGGAGCCAAACGGGTCAGCCTGCGTGCCCGTCCCCGCGGTGGCCGAAGCCGTGACGTACAGGAATCCCGCGTCACAATCCGCACCTTCCAGGCTATCCAGACCTCGAGGTCGAACACATACACCAGCGCCCGTTTCATTCGCGCCGCAGGTCTGAGTACCCAGGTCACACGTCCCGCAAGTTTCTGATGTTGGCACTCCATCGGCGCAGGGGCATTCGCCGCAATCGATCGTGCCGCCACAGCCGTCGTCAACCATTCCGCAAACATCCGGCGTGCAGGTCAGCGCAGCGTCTAAGGCCTCTGCGTCACAGACCGCCTCGGTGAGGTCTGGCGAGCAGACGAACACGCCGGAAGCCTGGCACAACCCCTCACCTGCAGAGCAGGACTCGCCGAGGTCCGGGAAATCCTCATCGATCTCGCCGTCGCAGTCGTTGTCCACGCCGTCGCAAGCTTCCACTCCGCCCAGGGTCGGCGTGCAAGTGCCGTTATTGTTGTTGTTGCTTGTCGCTTCGTCGCCGCCGCAGGCGGCCAATAACGCAAACGTGATTACCAAAAAGCCTAGTCGTTTCATGTAGATCCCCCAAAGAGTACCGAGGTGAATATGCTTGAATCTAGATTTGGCGGAGTGGCGAGTCAATGGTGTTTGGTAGACGAAATTGCGTTCAGCGGATAGCTTACCTGCTCCATCCGAAGTGGCTGATTCGATGACGTCTACACCTCTGGTCAAAGACCTAAATGATCTCGTTGGCGCGCAGCATGTTCTGCACCGAAAGGTAGACAAGATCGCGTACAATAACGACTGCTGGCCGCATGGGGTCATCATGTCCCGTGGTCGCGAGATTCATCGCAACCAACCCGACGCAATCGTGCAACCGCGCAGCGAACACGAGGTGCTCGCCGTTGTTCAATGGGCGAGGCGAACGGGAACGCCCATTGTCCCGTATGGTGCGGGTTCAGGGGTTTGCGGTGGTGCCCTCGCAACGCAGGGCGGCGTCGTTGTCGATATGAAGCGACTCAATCAGATTGTCGCAACCCGCGAGGGTGACATGACGATGCGTTGCCAGAGCGGCATCATCGGCATGGTCATGGAGCGTGAGCTCAATCGCCGAGGCCTGACGATGGGGCACTATCCATCCTCGCTTTATTGCTCCAGCCTGGGCGGGTATCTGGCCGGCCGAAGCGCGGGTCAGTATTCAAGCCGATACGGTAAGATCGAGGACATGGTGCGCTCACTACGTGTGGTGACGGGCGCGGGCGATGTCATCGAAACCGCCCCAGACCCGCTGGCTGGAAAGCCACGCTATCTGGTTCCAGACTGCGGTCCTGACTTGACCCAGCTGATGGTCGGAAGTGAAGGCACTTTGGGCATGATCACCGAATCGACTTTGTCCGTAGCACCGCTCCCAACCCGTCTGCATTATCGCGGATTCCAGTTCAGCAGCGTCCCCGCGGCGCTAGACGCGATTCGCGAGGTCATGCAGCACGGCGTTCGTCCAGCAGTTGTGCGCCTCTACGATGAATTCGACTCGCTTATCGCAAGCCGGAAATCCGGGAACTCCAAAGAAGGTCTGCGTAGCAAGCTGCTCACCGCCAAACTCGGTGACATCGCGATGGAGGTCTTGCCCATCAACGTTGCGGGCGAGATTCGCGGACGGATGTCAGACGTAACGCGTGCAGTATTGGGTCGAGTGCTCGGAAATCCGCTCGCTATCAACGCGATCGTGGACGTGCTCCCGACGGATTGTCTGTTGATCATGGGCTTTGAAGGCACCAGCGGCATCACCGACGACGAATCCAAGTTCGCCTTTGAGTTGATGGGACGTCGCGGAATCGACATGGGCGAGGAGCCCGGATTGCATTGGTACCAAAACCGGATGTCGGTCTCATACAAACAATCGGCGCTCTACGACGCGGGTGCGTTTGTGGATACGATGGAAGTCTCAACGACGTGGTCAAATCTGAACCGTTTGTACCAAGCGGTGAAGCAGGCATTGGCGCCGCATGTATTTGTGATGGCGCACTTCAGTCATGTGTACCCAGAAGGAAGCTCGATCTACTTCACGTTTGCGGGATTTGGCGCGGACTTGGACGAGACCATACATCGCTATCAATCCGCATGGAGGGCGGGATTAGACGCGGTCGCCCGCACCGGGTCTTCCGTCGCCCATCACCATGGTGTGGGTCTTTCGAAGTCGCCGTGGACACACTTCGATCACCCTGGTGGGGCCGAGCTCTTTGGTGCAATGAAGGCGTCCTTTGACCCCGACCACATCATGAATCCCGGCAAGGTTTATCCAGACGAGGCGTGGCAATGAAACCAAAGAAACGCGTCGCAAAAACCTTCTATGAAAAGCGCGCTATCAGCGTTCCGAAGCAGGAATGGTGGCCGACAAACGGCGCCGAATTGCGAGAGCTCATCAACGATAGCGACACGCCCCTGATGCTCATTGGGGACGGGCAACACCTTCGTTCATCCGTGATTGGTGAGCGCGGCTTCGACGTTGTACGCACGACGAAGTGCACGCAAATCCTGTCTGTGGACCGGGAAAGCCGCTTGGCCCGGGTCGAAGCCGGGATTCGGTGGGGTGACCTCCAGGCCGAACTCTTGGAGCGCGGTCTGACGCTCGAGCGATGCCATCTCTATCCAAGTTCATCCACAATTGGTGGGCTTTTGGGGCGCTATCAACACTACGGCAAGGAACTTTGGAATGGTGACCTGCGCAGTGCGTGTATTGCCATTTCAACAGCGAGCCCGAATTCTGGTGATTACCGCTATCTCGCGGCTCCTCGTAAGGCGACCGGCCCCGACCACCGCTATGCATTCATTGGTGCGGAAGGACTCGTAGGCGCGATATTGGACACGACTTTGATAGCGTGGAAGCCCGCCGACGCGCGGCTGTTCCAGTGGAAGGTCGCGTCCATCGAAGAAGCGGTTGAGAACTACACCAACATCATCGACTTGGGTGTGCGGACCAGCTGGACACACTTGGCCGACAACGTTCTTAGCATAGCTGTTCATGGGCCTGAACGGGTGCTTCGCGGCGTCGAGCGTGAGCTGAAGGCGAGTGTGCCAGGTGCTGAGATTGGGAGCCGTCAGGCGGTCTCTGAACACCGTGAAGCCCTTGAAAAAGCGCACCCAGATCGACGCGAACTGAGCTCATCCAAACGAACGATCGCTGCGACTTTCTCGCTCGAACACTTGGCTTCCGCACTTTCGAGTCTGGACGACGGAGTCGAGAATGTCGAAGTCTGGGATTGGTCGCGTAGACAGGCTCGAGCCTTCATCCGGTTTAGTCGTGGCCGCGCCGCCGTTGAACTGCCGACCGACGCACGGGCGCTCGCATTGACCGCACGACCCGTCATGGATGATGAGGCGATTCACTGGCCCTCGTGGGCGCAGACGCTCAAGACCAAACTCGATCCCCAACGCCGCCTGGCAACAGGACCTTAGATGAAACCGTTATCGCCATCGGTCGAAAAAGCGACGGCCTATTGCACCTACTGCCCGAAAATGTGCCGATTCTCGTGTCCGGCAGCTGAGGCCGAGAACCGCGAGACGGTTACGCCATGGGCGCTCATGCGCTTGTTGGAGTACGTTCAGGACGGCACGGTCGAACCCTCCGAAGAAGTCTACGAAACGTTCATGCACTGCATGGGCTGCAAACGGTGTCAGACGTGGTGCAAGCACAACAGCGATGTGCCGGAAGCCATGTGGGAAGCGCGGGCCGCCTTGCATAGCAAGGGCTTGGTCCCAGAGGCGTTGGCCGGCTTCGCGGAGTTCTTTTACGAAGGGAACTCTCCACATTCCGAGCCAGATTCGTACAAAGAGGCTGGCCTCGCAGACGCCATCAATGAAGCGTTTGACCCGGCCGGACGCATCGGATTCTTCGTGGACTGCGAGACACGGAAATACGAACCACAGCTTATCCCGCGAATTGGGAATCTGTTGGACAGTCTTCTGGGCGAGAAAGCCCGTTTGATTTCGCGCGATGATGGTGAAGGCCACGGCTGCTGTGGGTTTCCGGTCCTCTCATACGGCGACGATATCGGCTACAAAGCGTATCGCCGACGCATGGAGCGCAAGCTCGAAGGCGTCGACTATGTCATCACCGACTGCGCTGCATTTGCTGACCTGCACACCGAAGGCGGCAGTTTCGGCGGCTTCGAAAGCGATCTTGAGGTTGTGCACATCCTCGAGCTACTCGCTGATCTGGTCGAAGAATTGCCGGTCGGCGACCGCGTCGATGCAACGGGAATGATGCTTCACGACTCGTGTTTCGTGGGGCGACATTTGAATCTCTACGACGCCACCCGGGTCGTGCTTAATGCCACGTGTGACCCGCCTCCAGACGAGTTTCAGTTTACCCGCGACGATACGCCGTGCTGCGGCGCGCCGGCGCACTATCATGTGATCGCGCCTGAGGCGAGCGAGGCATGCGCGCAAGAACGCGTCCATCAAATGGACCGTGAAGGCGGATCGAAGATTGTCTGTGCGTCGAGCACGTGCAACAAAGCGTTTCGCCGTGTTCGAGACGCCAATATCAGTGCCACGTTGCTAGACGTCGTGTGCACGGCTTGCGGATTCTAAGGAAGGATATGCCAAAGCGAGCATTCATTGTCGCCAATCCCAAAGGCGCGCAGGGGCAGGTCGAAAAGGAATGGGAGCGTATTGAACGCTTGGTTCAGAACCGCATCCCAGAAGTTGACTATGCGTTCACGGAAGGCCCGCAGCACGCGACACTGCTGACCCGCGAAGCTATCCGAGCTGGCTGGGATATGATCATTGCCGTGGGTGGTGACGGAACGCTGAACGAGGTCACCAACGGTTTCTTCGAGAAGATTGACGCACAGGAAGCCTACGAAATCGATACAGACGGCTACATTCGCGCCAAAAGCGACGAAGACACCTTGAAATCGATCAATCCAGAGGCCGAGTTTGGGTTCATCCCGATGGGGACGGGCGGTGATTTCCGACGAACCATCGGTGTGATGGGCGGCGTGAACGAGTCGGTCCTACGTATCGCAAACAGCGATCCTCGCCCGCTAGATGTGGGGCAAATCGTGTTTCGCAACCACGATGGGAAGCTCGAATCCCGCACGTTCATGAACATCGCCTCGGCCGGAATGGGCGGTGTTGTTGATCAGACCGTCAACAAGATGTGGAAAGGGTTAGGCGGCAAAGCGAGTTTCCTTGCTGCCTCGACCATCGCTTGGTTCCAGTACGACAACATGCAGATGACGGCGAAAATCGACAATCTGGATGAGGTCGACGACAAGTTCTTCCAAATCGTCGTGGCTAATGGCCAATACTTCGGTGGTGGAATGTGGGTCGCCCCAGGGGCCGAGCTCGCTGACGGCCAATTTCAAGTGCTCTTCTTTGCCGACATGAAGAAATCGGAATCGCTGATGCTTTCGTCCAAGATCTACAAAGGAACCCACCTTGATTTGGACACAGTCACGCGGCGATACGCGAAAAGCGTTAGTATCAAGACGACCGAGCGTGATGCTGTTCTTCTAGACGTTGATGGCGAGCAGCCAGGCCGGCTTCCTGCGCTATTTCGGGTAAACGCGGGTTCGCTCCTCATGCGGGCTTGACCAAGAGCCAATAGCCGGTTTCGTTTGTGATCCAACCCTGTGGGGATTCGCACTGGCTTCCAGCAATCAGCTTCCAGCTGTCAGCTTTGGCCGGGAGAACCGCAACGGATGGGCAAGATTCTAGTTAACAATGATAGCCAACGGTGAGTGGTGTCCACAGACGGCGCAGACGAAACACAGACGAGCACAGACTTTTTTTTAAGAGAGCATCAGCCAAAGCTGGAAGCCTCTGCGGACCGCCCACAATGTGCACACAAATTGATCCACACCCATAGCCAAGAGCCAAGAGCCGAAGTCTAGGCTCGGGCCGAAGCCCGAACCTAAACGACGGCGTGCCTACGCCATGCTCCTGACCGGAAGCGAATGGCTGAAATGACCGCCAGTGCGAACACCTCGATGGTGATTCCGAGCCATGCGCCGAGGGGTCCCATGTCCATGTACACGCCGAAGAATGCGGCGAATGGAACCATGATGAACCACGAAGCAGCGATGCTCATGACCATCGTGAAGCGCGTGTCGCCGGTGCCGTTCAAGGCTCCGATGCCGGTCATAGCGATAGCATCGAAAACCTGGAACAACGCGGCCAACAGCAAGAGCTGTGAGCCAATCCGAACAACATCAGGGTCCGTCTGGAACACCGAAACCAAGGCTTCGGGGAACATCCAGAAGCTGATGCCGAACACGCCCATCAAGCCGGTCGAGAGCTTCATGGAGCTTAAGTACGACTTGCGTGCGCTATCGGATTCACCAGCACCGACGTACTGACCGGTCAAGATCGTCGCGGCCTCAGATATCCCGTAACCGGGAAGGAACGAGACGCTGATGATCTTGAACGCGACCTGATGTGCAGCCAACGCCGCCTCGCCCATACGGGCGATGATGGCGGTGAAGACCGTGAATCCGGCAACGTTCAGCACGTATCGGACACCGATTGGCAGACCCAGGCGCAACACCTTCGCAATCAACCTGAAGTGAGGTCGTGCATGGAATCCCACGTGTCGAACGAAGATGGTGAACATGATGACCAAGCCCATCGAGCACGCGATGGTCGTCGCAATCGCAGCACCCGCAACCCCCATCGCAGGGATAGGCCCAAAGCCGAAGATGAAGATCGCGTCCAAGACCACGTTGGCCGAGTTCACAAACAGATTCACCTTCATCGGCGTCTTCGTATCGCCAATGCCTTGGAAATAGCCACCCGCGGCGATGACTATGTACCAGCCTGGCGAGCCCAACACGCGCCATCCAAAGTACTCGGACGCCAGAGCCTGAACGGCGTCAGAGCCGCCCATCAGGCTAAAGATCACGCCATCAAGCGCGCTCAACGCGATCAGCATGACGCCGAATGGCAACGCCAACAGCAGCCCTTGCCATCCGGCATGGACGGCGAGGTCGTGCTTCTCGGCACCGGTTGCTTGCGCACTGATGACTTTGACGCCGTTCAGCGTTCCCATGAAAAACGAGTTGAACAGGAAGAATGCCGTCGTTGCCAGCCCCACAGCCGCGAGCTCGGTCGTTCCGACCCAGCCCACGAACAGGGTGTCGGTGACGCCCATCGCTGTGTACGACAACATGCTGACCACGATCGGCCACGACACGCTGATGACCTCGCTCAAACTGCCTTTGGCAAACTTGCGATGTCTCCCACTCTCTCCACTTCGCGATCCCATTTCGGCCTCCTCTTATCCCTCGTTTCATCGAGGGCTTCGGGTTTTGGCCTGCGGGTTGTCCTGACGGGAATCGCGATAGGGCAGGATCAACAAAGCCGCAGACCGTGTGGGTTCTGCGGCTAATTGACTTAAGCGATTTTCCTAAGATCGATGTCTAGCCGACAGAACCTCCATGGGCAGTAAGCCCATCACAGAGCACGTACACACGCGCAAACGGCGGCGTCATCTGGGATGGGGTTGGGTATGTAGTCTGAATGCTATCCATCAAGGATTTCCGTCTTATGACTTCTGTCGGCTTCTGACTCAGACCTAGCCAAACCCGGAGGGTGGGTCAAGAACACTTTCTCAACTTTTTTCGCAACGCCGATTTCAAAACGACGATAACCGCGTTGAAGCCACGATTTTGTGGTTAGATGGGAGGATGAAATGAGTGTTGTGTACAAGCCGATTATTTGGGATTTCGCGCTCGCGCGGACCTACTCCACGAAACATGGGTTTCAGGTGCAGCTCTTCGCGCACGCACCTCAGGGCCACGGGTTTTGGGATATTGAGCAAGTGGACCCGATTCAGAGCGCGGCGTCTGTTGTCATCGACCTGATAAAATCGTGTCCCTGGTATTATCAGCCACACGAGATACGGATTCCCGATGCGAAGCTAGCGGTCATCCTCAAACGACGATTGAGGCATATGCCGATTCGAGTATGGGAGACTTGCGTCTCGCAGGACACGCAACTCGCGTTCGAAAACCACAGTCGTGGCCGAGGAATGGTTGCGCGCTGGTATACAGAATGGGAGCCGACACTTGCCGAGGCCGCGTCAGCGGAGTCTTAGCTGTTGCGCGAGCGGCTTCGAACGCCCAGCACAAACAGCCCAAAGAAGATGGCAACGGGGGCCCATGGCGAGCGACCGTCGACATTGGTCACGGTGCAAACATGTCCAGACATCTCGATACGATTCGATGGGTCTGAGCTCTGAGCACCGGGATCTCCAAGTGCTCCGCCTGTGGTCGGCGTCGATGGGTTGCCGCTGTTCGCGGGCTGGTCGTTTGGTGGATCAACCGGACCTGCGCCCGTGCAACCGTTGGTGTTGTATTCGCAAGTCGCGGTGCAGTCGAGCGCGCCGCCGTCAAAGCCGAGTGTTTGGCAGGTTTGCGCGCGAAGGTCGAACGAATCGCAAGGTTCTGCACCCGTCGCGAGTCCGTCACCGCACAGTGAGTACCCGCCGTTGCCGCTTCCGCCTTCGCATGCGCCAGTATTGAATTGGCAGCTGCTACTGCACGCGAGCGTTCCACCTGAGAAACCAAGCATTTCGCAGGAAGCCCCGTTTAGTTCCGTGCCGTCACAGTCTTCGGAGGTTTGCGCGATGTTATCGCCACACGAACCGCAGCTCGAGGTGTCGAATGTGCAGGTCGTAGGTGAGCAACGAAGCGTTCCAACGCCCTGACCCAGGGAATCACAGGATTCGCCCTGAAGATTTCCGCCTTCGCACTCTTCATTGCCTTCAAGCGAGCCGTTTCCACACAAAGTGGACATGGGGTCGCCCGGATCGGATACCTGACCGTTTGGATTTCCGTTGCCAGGTCGCCAGCTGCCGGTGGGGTCACCGAGCTCGACACCGTTGGGGTAGCCGTCGCGATCGCTATCCAGTGCGGCGAGTTCGGGTCCCCATTGCACGTTGCCGTTTGCGGTGTAGTCGAAGCTATCAAATCCAAAGTCGTTCAGGCCGTTCGCTGCCGTATGGCAGATGTCGCACCCAAAATCTCCACCGTTTGGCAGTTGAGCTACGCGGTTGGAGCGCGCGAACGCGCTCGTGCTCAGGATCATGACCAGGAGGAAGCTGATTGTCGTTACTACGTTTTTCACATTCAGACTCGCATTCGCTTTCGTACCTACACCTACATGTAGCTGCAAGGCCCGATCCAAGATCAAAAGAAAAGGGCCGAAATATGTTTCGGCCCGATACTCCTTAGGTTTTAGCGATTGTCTCAATTATCGTAGCTGGTGGTGTTTGGCTTTTATGTCTCAAGATCCGGGGGTCTCAGACCCCGATCTTGCGCGATCTGTGTCATACATGCCACACATTGGCGGCATGTCGTGTTTTTAGAAGGTGACGAAACCGATGACGTGTTGGTTTTCCATTTTTTGTCTCCTCGTGTGTGTGTGGCCGAACTGTCGTCCGGTGTCCTACACAAGAGCACATGCCGTGCCAACGTTTTGAAAAATGTGTTTCGCCCAGTGTTTTCAGGGGTTTCCGGTGTGGCTGGTCGCAGCGGCTTGATCGGGCATCGGGAACAACAGACCCCAGAAACGGGGGTGACTAAAGTACCCTTTGGGGGATCTTGTACCCAATGCATGTCGTCGTGATTGGTCGTTGCTGGCGCGAACCTGCCGCAGTAAACTCATGTTACTGCTTTCCGAGGACGAAGTGAGCGAGCGCGACCCGATGATTGGGCGCGTTCTCCATGGCACGATCGAGATCAAGAGACTCATCGGGGCCGGCGGAATGGGGAACGTGTATGAGGGGTATCAGGAGCACCTGGAGCGTAAGGTCGCTGTGAAGGTGATGACGCCTCAACATGCGCGCAATCCGATGTCTGCGGAGTACTTCATTCGCGAAGCGAAGTCATCGAGCCGCCTGCGTCATCCGAATATCATTCAGATCATCGACTACGGCAAAGAGGGGGACGACACCCTCTTCATCGCGATGGAGTTCGTTCCAGGCCGCCCACTGAGCAGCCTGCTAGACGACGAGTGGCCGCTGTCGACCAAGCGGGTTGTGTCGATCATGACTCAGACGCTTGCAGCGCTAGAAGTCGCGCACACCGCGAAGGTGGTCCACCGGGACCTGAAGCCTGACAACCTTATGATCGAAAAGACCTTGGACGGACGCGATTTCGTCAAGGTTTTGGACTTCGGTATTGCGCAAACCAAAGCCCCTGGGTCCGAGGTTGGGCCCCTCACCATGGCGGGCGCACTTGTCGGAACCCCCCATTACATGAGCCCGGAACAGGCTCAGGGCGACTCAGTTGATTGGCGCAGCGACCTCTTTTCCATGGGCGTCATTCTGTACGAGATGCTCACAAATCAGCGGCCATTTGTGGGCAAAGGCGTGCCGCAGATTCTGATCTCTGTCATCAATTCCAATCCGCCCTCACCGTCGGGAATGGCTCCAGATGCCGAAATCAACCCGGATCTGGAGGCGGTGTGTTTGCGGGCGATCCGCAAGGAGCCAGACCTACGATATCAAACGGCAACCGAGTTTCGTGAAGCGCTGGAAGCCATCCAGAGCAAACCACAGCCCAAGCCGAAGGCGCCGCCTGCTCAGTTTATCTTCAAGCGTTCCTCGCTTAAGAGCGCACCCGATGAACAGGCTGCAGTCATTCAGAACAGCGAGGTTTACGACGACGAGGAAGACATCGGGACCATGGCCGTCCAGCCTAAGCAGCTGGCTGAACGGTCCGAATCGCTGAACGAGTACAGTGAAATGCGCCGTGAAGTGCAGTCAGCCGAGACACAGGCGATGCATGGCGCGCTCGGCGGCGGCGAGAGCGAGGTCGTGGATATCGCGCAGTTGTTCAGCGGTGAGCATGAAGCGCCCGCCGTGCCGGATTCGGGCACCGACCTGGTCTGGGAGATGGACGGCGCACAGACACCGGCTCCTTCGCCGCCTGGCACCGGGTTTGGCATCAATGTCGATGAATTGCGGCAAGACCTCATCGGCGAGAAACGTCAGGTGGCCGCATTGGTTGTGCATCAACGGATGCACAAACGTCTGGACTCAGAGACCCTAGTCGAGGTGACCGAGCAGATTTCTGCTCGAATCACGGTCCTAATCCAGAAGTGGGGAGGCGTGCTCCACAGCCGTCAAGGCAGCTTCACCACGATCCTGTTTGGCCTGCCAGACATGGCTGCCGATGACGCCTTCCGTGCGGCGCAAGCAGCGCTGGAGTTGCGCGCAGCATTTCGACGAGAAGCGCCCAAAGAGATGGCGTTTGCGTACGCTGTGTCGTTCGGCGAGGTGTTTTGCCCGTCAGGCGAAGCTTCTCGCGCAGCAGGTGTTCCGCTTGATGACGCAAGCGATGCCGTGCACGGCGTGGGTGACCACGAAGTCGTTGCAGTTGGCGACCTGACGACGAAGCTCGAGTCGATGTTCCGGCTTGGACCGCCGACAGGTCGCGGTGAGCGGGCAATTCTCGGCATCGTCGATGTCGCCGCCAAACCCCAGGTCACGACGACGGACCTTGTAGGTAGAGACAGCGAACTGGCGGTATTGCTAGGATTCCTCGGTCGAATCTCGCGAGAGTCTGGTGGGGTTGCCGTCGTCACTGGGGAGCCAGGAATGGGCAAATCCGCGTTGATTGGCTCCGCGTGTAGCCAAGCAGATCAACGCGGAATGCTGACCTTGAAGGCGACATATCGGCGCAAGGGTCCTGAGGCGATTCGCTCGCTGATGCTGCAGTGGCTGCATGATATCGCGCTGCATTTCGGGCGTGTGTCAGACTTCGAGGTGATGTTCCGAGAGCTTGGTCTTAGTGTCGAATACACGCGTGTGTTGTCCGGGTTCATGTCCGAAAACCTCGCCGACGTCATGGGCGCAACGCGAGCGAAGAAGTCGATGGAGTCGTCTACATCGGCATCCGCTGCCATTCAGGTCTCGTTCCGTGCCCTTCTGCGGGTTTTGTTGGACGAGCAGCCCCTGGTTCTCGTTATCGATCAGGTGACGAACTACGATGAGGAGTTTGCGCGATTCCTCAGCAAGTGGGGGCGATTCGCGGAAAAATCCAAGCTTGGATTTATCGTTGGACTGAGCATCAACGCGGGGCTGACGTTTCCGGACTTCCCTCCGGACTCGACTCAGGTGCATCTTGATCCGCTTGTCGAGGATGCTTGCCGGGCCTACCTCCGGTCGAAACTACCGAAGACAGTGTCACCGCAGCTGCAGTCGACGTTTGTTCGGCTCAGTGCCGGGATTCCACTGCACCTCGAACAGCTCGTGGCATACGCGAAGTCCACGTCTACGGCGACGGTTGAGGATGCCGAGAATTGGCTGTCGAAAGCCGGCGACATTTCAAGCGTGCTTCAACTGCGCCTGTTTGGCCTCAGCAAGCCCGAACAGAACACGTTGGCATTGTTGAGTACGCTTGGAAACAACACGCTTGGCGAGGTTTTATTGGACCTTGCCAGCGTGGATTGGAAGCCTGAGGAAGTGCTTCAGACCCTCTATCAACAGGGCATCATCAATATTCAGGGCGACGAAGAAATGCCGGTCTTGGAGTTCAATCCGCCTGTGTTTCAGAAGGTCATCTATTCGCAGTTGTCCCGAAAGATGCGGAGTCGAATCCACTCCAAATGCGCGGAGTACTTTGAACAACGCATTGCAGCGACCCGGGGTGCAGAGTCCAGTCGCGATGATCGTATCGCGTTGGTCGGCCACTTGGAGGCGATCGACGAGCATCGGAAGGCGTTGGCGAATCTGGAGATTCTCATCGACGCTTGTCTCACGGGCTTTGAATACGAGTCGGCGCAGTCTTTCATCGCACGCGCCATCGAAAATGTAGAGAACGCGGCCTCTGTGCAGCCCGAAGAGGCCGGGCGGTTGAAGCTGCAGATGGTCAGGATTTATGCGATCCTTGGGCGCATGCGTGAAGCTGTTGATTTGACGCGGCAGCTCGACCGGCAAGAAGGCTTACCGCCGAAATTGGAACTCGAAGTTCGACTTGAGTTAGCCAGTCTATGGCTAGCCGACGAAGACCCGGACTTAGTAGAACGCTTGGTCAGGCGCTCGATTCAGCAGGTCATGGAGCTCAAGCAAGCAAATCCAAGCGATTCGGATTTGGAGTGCATGCATGTCCGCGCGCTGCAGCTCATGGGGACAATCAACGAACGCCAGGGGCGGTCGGTTCAAGCCGCTGAGCAATTGCTGCAAGCCATTGAGATATCCGAGCGTGGCGCCGTCAACGTCTCCAACAACCCCTGGGGCCCACGGCTGGTCTGGGAACCGCTGAATCAGCTTGGTCGGGTGCGGCTTCGAGCGCAGGAACTCGCGGGAGCTGGAAAGATGTTCGATCTCGCGCTCAAAGTCGCGCAGGACGCCGATGACCCACGTGGTGAGATGGCGACAAGGGGCAACCAATCATCGCTCTTGGCGCAACAAAACCGGCTCGATGCGGCATCTCGGGCCGCCCAGAATGCGCTGAAGCTCGCGCGCCGCACGGGTGACCTTCGCGCGGTCGCAAAACTACGCCACAACTACGGCCAGATTCTCTTGCGGCAGAAACGACCTTCGCAGGCTCAGGAGGAGTTTGAGGCCAGCATGCAGCTGTCTGAAGACTTGGATTGGCGCGAGGGAATCGCAATGAACTCCCACCAATTGCAGCTCCTGCGTGATCAGGAAACGAAACCAAGTTTTATGAAACCATGATGAGTGCTCGCGATCGCTGTGATATCGGAGTACAATGCAGAAAATGACTCGGTCAGCCTTAGTAGTAGTGGTTTCCTGTTTGTTCGTTTTCGGTTGCGGTACCACGTCGAAAGCGAAAGCAGGGCGCGGGCTGTTGCGATTGGACGTTGAACCAAAGACGGCAGAGGTGTTCGTCGATGATGAGTACCGAGGTGTCATTTCAGGGTGGCGAGGGTCGACCATGCCCATGACAAGCGGTGTTCATATGGTCGAGATTCGGGCTGAGGGATACATAACTCAGCGTTTCGACATCGAAGTTTTTGCCGATGAAGAAGTCACCCTTACACTCAAGATGGAACGAGAACTGGATCTCGCCGAAGAGCCCGATGCAGTAGCAGGACAATGAACTCCGACGCGAAACGATTTGGGGAGTTACTTGGGGCCGCAGCCGCACTTCGCAGTGTGCTCGAGGATGCCAACGTCCGTTTTGTAGCGGTGACTCCAAATGGTGAGTTTTCGTATGTGAAGCTTGGTCGTCGTCGACCTGGCGAAAGCGCCTTGGAAAGGTCTGATGTTGAGCGTCTGGCCGCATGCGTTCAAGGCGACACCGTGCTTCGTTGGCACGAATGGGCGATCCGTTCGTACGCGGGATCGGCTGGAAAATCGCTGCTGATCGAACGTCTGCCGGCCGCAGTGGTCGATCGACTGCCGAACGATGTGCTCGCGCAGCTTCGACGTCAGATTCGCCGGGACGGAAACGGCATTATTGTGGGCCTCCCCGGTGCGTCAAAGGGCGCACTGCTGCTGTGGCTGGCGATGCAGATTCCAGACGAGTCGATCGTGGTCGTTTCCGAGAATCCACCGACAGAGCTTCCGGGAAGCCATGTCTTTCACGTCTACCCACCGACTTCAGAAGCGGACCGTCGCAAGGTTGAACGCCTGACCCGCCTGTCCGATATCGTGTTCTGGGATCGTGTTACCGGTGAAGATGACCTCCGAACTCTGTTTGGGTTCCCTGGCGCACGCCGCCGTTGGTTTACCTTGGACGCATCCAGCATCTCGTCTGCACTTCGGACGCTGTTAGGTGTGATGAGTTCGGGAACGGATGCGCGGATTGAGACGATCTTGTCGCTTCGCAGCTCCGTCATTGGACGCCCAGAGGTCACCAATCTTCTGCTGAAGGAAGACGATTGGGTTGAGATTTACAAGCAAGATGACAGCGCTCTGGATGCGGTTGGTGCCTTCTCTTCGCATGACGTAGCGAAACTCGGATTGACTCGCCGCAGCGAGAAATCAGGCACGTTTGATGCGATTCCGCCGGCGCCAAAAAACGAATCGAAAATTACCTCCGAAACCGCTGGTCCACCCACGACGAACCCCGAACTAATCGCCCCTGACATCGAAATTGAAGAGCCGGCGCTTCCCAACATCCCAGAACCTGAGGTTGCGGGGATTGAAGAGAACACCGCGGCTGGCAATTCGTTGGATTTGGTTTCCGAGGACACCAGCGCCAAGGACGAAAAAGAAACGGGTGAATCGGAAGCGGCAAGTCGCCCAGCGTCGTTTGCACAACCAGAGAGTCCGAAGTTGGACTTCGGTTTTGATGATGACGACATGTTCGGAGAGCCGGTTGAAGAGGCAGGTGACCAGGAGTCAGAGTTTGAGTTCCCGGTCGAAGAGAAAGGTCTAGCCAACTCTTCATCTGTGTCCGCTGGAATTCTCAAGAAGGTGAAGCGCGATGACGATCATCCGCTGACGATTCCTGTGGATGCAGATGATATCTCGGAGGTATCCGAGGCCACTGCGGAAGAAGACGCGGTGAAGACCGGCTTATTGAACTCCAGTGACCTTGCGGGCCTCGCGCAGGCCTCGCGAGCTCAAAACCTCCCCGAAGAAACGCGGCAGTATTCTGATATTCCAGACGCCGCAACTTCGAACGCGGACGCGTCGATACTTGCAGACTTGCTGCCAAAGATTGCTGGCGAGGAACCGCCTCCACCGGAGGTCAATCTCGAAGACCTGCGCATCACCACGATGGAAGAGTACACGCCCGAGGATGAAGGCAGCGGCGAGTTCGACCTCGATATGACGAATCGGAGTGACAACTTTGCCCCCCACACCGGGCATTCCGAGTTCAGCGACCTTGACGAAGAGTCGTCGGACTTCTCTGAGGTGGTTGAAGATTTTGAGATCGGGGATTTGGACGATTTGATCAGCGAGGACGACATTGCGACCTCGATTGCTGGCGCAGAAGCCATCGCATCCGCGATATCAAACCCCTTCGAAGACGACATCGAGATCGAACACGACCCCACCATTCAAGGTGCGATGACGGACGCAACGTCGCCGGCCATCGACACAAACTACCTGATGAACCAGATTCAGGACGAGGACATGACCGAGGAAGTGTCCTTAAATACCTCAAAGTTACAGGCCATTAGGCAGCGTTTGTCTCAAAAAGAATAGAGACACCTTGCAGCGCGATTACTGCTTTTGGTATTAGGGCGGTCGATAGCGAATTTCGCTAGAGATCCACCCATTACCAAGGGACGCCAACATGGCTATCAAAATTGGAATCAACGGTTTCGGACGCATCGGACGCTGCGTTGCTCGCATTGCTGCGACGCGCTCAGATGTTGACGTTGTTGCAATCAACGATCTTACGGGGGCAGACCAACTTGCCTACCTTTTCAAATACGACTCGACTCACGGCACGTTCGCAGGCGATGTGTCCCACACGGAAGACACGCTGACGATCAATGGCGACACCATGAAGGTGTTCGCTGAGCGCGACCCATCGAAGCTCCCATGGGGCGACCTGGGCGTCGACTACGTGCTTGAGTGCACGGGCGTCTTCCGCAAGCGTGACCAAGCTGCGATGCACTTGGACGCTGGCGCGAAGTTCGTTCTGCTTTCGGCTCCTGGCAAAGGCGTCGACATGACGTTCGTCATGGGCGTGAATCACGGCGCGTTCAACACGGACATGGAAATCATCGACGTCGCAAGCTGCACCACGAACTGCCTTGCTCCTGTCGCTAAGGTCCTCAACGACACCTTCGGTATCGTCAACGGCCTGATGACCACGATCCACAGTTACACGAACGACCAGCGACTGTTGGACGCACCGCACAGCGATTTCCGCCGTGCACGTGCTGCAGCCATCAACATGGTCCCCACGACCACGGGTGCTGCAATCGCCGTGACGCGCGCGCTTCCTGAATTGGAAGGCAAGCTCAACGGCATGGCGATTCGTGTTCCGACTCCGAACGCATCTTGCGTTGACCTCGTCGTCAACCTTGAGAAGACGGTTACGGTCGACACGATCAACGCTGCGATGAAAGAAGCAGCGAATGGTTCGTTGAAAGGAATCTTGGGCTACACCGAAGATCCAATCGTTTCGTCGGACATCATCGATGACCCACACTCATCGATCTTCGACGCCGGCGCGACGATGACGATCGGCGACAACATGGCGAAGATTCTGACCTGGTACGACAACGAGTGGGGCTACTCGAATCGCATGATCGACGCGCTGCTCTACGTTGACGGACAACGCAACTAATCCAAGTCATTTCGACTTTCCCAAGCCGCCGCTGGCGGCTTTTTTTCTAGGAGTGCCAGATGGACACGACCGGAATTCAATTTATCAACGAGCTTGAGCTTGAAGGCAAAACCGTCTTCATGCGCTGTGACTTCAATGTTCCGCTCGATGCGGACCAGAACATCACGGACGATGCTCGTATCTTGGCGGCGATGCCTTCGATCGACTACGCACTGGAAAACGGGGCGAAGTTGGTGCTGGCTAGTCACCTGGGCCGTCCGAAGGGCGAAGTTGTTCCATCGATGAGCATGGAGCCTGTCGCAGAACGCCTTGCCGAGATTCTGGATGTTGAGGTGATGCTCCCGGAAGACAACTCCGACCATCGCATGGTGCAAACGCTCATCGATGACCTGAAAGAGAATCAGGTCGTCTTGCTGGAGAATCTTCGATTCAATCCGGGCGAGAAGAAGGGCGATTCGGAGTTTGCAAATTGGTTGGCTTCGCTTGCTGATGTGTACATCAACGATGCTTTCGGTGTGGCTCACCGTGCACATGCGTCGGTCTACACGATGGTTAAGCACTTCGGCCGCGGCGCGAAAGCTGCGGGCTTTCTGATGAAGCGTGAGATCGAAGCATTGGGTGGTCTTCTGGATTCGCCCAAACGCCCGTTTGTTTCTGTGATGGGCGGCGCGAAGGTTTCCGACAAGATTGGCATCCTGACGACGTTGCTCGACGAGGTCGACGAAGTCCTCATCGGCGGTGCGATGGCTTATACGTTCCTGAAAGCTCAGGGCGTAGAGGTTGGCGCATCGATGGTCGAAGAGGAGCATATCGAGACGGCGAAATCGATTTTGGCGAAAGCCAAGATGGCAAAGAAGACAATTCACCTTCCGGTCGATCACCTCATCGCAAAGCAGTTCAACGTGACATCGGCCGACGAAGTCGCGACCACCGAAGGCAACGCGATCCCCGAAGGTTGGATGGCGCTCGATATCGGTCCGAAGACGGTCGATATCTACAAACGCGTGGTGAACGAGGCTGGAACCGTGTTCTGGAACGGCCCAATGGGTGTTTTCGAATCCGAGTTCTTTGCCAATGGCACCATGAGCGTCGCCCACGCACTCGCCGAATCCAACGCGGTTAGCGTTGTCGGTGGTGGTGACTCAGCCGCCGCGATTCGCAAGGCGGGTCTTATCGACCGCATCACGCACGTTTCAACCGGCGGTGGCGCAAGCCTTGAGCTGGTAGAGGGCAAGCCACTTCCTGGCATCGAAGCGTTGCGAAACAATCACCCGTTCAACTTGGGCTAGCTTCGCGCTTCGCGCTCAGAATTCGCTTCGCTCAGAATTCGCTTCGCTCAGAATTCGCGGCTTTGCCGCTCAGAGTTCGCGCTTCGCGCTCAGAGTTCGCGCTTCGCGCTCAGAATTCGCTTCGCTCAGATCCGAGGGAGCGCTAGCGACCGAGTTCTGAGGCCCGCAGGGCCGAACTCTGAGGCCCATAGGGCCGAATTCTGAGGGAGCGCTAGCGACCGAGTTCTGAGGGAGCGCTAGCGAACCGAATTCTGAGGGAGCGCTAGCGACCGAGTTCTGAGGCCCGCAGGGCCGAATTCTGAAAGCTCCTGAAAGGTAGGCTGAAAGATTGGGAATCTAATCTGAAAGGGCTTATCTCTGTCGGTCATAACCCCTGTCCCAAGGAGGTTCATCATGAACCGACAGATTATCAAATCACTGGCCATCATGGCCCTCTTTGCACTCGCCACCGCATGCGGCGACGATCTCAGCAAAGACAAGAAACGGAATCTTGAAAGCAACAATTCGTCGAACAACGTCAATAACGTGAACAACGTGAACAACGTTAACAACACGGCGAACAACGAAAACAACGTGCTCAATAATGCGAACAACGAAAACAACGTCATCGTTGATCCCAACAACAACACGTTGAACAACGAGAACAATCTCAATAACGAGAACAATCTCAACAACAACACAAACTCAAACAACAACACGAACGGCAACAACACGAACAATATGATCGTGGATGACCCTGCTGTTTGTGGTGATGGAGACGTGCACCCCGACGAAGTTTGCGACGATGGCGAAAACAACGGTGAGTACGGCTTCTGCAATATCGACTGCGACGGCCTCGCAGATTTCTGCGGCGACAACGTAATCAACGGCTCCGAGAGCTGCGACGGCTCGGCCACCTACGACGCCACGTGCCGCTCGCTCGGATTCACGGCCGGTTCGTTGGCCTGCTCAAACTCCTGCAACTTCGATGTCACGAACTGCACGTTGTGCGGCGATGGGATTGTTGAAGGCAACGAGACATGCGACGACGGCGCGGACAACGGACGCTACGGATTCTGCAATGCGACCTGCAACGGCTTGGGCGCACGCTGCGGTGATGGAATCGCGAACGGCAACGAGCAGTGCGACGGAAACGACCTGAACTTCAACACGTGTGGCTCGGTCGGCGCAGGTGTCGGAACGGTCAGCTGCAATTCATCTTGCCAGATCGACACGTCGATGTGCTCGATGGCTCCGTTGGCCGGTGAAGTCGTGATCACCGAGATCATGAACAACCCAAACATTGACCTGGATAATGACGGCGAGTGGTTCGAAGTCCGCAATGTCTCTAACCGTACCGTCGACCTCGACGGATGTTATGTCGGGAGCTCCACCAGCGTTGGTGCGGAAGGGTTCACCGTTCAGGGAACCAGCCTGATCGGCGCTGGCGGCTACTTCGTGTTCGCACGCAGCAGCAATGCGCCATTCACGCCAGACTATATCTACAGCGGTCTGATCAACCTGAACAACTCCACCGACTCGCTGCAGTTGAGCTGCCCAGATGCCAACATGTCCACCGTGATCGTGGATGAAGTAACCTGGGATGATGGAGCCACGTTCCCGGATCCCACAGGGGCTAGCATGAACCTCGATCCAGGTTCGCACCATGAGTACTGGAACGACTTCGGAAGCAACTGGTGTGAAGCCACCTCGAGCTTCGGAAATGGTGACCTCGGAACGCCAGGTTCTGCGAACACCACCTGCCCCTAGGTTCGGTCGCGCTGCTCCCTCAGAATTCGGCCCTGCGGGCCTCAGAATTCGGTTCGCTGCGCTTCCTCAGAATTCGGTCGCGTTGCTCCCTCAGAGCTCAGTCGCTGCGCTCCTTCGGATCTGAGCGTAGCGAATTCTGAGCGCGAAGCGCGAACTCTGAGCAAAGCGAACTCTGAGCGCGCAGCGCGAACTCTATTTTCAATTTTTTTTGAAATTTCTATAATCCCGGCTTGGTTTTGCCTTTCGAAAACGCTATTACGCCACCCGAAGGGTACGGAGCGACCTCGCCATGCAAGAAGTTCAGAAAAAATCAGACCTCGATTTCCCCCTGTCCGAATCTGCTTTGAAGGGCAAGGACGTCGCTGGTGCGCTTGCACAGGCGATGCTCGGGGTCGAGACGCGACTTCGCGAGGTTAGTGACGCTTCAGGTCCAGCCAAGGACCTCATCTGGCATCTTGTTGGAAGTGGTGGGAAACGGATTCGCCCTCGACTGACGTTGCTGATCGCAGGCACCTGCCCAGGGTTCAACGGCGAGTTTCCGGTCGATATCGCGGTGGCTTCTGAACTCATTCACACCGCAAGCCTGCTGCACGATGACGTCATCGACGAAGGTGACCTCCGTCGCGGCAAAGACACCGCACGACGCGTTTGGTCAAACACAGCAAGCGTCCTCGCGGGTGATCACTGTCTGGCATCCGCAGTTGAGCTGATTCGAGGATGTGATACCGGCGAGATCCTCGCGGAGTCATTGCAGACGGTGCAGAAGCTTGTCAGTGGCGAGCTCCTCCAGCTCCAGACCAAAGGCACGTTGGTCTTGGACGAAGACCACTATCGTCGAATCTGCGACCTCAAGACCGCCAGCTTGTTTGTCTGGTGTTCACGCGCGGGAGCACGCTTTGCGGATGCTTCGGAAGAACAGCTGGATGCTGTGGGCAAGATGGCCGATAGCGTCGGATTGGCATTCCAGATTCGGGACGACCTGCTTGACGTCACCGGCGATGCACGCTTCGGCAAGCGTTTGTTGGACGACCTTCGTGAAGGCCGAATGACGCTTCCTGTCATTCGCTCTGTGAAAGAGAACCCCGAAATCGGCAACCTGCTTCAGGATTTGTACAGCCGTGGCTCTGACGCGACCGACGAAGAGCTTGAAGCGGTTCAAAACCTGGTCGCTCAGACCAGTGCGATTGAGTCGGTAGCTCTTGAAGTGCAAGCGCTCTCACAGAAAGGTGTTGAATACCTTCACGCGCTTCCAAAAACCGAGTACCGCGACCTCATCGAGAGTCAGATTCGGCTGCTCGGTGTGCGCGAAGTCTAGATCGCGGCTTTGCCGCTCAGAGTTCGCGGCTTCGCCGCTCAGAGTTCGCTAACGCTCAGAGTTCGCTAACGCTCAGAATTCGCGCTTCGCGCTCAGAATTCGCGGCTTCGCCGCTCAGGTTACTCAGCTCCGGGGATACTGAAGTTCGTTCGTACTTCTTCCCAATATGCAGACAGTTTGGCGGGTGACAGTGCATTGATGTGCACGATTTGCTCTTTTCCGTCGTTGAACGATGCGAAGAGAAACTCTTCGTCTTGGAAAAAGCGGATGTCTTGTGGTCCCTCGCCGGATGCCTTGTCCGACAGGAACGAGAACAACTCCAAAGGGTTGGTCATTCGCATGATTGCCTCATCTACCTGTAAGCGTTGGGTGTCGCTTTCGTCACACCCGCTTAAAAAGCAATGCACATGCCATGTTGACCGGATCCGGCGCTTCTTGGCCCTACATGTAGGTAAGCGCGATTTCGGGGTCTCTAACACCTCAGAAATCTGAGGCGTTAACAAAACGATCATCACGATTTTTTTGATCGTCGCCGATTCAAAGGCACACTCAAAAATAGACCCGAAAACCACGAGCAAGGACGCTCCACATGAAGAAGATCACAACTCTGGATGAGTTCAACTGGGACGAGAGTCCTGACCAGGTTCAATCCCGCTATCCCGCATCCTTTGTGATTCGACGTCGCCCACTGGGAGAGACGTTGGTCGTGCCGCGATTTCTCCAGCCTGAAGAAGACGTAAGCGTCACTGCAGAGATCGAATTCGAAGGCCCGCGAATCGCACATGTTTCCCTGAAACCGATGCCGGAATCACGACCTGAAAACTGGGCAGAGACCCGCAGCCGACTCGCGAAGCACCTTCAAGCACAGCTCAATCACATTGAGGATTTGGAGTTTGAGGTAGAAGAAGAATGGGACGACTTCGCCATCGTCGTCTCGCGCTGATTCTGAGCGAAGCGAACTCTGAGCGTAGCGAACTCTGAGCGGCGAAGCCGCGAATTCTGAGCAAAGCGAATTCTGAGCAAAGCGAACTCTGAGCGCGAGTTCACCCCTTCGAGTAAAGGCGGTGTTGGTCGACGTACGCTTCCACGCGCAGGTCGAGCAGCCCATCCACATCGCCACCAGATTGCAGCGCTTTCTTAATCGCGCTGCTTGATACCTTCGGTAGGCGGAAACCTTGATAGATCTTAATGGGGAGGTCCAATCGCGGCTCGATTTCCGGCGCGCCTTGCCGTGGCACGACCACCATATTGCTCAACTCAGGGAGCTTCTCGGGGTCCCGCCAGAGGGGCAGCTCAGGGATAATGTCCGAACCGATGATCAACGTAGGCTTGATGCCCGGTCGAACCGCATGCAGAGCGCTAAGGGTCTGCACTGTGAAACTGGGTTTAGGAAGGTATTCCTCAATCTCGATGACGCGCACCTGGGGCAGGTGCCGAAACGCGATTCGGCACATTTCGACACGGTGCTCAAACGACACCGAATCCTTGCCAAATGGATGCGCCGCGACGGGCATGATCCAAAGCGCATCCAAAGCTTCGGTCGCCAACATCGCATGCGCCAATAGCGCGTGGCCGACATGCGGCGGATTGAAGGAACCGCCCATAATCCCCACGTTTCCGTTGCCCGGAAGCGGTGGAAGAATCGTATCCAAATCCTGAAGCAGACCGTCGGCCAGGTTCAGGCCAATCGGTGAATCCAAGAGCTGCGGCCCTCGCCAGGCCGGAATCTCGATGGAGATTTCCTGCTGCGGTGCGCTGGCGCCCAACCCTAGGAAATACAGGCCTGTGAAGACCTTCGGGTCGATGGCTTTCCCCTGTTTTTGGCAACTGTCCAGGAACGCGCCGACCTCGCCGACCGGTACTTCGTGGATTGTGATGTCCTCGCTCTCGTCGCCACCGCCATCAGCGACTTTCCGTAGTCCGGTCGCGCGGAAGAACGTCACGGTCTCTGAGCTCATGCCCGCACTGGGCGGGCCGTGGGTCAGGTACTCCATCTGTTCTGCGGCGTAGCCTGTCTCTTCTAAGAGCTCGCGTTCGGCTGCGGTCGACAGTTGCTCACCTTCGAATTCTTGTCGGTCACCAGCCAACCCAGCCGGCAGCTCGATGACGTTCTTACCCATCGGCGGGCGGTATTGCTCAACGAAGAGCACGTTTCTTTGTGGAGTGAGCGCGACGATCACCACTGCGCCTAGCTTGTTTGTGCGCTGTACGTACTCCCAGGTGCCCTCACGCACCATGTTTAGGTACTTTCCGGCGTGCAGGGTTTCGAGTTTCTCGTCAGACATTTTCGCTCCGAACGACGTGGACTCCGGCGTTTTGCATGTCTTCAATCGCCTGGTCAACGTCGCCTTCATTGAGATTTACACCGCGACACGCGTCTTCGATTAGAAACGTCTCGAAGCCGAGCTCTACAGCATCGAGCGCGGTGAACTTTACGCAGTAGTCCGTCGCCACGCCACACACATAGACCTGCTCAACGTCCTGATTTTTGAGGAACTCACCCAGGCCCGTGGCTTGTCGATGGCCGTTGTCGAAGAACCCACTGTACGAGTCGATGTTCAGGGCAGTTCCTTTCTGGAAAACCCGCACACCCTCGGTGTTCAAGCCGTCGACGAACTTTGCGCCGTCAGACTCTTGCACGCAGTGAATCGGCCACAGAATCTGGTCCAGGCCGTCGAGGTCGATGACCTGTCCAGGCTCCGTTCCATCATGGTTTGCGGCGAACGAGCCGTGGTCAGCCGGGTGCCAGTCTTGGGTTGCCACGACCAATTCGAAGCCGTTCTGGACTTTGTTCGCGACCGGAACAACGTCATAGCCACCAGGCACAGGTAGCGCGCCATCGGGCATGAAGTCGTTTTGGATGTCGACAAGGATTAGTGCGCGTTTCGCCATGGCTACACCTCGAAGTTGAATCCTGTATCTTCCAGCTCTTTGTATCGATCGGCGTCGAACTCGTAGAGCCGCGCAGCACGGTGGGCCACGTCTTTCTGCACCTCGTCGGTTTCAATGACGAGCCCGGTCTTGAGCACCTTCCGGCGGAAGTTCCGCTTGTCGAGCTCCGACTCCAAGATGGCCTCATAGACGTGCTGCAATTGGGACAGCGTGAAGCGCTTTGGCAGCAGCTCAAAGCCAATCGGAGCGTAGCGAACCTTGCCCTTCAGCCTGTTGAGCGCCATGTCCAAGATATCGTGGTGGTCGAACGCCAGACTCGGCACGTCCATCACCGGAAACCATGCTGCGTCTGCCGCATCGGTAGCCGCCTGAACGGAGTGGTCCATCAGCTTCACGAGCGCGTAGTACGCCACGGAGACAACGCGCTCGCGTGGGTCGCGCCCCAACTGGCCGAAGGTGTACAGCTGCTCGAGGAAGACGTTCGAGAGGCCGGTCTCTTCTTCGAGCTCGCGTCGGGCCGCGTCATCAATCGTCTCGTCCACGTGGACAAAACCGCCCGGCAATGCCCACTCGCCCTTAAACGGCGGGAGATTACGCTGAATGAGCATGACCTTGAGGTCCTCGTCATCGAGCCCAAAAACCACGCAGTCGACTGTTAGTGCTGCTCGGGGAAACTCATATTCGAAAGCCATCACGCCTCATCGTGTAGGTTTGACACTATGCAGTGTCGCACACTCAACACGGAGATGCAATTACCGGAATACGCGGGTTTGCAATCGGTAGCCACCGCGTTGTCCATTGGCCGAGGAGACTTCGAACATGACGTCGAATTCGCGGTAGTCGCCGGCTCTAATCAATAACTGGATACGTTGATTGCCATCGGGAAGATCTTCGCAACGCGTCAGCATCGAGCCGCCGCAGTTGTACACGGGGTCGCGCACATCAAGCACAAGCTCGTCGTCGCAGCCAGGTTCAGGAATCAGCACGGCCTCCAAGATGTACGACGTGTTCTCGCAATTGGAGTAGTTGACCACTAATTGGTCTGGGCCATCACAAACCGCGTCGCCGAACGCCTGCGTCGTGCCGAACAACTCATCATCAAACCGCCGGCATCCATAACCATCGTCCACCAACTCGAATGGTTGGTTCGCTTGTGCCGCACCACAGCTCGATGGGCCGGGGCATTCCTTGTTGTTGGCGCTGTTAACGTTGTTCACGTTATTGACGTTGTTCGAGTTGTTCGAGTTGTTCGTGACGTTGTTGACGTTGTTGACGTTGTTGGGGTTTGTGTTGTTGCTGTTGTTGGCATTGTTCGCGTTGTTCGAGTTGTTTGGGTCGATACCCTGCTCCTCGGCACACTGTTCGAACGAGCCGCACGGGGGCTCGAACGCGCAACCCGAAAACGCCAACGCGATCACCCCCAACGCTATGAAGTACTGCTTCATTTAGTCAGCTATTGGACCTGGATCGACAGGTCATACTCAAGGTCGATTGGCGTGTTGTCATCCGTTGCCTCAACGCCAAAGTAGTAGCTGCGAACCGTCGAGGCCGGTTGTTCCAAAAAGCGGACGATCTTGTCTTCATTCTCTTCCAGACACTCAATCCCCTGAGCGGAACAGTCAATCGCCGCGCCGCCATGATTGAGTTTCAACGCATAGAGAGATGGTAAACACATCGTCTTTGGAGACATCCGAACGACCACCGTGAGCGTTTGACTATCGCACGGAACGATGGTTTGTCCGTACCAGTCTCCAGCTTCGTTGTGACAAAGTTTTGCCTCGAAAGTCAGGTCCAACGGACGAACCGTATCGCGGTCAAACACACAACCTGCGGAGCTTCCCGGCCGATCTGCATCGGCCCAGGAGTCATTTCGATCACCACCAATCTCGAACGGGTCAGCACAGGAGTCGAACGGGTCAACCACACAGGCAGGGCCGTTCGTGTTGTTGCTATTATTCGAGTTATTGCTGTTGTTCGAGTTGTTGGTGTTGTTGCTGTTGTTCGAATTGCCGTTGTTCGAATTGTTAGCGTTGTTGCTGTTGTTCGAATTGTTGACGTTGTTTGCGTTGTTAACGTTGTTCGAATTGTTGGCGTTGTTGCTGTTGTTAACGTTGTTCACGTTATTGACGTTGTTCGTGTTGTTCGCGTTGTTGTCTGGCGAGTCACAACGTCCGTCCACGCAGACCTCGCCGGCGAAGCAATCGCCCGGGCTATCGCAGTCGGTACCAGTGTCCGAGCAACCTCCTAATACCAAAGAGGCTCCCATCATCGCGGCGAATATCGTCAATCGTGTATTGGTCATGGTCTGACAATCAGCTGTAGGTCGTACTCAAATTCGACATCCACCTCTTCCGGTGTCTCGACGTAGAAATAGACCTCGCTGCCTTGCGCAAAGTCTGTTCCCGGCACCAAAAGCTGGATGTGTTGTGTTCCATCAGGGCGAACTTCACAACGCAGATTCTCGTTATCGCCGCCGCATCGGCCGCCATAGCCACTGATATCGAATTTCACGAGGCTTGGGTCACAGTCGTCTTTGGGGGTCAAAATGCCCTCAATCACGAATCCCACCTCACACTCGTAGAAGATGAATCGATAGATATCGGCGGGCTCGAGCGGGCACATTCGCCCTGATATAACGGTGTCTAATGTGCGTAGCTCGTTGCCGACTGGGCAGCCGCGCGTCATCGACGTCACCGCTTGGCCTGGCCATGTGTTGTTGTTCGAATTCTCTTCATCCATGCATGCGTCAAACGGATCTGCGATGCATGCCTGGTTGGTGTTCGAGTTGTTCGCGTTATTCGAGTTGTTCGAGCTATTTGAATTGTTCGCGTTGTTGACGTTGTTGGCGTTATTCGCGTTGTTCGCGTTATTGACGTTGTTAGCATTGTTAACGTTGTTCGCGTTATTGCCGGTCGCTTGTTGGCAACGGCCTTCCACACATGCCTCGCCCTTGAAGCACTCGTCGGCATCTACACAGTCGTCGGAACTGCAGCCGGGAAGCGCGAACAACGCGATGGCTGTCAATAGAATCAATGCTCTCATCGGACCTTCACCGTAAAGCTGTATCCAAACTGCACCTGGTTTTCCACCAGCGGTGTCAGTCGAATGGTACCGGTTTCGATTGACCGCGACGGCTCAACCAGAACCTCGGCAACCAGGCTGCCGTCATCGGTGACTTCACACCGGGTGCCTTCATCGCCGTCCTGACAGCTCTTGCCCTGTGCAATGAACTCAAGGTCGTAAATCGCGGGGTCGCACATATCGTCGGGCGTGAACACAACCTCAATCACGAACGTCAATGAGTCGCACGGGACGATGGTGAACTGGAACTCGTCTTCGTCCTCGAGCGCGCAGATTTCCGAGGTGAACGTCTTCTCTTGTGTGACCAGGTCGTCGCCGGTGAAACACCCGACAGATTCATCTAGGCGGATGTACTCGGTGTTTCCGTCGTCGGCCATGCAGTTCGAATTGAACGGGTCAACAAGGCATGTGCCCGTCGTGATGTTGTTGCTGTTGTTGGCGTTTACGTTGTTGCTGTTATTCGCGTTGTTAACGTTGTTGCCATTATTCGCGTTGTTGACGTTGTTTGCGTTGTTGACGTTGTTGGCGTTGTTTCCGCCCTTCGAAACCTCGCACGTTCCGCTGTTGCAGACTTCGCCCGCGAAACAATCGTTAGTCGTGCTGCACTCATCCGATGTGCAGCCGGCTAAGACGGTGGTCAGCCCCAGGATGGCGACGAGGAAGTAACGCATTTGTTGCAACTCAAACAGTGATCCAACGGTAACAGAGCGATGATTCCATTCCAACGCGTAGAATCAAACTGAAAGCATCTGAAACTCGTGCGGCTTGCTTCGCCGCCTGCCCATCGCTACCCTCTGTGTCCCTATGCGTATAGAGAATTCAGAAATTCCAATGTTGTTGCGCTTCATTGTCCTACTCATCTGCGTTTCCGTGCTTGGCTGCCACGACCGTCGTGGCCAACAGCTAGAGCATTTGGAGCGCAATCAACCCAAGCGCTATCGTTCAGTCGAAACGACGCCTACAGCTACCCAGGTCATCCGGGTGCGGGCGTACGTCGACGACGGCTACGTGCAAGAGACGATGCGTTGGGAAGAGCACATCAAAGAGCATATTGAGCTCGCGACCACGATTGCTGAGCCGCAGATCAACACACGCTTTGAACTTGTGAGCATCCAACGCTGGCACCCAGCGTCGAAGGAAATGACGGAGCTGATGGACGCGCTCGTCGAGCTCGACGACGGGAAAGACGCCGAAGTCGTGGTCGCCTATACCGGTTCATTCGCCGGCATGACGCGCAGCCACCACAACCTTGGCTTGGGAGACGTCCTAGGCAAACACATCGTGCTGCGCTCGATGAATCGAGGCGCAGAATGGCAGCAGGTCTCTTATGAATTGGACGCCCTCTCTGAGGAAGAACGGCGTGCCGTCTATCGTGAACGAATCCGGCAGAAGGAAGCGATAACTTTCCTGCACGAGTTTGGTCACTTGAACGGCGCGATCCACACCGTCGCCGATGGCTGGTTCATGGCCGTCGCCTACGACCGACATCACGCGCAGTACAACCCCACAAACGCCGATATCATCAAGGAAGTATTGCGACTTCGGCACGAGCATAAAGACCGCGGCGACCTCATGCGCGCGGCAGCTGCGAAGATTCGCGTGCTCACGTCGGGTCAATCCTCGCACGGTTTGGAGCAAGCATCGCTGGATTCGATCCTGACCCTGGAGTTCCAAGAGGAAATGATGGGGCGAGCGACCTACGAGAGCGTTCAGGCCGCCAGCGAATTGGCCAATGAAATGCGCTTTCAAGAGGCGCTGGTCGCGTTGGCTCCTGCGATCGAGAACGCACCCGATAACCCAGGTGTATTGCGAGTCCAGTGTTATGTGATGGTTGGACTAGGGCAGGAAACCAAAGCGCTGGAAGTCTGCGCTCGCGCAACGGAGCGAAATCCGACCGACTACTTCGCGCCCCTGAACGCCGCAGTGGCACTGCAACGCATGGAAAAATGGGAAGAGAGCCTGGTCTGGACGCAGAAAGCGCAAGAGCGCTTGGAAGGCTCTGACCGGCCGCAAGTCAGCGAGTGGTCCCGCGTCGCCAATGCGTACGCCAACGCATTCGCGCTGGACCTCGCCGAGAAATCACTGGCGAAGGTGCCACCACCGGTCAGCTCAGACGAGCTGGGCGATCGAATCAGTCGCCTTCGTCAGCTTACGTGCATGCCAGCTGGCGCGATGTCGGGAATGGAAGAACGTGCCGCGGTTGTCGAAGGACAGGCCCTCATGGATTCGGTGTTTCGTAACAAGGCCGACCGTTCGGATATCGAGTCGTTCCAGAAGAAGTTCCCCCACGCACCAATGGGCGATGCCGCCCAATGTGTGCGTGACCTGAAGCGTCGAGGCGCGCGCGCCAACCTGAGCTTCTGCGACGCAGCGCTGAAGCGACACAAGGAATGCTGGCCCGTCCAATACTCATTGGGCCTGTACTTTGTTCAGCGCCGAAACTGGGCCCGTGCTCAACCTCACCTGGAGCAAGCGCACAAAATCCAACCGGATGAGAAGATCAAACGTCATCTGGATGAGGCCAACCGTCGGCTTGCTCGCTAATTTTCGTTGACAACACAAAACGTCTTCTCTAAAAAGCCCATCCCGCTGCGGACGTGGCGGAATTGGTAGACGCGCTAGACTAAGGATCTAGTGGGGTAAAACCCGTGGAGGTTCGACTCCTCTCGTCCGCACTAAAAGGGCGGCATCTTCGGATGCCGCCTTTTTTGTGCGTCCCGTGAGCGCCTTTGGCGCGGCTGTTGAGCGCCTTTCGGCGCGGCTGTTGAGCGCCTTTCGGCGCGGCTGTTGAGCGCCTATCGGCGCGGCTATTGAGCGCCTTTCGGCGCGGCTATTGAGCGCCGTTCGGCGCGGCTTTTGAGCGCCTTTGGCGCGGCTGTTGAGCGCCTGTCGGCGCGGCTGTTGAGCGCCTGTCGGCGCGGCTGTTGAGCGCCTGTCGGCGCGGCTATTGAGCGCCTTTCGGCGCGGCTGTTGAGCGCCTGTCGGCGCGGCTGTTGAGCGCCTGTCGGCGCGGCTGTTGAGCGCCTGTCGGCGCGGCTGTTGAGCGCCTGTCGGCGCGGCTATTGAGCGCCTTTCGGCGCGGCTGTTGAGCGCCTGTCGGCGCGGCTGTTGAGCGCCTGTCGGCGCGGCTATTGAGCGCCTTTCGGCCGCAGGCGGCGAGCCGGTCTTAGGTGCCGGCGAAATCAGATTTGAACTCGACCCAATTCAGGTTGTTGAGATCACTAATCAATCAACTGGCTATTGCCCCGACACTACATCTTGGGCTGCTGTTGAAGCGTCGCTCGCATCTCTTGGCATCACACATCCTGAGGCTTTTTCGAACGAGTTCATATTCAGAAGCTGCGACAATTGCGGTGAGCGAAACGTCGTCAAGCAACAGTGGTTCGTCTGTGATTTTTCCACCCCCAGACCCCAGGTTTACTTAATTGGGTAGATTGATTACGCATTCAACTGCACCGTTTTAGTAAACGCTTGACTAAACCAGGAGGGTTTATTACGTATTCAACTGTGTGGTTTTAGTTAACATGGTGGAAGATGCTCGAACCTTCAGCAATTGACGACGCGCAAACGGTGGAACGGATGTTCGCTTCGTGGCTGGGGCCGGAAGCGGTGTCTATCGTCCTCTCACCGCCAAACGCGATCGAAGCTCCCTCGTTCGAGCTGCGTGCCCGAGAGATACTGTTTTTGGGCATTTCACGTTCTCGAGCCGACACAGCGGTAGTAGCCGCCGCCCTAGAGAAGTTTGAGCGTGCACATCTGCTACCTGGACAGCGGCCGCTCCTTGTCGTTCCCTACATGGGGGAAGTTGGGGATAGGTTGTGTCGAGAAGCGGGCGTGGCGTGGCTGGACCTGTCAGGTAACGCCCACATCCGCGGCGTGGATCTCTTCATCCACGTCGAAGGCAAGCCGAACAAGTTTCGGAGCGTTGGTCGGCCGTCTAACGCGTTCGCAGCAAAGAGCTCCCGCATCACCCGGTTCCTCCTCGAAAACCACGATCACGCGTTCTCGCAGTCGGAGATAGCTGATGCGACAGGCCTCGGTGCCGGCTATACGAGCAAGATCGTTCGGCGTTTGGAGGACCTGCAATTGCTGACCAGGAATGATGCAGACCAGGTTCGAGTCCGCGATCCGGATCTGCTACTCGAGGCATGGCGAGAGAAATACGAGTTCTCGATGCATTCGATCGTCAAAGGCACTGTCGCCGCCAGAAGTAGCGAAGAACTCGCGTTTCATCTGCAAGCGGGACTCCGAGAATTTGAGGGGCAGTTTGCGGCAACAGGACTCGCCGCGGCATGGGCAATGACCAAGTTCGCGAATCACCGAATCGTGACCTTCTTCGTGGAACAGGTCCCCGACAGCGCGTTGAAGAGCACGCTCGGATTTCGATCGGGTGAGAAGGGAGCGAACGTCTGGCTGGTGACGCCGAAAGACCGTGGTGTCTTCCAAGGCAAAGAAGACGTAGATGGGCTTATGTGCGTTCATCCAGTACAGGCCTATCTAGATGTGCTCGCTCACCCCGAGCGAGGGCAAGAGGCAGCGCACGAGCTCCGTTCGTCGCTCTTGAACTGGAGAGCGTGATGACGGAAGTACCGATATGGGCCGGTGACTATCACCCCGACGATTTGAAGCTCGTAAAGGCAGGCTGCCTCACAGTCGCGACGAGCCTCGGGGATCTCATGCATGAGATCGTCATCGTCGGTGGCTACGTGCCAAGCTTGTTAATCGACATCACTCACAAACAGATCGACGCTGCTAACCCGCTCGAGCGCCACGTAGGTACCTTAGACCTGGATCTCGCCTTTGCTGTCACGTTGCTCGACGACGAACGGTACTCGGAGGTCGCGAAGCAGCTCAAATCAGCGGGCTTCGAGCCGGAGCCGAAGGACAACGGTGAGACAAAAAGCCAAACTTGGAGATTCAGGGAGCAGCCGGGTTTGAAGTTGGACTTCCTTATCCCGCCGACGGAAGAAGGGGATGAAGGTGGGAAACTCAAGAATTTGGAGAAGGATTTCGCCGCGTTCATAATCCCCGGTTTGTCGCTCGCTCACCAGAACTTTGAAAATGTGACCATCGCGGGAACAACCCTGCGCGGTGCGAAGGCCGAAGCTACTGTGAGGGTCTGTGCTCCATCTGTCTTCCTAGTGCTGAAGGGCCTCGCGATCGGAAAACGCGGAAAGGACAAGGATGATTACGACGCGTTCTATGTCCTGCGAAACCATCCCCAAGGAGTGAAGGGGTTAGCTGTCGATTTCGCGCGTCTCATCGAGGAAGGTAGCGAGGAAGGGCGAGTTGCGCTGGACAGTTTCCGAGAGAGATTTACTGATTCTGACAGCGTCGGACCGGTGGCCGTGAGCCGATTCGTGTATGGAGAAAACGACGAGGACCTCCAGGCGGACGCGATGGTCTTCGTTCGTGATTTCGTCGACGCGGTCGATTCTGTAAGAGGTGACAGGCCTGCTGCCGACGAAGAGGGATGAGTTCGCTAGGTACAATTCTTGTTCAGCCAGAACCCTGGCGTTCGAACTTTCTTGTTCAGAGGGCCTTCGGCTGCGTTGCTTCGTGCTCTGAATCGCCGCCCAACGCGGACGTCGCGATGAGGATTTGTGCGGTCCAATAGGTCAGGATGATTGGGATTCGGACGCCATCAATAGGCTCGTGAAAGCGGTCGAGCGCGATGAGTGTGTCGCTGAATCCAAAGAAGCATGCGCCCAACATCGCGGCGAACGCGAACCAATTCTGTTCCTCGCGCACCAGCACTGTCGCTCGCCACATCATCACGGCAATAGTATAAACGGTGACAGGAATTTGCATCTTTCCTAGCCCCGGTGTCAGCACGACCAGGGCCCAAGAAATCCAAACCAAGAATGGGAGCAGCTCTAGCGGGGCAGGCGTCTTGGCGCGGCGAGCGAATGCGACGATATAGGCGATATGGCCGGCGGCGAAGGCGATCATGCCTTGAAGGAAGAACTCCTGGCGAAACTCCAGAAGCAGGTCCCCGGCGAGGCATAAGACAAGTCCTACGAAGATCGTTCGACCGTACTGTCCTCTAGCTTTGGTCCCGACCAGCGCCAACAGCGCGACCATCGGAAACGCTTTTGTCGCGATTCGAAGCTCGAATTGATCGACGATGAGGCCGAAGACGTACATCGCGATGGCGACCACGCCCACAGCTGCAAACAGGTACAGGTGCTTTTCGACTAGATCCTTCAACTCACGTCCTCCGTATCAAGTAGGTCTGGGAGCGAGGAACGATGCGCCCGGAACACCAGTGAGGTCTCTAGGTTACCGACTTCGGCGCGCGTCGTGAACGCATCCATCGCTAGATCGCGCAGATGCTCGGTGTCGCGGACCGCCACGTGCACCAGGAAATCCGCATCACCTGTGACGTGGTAAACCGCGATGACTTCGGGCAGCTCGCGCACGTAGTCGTAGAACGCATCGACCGCCTTGCGTGAGTGGCGAACGAGTCGCACGGACACCATCGCCTGCAACGCAATGCCCAACGCGGTCGCCTCCACGACTGTGGAACAACCCTGGATGACGCCTTCATTGCGCAGGCGTTTAACACGCTCATGACAGGAAGACGGCGCCAATCCTACGCGATTGGATAGTTCTTTGTTCGAGAGCCGACCATCATTCTGTAAAGCGGCCAAAATCTCGCGATCGATTCGGTCAAGTTCCAATTTTTCGGGCCTATTTAGAATTTGATTCGTTAGAAACGTCTATTTGTCGAAGCTATACTAACAGTGTCGATAATTTGCGGAAAGAGGTTCGTTATGGCAGGTGCAGATACTCGTTTCATTCACGCGGCGCGAAAGAGTGACGCATGGCACGCCCCGCCACTCGACTTCTCGACCACGTATCCCATCCCCGACATGACGGAAGCGGCCAATAGCCTGCACCAGTTGGCGCACGGCGCTCCAATGGCGCCCAATGCGGTGTACGCGCGGTTGCACAATCCTACAGTTGCTCGATTTGAAGAAGCTCTGGCGGCGGTGGAGTACGCAAATCACGGTATCGCCTTTGCGACGGGCATGGCCGCGATAACCGCGACGCTCCTGGTCGCGAGCGGTCGGGGTAAGCATATCGTTGCGATTCGACCATTATACGGAGGCACCGACCACGTGCTCTCGTCCGGGTTTGGTGGGCTCGAGGTCACTTTCGCGACACCCGAAAATCTGACGGAAGCGCTGCGGGACGACACCGCGCTGGTCATCATGGAGACGCCCGCAAACCCCACGCTTAAGCTCACGGACATCAAGGCCGTGGTTGAAGCTGCAGGCGATGTGCCGGTCATGGTCGACTCCACGTTTGCCACGCCCGTTTTGCAGCAGCCCTTGGAACTCGGCGCGACGTTGGTGGTCCACAGCGCGACCAAGTACATCGGTGGTCACGGCGATGTGATGGGCGGAATCGTCGCCACCAATGACGAAGACTGGGCCGCATCTCTGCGTTCTATGCGGGCAGGGACGGGTGGATTGCTGCACCCGCTGGGCGGCTACTTATTACATCGCGGACTTCAAACGCTGCCTGTGCGCATCGAAAAAGCCCAATCCAACGCTCAGTTCCTGGTCGAGCGCTTGTTGTCCCACCCCGCGGTCACCGCCGTACACTTCCCGGGTCTTGAAGATTCGCAAGGGTTGGTCGGAACACAAATGTCCGGACCCGGTGCCATGGTCGCGTTTGAGGTTGCCTCGAAAGCGGCAGCCCAAACGGTCATGACGGCGCTCCAGCTCATCACACCGGCAGTTTCGCTGGGTTCGACCGACACACTGCTTCAACACCCGGCGTCGTTGACCCACCAATTGGTTGAAGAGCATGACCGGCAGGAATGCGGTGTTTCGGAAGGCCTACTGCGCTTATCCGTCGGTCTGGAGACCGTCGAGGACATCTGGGATGACCTCGCCGCCGCACTCGCTATGGCGCACACGCGTCGGCGCCGACGACGTCGTGGTCTCGCGCTTGACCGTCAATATCGGTAGCGACGCCTTGGTCAGTGCCGCCTGAAACGCCCGCGACGTTGCAGTCCACGAGGCGAAGGTTGCCAGTTTCAGCATCCTCAAACCAAGACAGCTCGGCGTTGTCGACGTTGTTCGAGACGGTTGCCTGCGCGTTGTTTCGTAGCTGTACGCCGCGGTTCATCAGGTTGTTGGCCACCACCGTATCGGACGTCACGTCCCATCGAATCTCGATGCCGTTCGAGTAACCTTGGTCTGACCCATAAAAGACCGTGTTGTTCAGAATCCGCGTTCCATGTCCGCGTTCCACGCTAATCGCGACGTCATGTTCGCGCGCGCTCGCATGCCGGCTGAAGATCATATTGTTTGCGATCCGTGCGCCATAAACCTCAGCTTGGAACCCCACACCGATGCCGCGCGCGCAATCGACAATCGTGTTGCGCTCGATGGTATGGCCGCCGCTAGGGCTGTCCCACATGTGGATCGCGTGCTCCGCGAGTCCGCCGTTGTTGTAGGTCATGCCACCGCGTTGGTCGGCCTTTTTGCTGTGCACAGGTCGCTCTGGACCGGAGGCATCACAGAAGATGCCTTGGAAGTGGTTGTCCACAACCGTCCAATTCACCCCTTCATGGCTATCGATGCCGCCCGTGTAACACGTCGTGTTTCCGTCGGTGGCGCCGTAGCCCCAGACATTATCGCGGCCAGATTCCGTCATCGTGAACAGCGAGCACGATACCTCGACGTTTTCGACCAGACCGCCAGAACTCGACTTCAAAAATTGCTGACCGCCGTCTTCCAAAACGACGTTGTGTACGACCGAGTCCGTCCCTCCGCCGCTGAAGTGAATCAGGTGAAAGATTGAACGCTTCACGGTCAAATCTGCGACCGTGATTCCGGAAGCCTGAATCGTAATCGGGGCCGTCGATCCGCCGTGGTCGGCATAGTTGGAGTCCAGGACGACCGCCGTCGCGTCGCCTGATGCCCCGCGAAGCGTGACGTTGTTGGTCGTGAAGTACAGACCGGAAAACGACCCATCTGGAGCTTCATCGAAGGTGTACGTCCC
This sequence comes from bacterium, assembly GCA_030427705.1. Classification (GTDB taxonomy): domain Bacteria; phylum Myxococcota_A; class Bradymonadia; order Bradymonadales; family Bradymonadaceae; genus JAUIBR01. Next base: position 6,457 of record JAUIBR010000035.1, on the reverse strand, counting down.
GTCGGCCAGTAAGATCGTTGAACCCTCTGCTGCGCCTGACACTACCTGCCGCAACGTCGTTTCGTTGCCGTCCGCCATCACGCGTCCGGCAACCCCTGGCGAGACGTTGATGACATCGCCGCCGGCTTCACGAATCTGTGTGCCGCGAGTCTCGCAAAAGTTGCTGGTGGGCGGGTCCATTCGCATGTCTGTCGACATGTCCGAGCCCTGATTATTGGACGACATATCATCGCCGTCAGACATATCGGGCATCCCCGTGTTCATGTCTGAACCGACGTTATTCGCGCCGGAATCGACGCCCATATCCGCAACCGCGGAGTCCCCTTCGTCAGAGCATCCCGCCAAGAGAGCCAGACCTACCACCGCGAAACCGGCTAGAAAACGAATTCCAAAACTGTTCATTGCGTTCCTCGACGCTACTCTTCGATAGGGAGATTCAACACCAGCGCCGCGCGTTCTATCTCTAGTGCGGCCAGGTCGTTGACCCTCAGTCCAACTGAACTGAATGAGTAGACATAGTCGTCGATAAACCGGCTTCGGACCATCTCTGTTTGCCAAACCCGGTCCGGGTCGTCGCATTCGCGGTGATCACGGAGTTCGCACCAGTACCGCTGTGCCAGGTCGTTGTGTTCAATGTGCCCGACCTCTTCAAATCCGGTTTGCGGGTCCACAGTCAGCACCAACAAACCGTTGTACGCAATAGGCGCTGCCGGAATCGCCAGCAGCTTCTTTTGAGCATCGTACGTGTAGGCTTTGTGGTCCCACGCCGTCTCGGCCCACCCACCGATGATATGCTGGTGGGTCCGAACGGGATTGGAAAGATCGCTCACATCGAAGATCTGGACGTGTGCGCCGTTCAGACTCCCCTGATCTGTCCCATCTTGGCCTACCGCCAGCAGATGGTCATCACCGAGTGGGTGCAGATAACTAGAAAATCCATTGATCTTCAACTCGCCTTTGAGTTGAGGATTCGCTGGGTCAGATAAATCAAAAGTGAAGAGTGGATCGATGGCTTCGAACGTCACCATGTATGCCTCATCGCCTAGAAAACGAATGGCGTAAATTTCTTCGCCAGGTGCAAGGCCACGGACGCTGCCTGTTTCGATCAATTCCCCGTCTTCCTCCTTCAAGACAATCAGATGATTGCCTCCTTCCGTGTCTCCTCGCCAACGTGTCTCGGTTGTTGCAACACGTAGATGACCATCGTGTTCGCTCATCGAGAACTGATTCAACACCCATCCTGTGAAGCTTCCGCTTGCTCGATAAGCGGGTCTGCTGTCCGGTGTTAACACGAACTTGTGGACAAGAGATTTCGGTTCAGTGTCTCCCCATCCCCACCACCAACGCGTGCTGGCCGTGGTTACATACAGGCTGTTCTTGGATGCATAAATGGTCTGGCCTGATGACGCCAACGAGGTCGTTTCCAACACAGTGTCACCACCCAGATTGAAGTTGGTCACGTTCAGAAAACCGACTTCAGTCAGTCTTGGTGGAAGATAGTACTCGTTACAATCTAGTAATGTCTCAACAGACCCGCTCTGCACATCGCGCATGACCGGAAACAGATCCGTCAATGGTTGTTGGTTCAGGCGGTTCACGATTTCCACGCGCATCGGTGCTCGAATATCTGCTTTCAACTGATTGATTGTGTCCCAGTCTTGGGGACGTTCGTTTGGCGCAAACTGCGGGAAATCAAGATCCGTGGCGATCGCGACGTGGTTCAGTCGTCCGGGGCGCTTCAGTTGTCCGGAAGTGACCAGATACACCTCACCATCGATCATCCGGCCATCCACAAGATAGGACTCGATAATCTTCTGCTGTTCGATGACTGGATTCGCCGGGTCGGCCACATCCACGATCGTAACTTGTGTACCATAAAAAGGACCGAGGACGTGTGGTCTACCGGTCGATGGGTCGATTCGCTCCTCTTCGTAGTCACCCAACACAACCAGTTTGTCTTCGTGCAAAAGAAGTCCACGAGCGTTGAGTTCTAAACGCGCGACCTCGGCGATCTCTTCGGGAGGCCACGACTTCACGATCACAACATCCTGACCATAACCTTGCCCGAAGAGCGCGTAGATATGTTCTCCGTCAGTCTTGACGGTATCGATCTCGTCAACGCCTTCAACTTGTGTGTTTGTGCCTGAGACGTCGGAGGGCGGTCCGAATACAGCATTGTTTCCATTTGTATTCGAGACATTTTCCTCAGGCGGTGGGTAAACCCGACTCAGAAACTCCTCAGTGAAAACATCAGCGATATGTTCGCGAACCTGGTCACAATCGGATGCCAAGACCAGTTTGGATTCAGTAGAAACCGATGGTTGATTGTTGTTTACTGTATTGGGCTCTTTGTCCATCGGGTCGGGATTCTGGGCCGAGTCATCGTTGCATGCAATCAACTGAGCGGCGGCCAGAAAAGCGATGGTGAAGTATTTGAAGCGCATGGATTCTCCCCATTTCAACTTGCTAGAGTTCGCTAGTTTTGTAACGAATCTCGCATCCTATTTCACAGTAGAGACAAAAGGTTAACGATATCAACCTGTTGGGCTTCCACTGCTGAAAGAAGCATCACGTGAAATGAGAAATGGGGGTACTCCGGCACCGACCCGGCCCCGTTTGTTGTTCCCCAGCATGCCATCCAGAAATCAAACGACTTTAGCAACAGTCCTGTTGCTCCTTTGGGTGGTCCCATAGTAATTCCAAGTAGAACCTCGCAGGTGGAAGTTAATGAGATTTCTACGACATTTGTTGATTCTTATCGCGACCTCATCGGTTTTGTTCGCAGCCGACGACGCATCGGCAGAGACGATGACCGTTGGCGTGCAGGCATCCATGGGCTCGGCGCGCATTAACCGTGGAAACCCCGAACTGGATTTTCCAGACTATTCGCTCCCACAAACCGATTTCGGTGCGGGACTGATGGGCAATATTCTGCTCAGTCCGGTTGAGGGTCTAAAGATCGGACCGTTCTTCGACTACAAGGCGTCTGCCTACGATCAGACGGATGCAACCCAATTTGTTGTCTCGGTGCCTGCTGTTGGCGTGACGACCCGTGTAGATCTGCTCCCGATCGTGATCCAGGTCTCCATCGGCTATTCATTCGGAACGGCTTCGGTCGAAACCACGGTGAGCGAAAACACGACGTCTGAAGATTTCGACCTCATCGGTGTGCAGGCGCAACTGTGGCTTGCCTACGAAGTCGAGGTTTCCCAGTGGTTCTCGTTTGATTTGGGTCTGTTCTACACGTACGACGGGATGAACTTCAAAGATGACGAGCAGCCTGACCGCGACCTCATCAAAGGCCCAGCGGCCAATACGCTCACCTACCGAACCTTCGGTGTCGGCGCCCAGGCCAACTTCGACGTGTTCTAATTCGGCAGCTTGTCGACCACGAACGAATCATCACCGGTTGAGGGGACTGAATCCGACAACTCCGCATTGCAGCTACGGACATCTCGGTCGAAGATCGCGTACGCATCTTTGCACAAATAGACGCGGTAGTTTTCTTCGATCATGTCTCCGCCACATTGATTCCCATATTCGAACACTCGAAGTGTTTCACCCGCCTGAATCTGGGTTAGCTCACCGTTTGCATCGATGAACTCAACAGCGATCGACCGGTCGCAGCCAATTGAAACGAAATTTGCAGAGTCGAAGTCTGGACAGTCCAAGTTGAAATCTGGGGCAGTTCCATCAAGCGTTGAATCCGCATCAAATGGTGGACCTGGCAAGTCCGCAATCAATCGACCCCAGGCACGTTGGTCGCCCACGCTGTTTTCCAGCGCCACGTACACAATATCCGCCCCCGCGGTATCCAGCCCGCAGGATTCGTTGGCAGTCACGTCCGAGATTAACGCCACATACGTTCCATCGACGTAGATTGTGCCCTTCTCTTGATACGACTCGCGCTGCTCGCAGTTGCGATCGACACAAAAGAACCCGACTTCACAGTCTTCGGTCTGCTCACAGCGTGGTTTGTCACAATCGGGACATGGGACTTCCTCTTCATCGCCACAGCTCAGCAACGCTGCCGCTGACAACACACAACTGAGGACCCGCAATACCTTCATTCATCTACTCACATGCTGATTTCGCGGCTGACGCCGCTCAGAGTTCGCTTCGCTCAGAATTCGCTTCGCTCAGAATTCGCTTCGCTCAGATCATCTGAGGCCGAAGGCCGAATTCTGAAGGAGTGTAACGACTGAACTCTGAGGGAGCAACGCGACCGAATTCTGAGGGAGCAACGCGACCGAATTCTGAGGGAGCAACGCGACCTCAGTCGCGCTCGGAGATTTGCTCGAGATTAAGACCGCCTGGGTACGCGTAAGATACGTGGCAATCATATCCATAGCTCATCACCCCAAATGGCACTTCGGAGGTGAGGTGATGGAACCCGTCGAACACAGTGATTGAAGCGTGTTCGTACACGCCGTTACCCACTGGCGTCCAGTCCGCGGCGATAGGTGTGCCGTCGATGAACACTTGATGTCCCGTGGGGACGATGATGTTTAGGTAGTCTTCATCGTAGGCGTCAGGCGTCAGCACCACATAGTCGTTTCTGAACTGGTCCACGGGTACCGCGGTCGCCATTGCAGGGTCGCCGATGCCTGTAGGATTCGCCGCATCGATGCCCATATTGCAGATGCGCGGAATCCCAAACCAGTTTGAACCAACCATGTACTGAGCCAAGGTGACGGGTTTGCTTGCGCCCAATACGAATGGCTCGGTCGCTTCGAATTGGCGCCACTCACCTGCATTCAGGACCTTCCCATGCACGCCGTCAAGCGGTGGTGTCGTCTGGATCTGGGTGCCGTCTTCTGCGGCAACGACTCGCCAGATGTCGGGTTCAGGAAACTCCCCATCAGCGCGTGGATGGTACTTTGAGCCGATATACGTCGTGCCCCATGCCGAGGTCGGGAAGAGCACGCTTTCGATATGGTCGCAGCGGTCCACGCCTTGAACGACGTTTGCACATTGGTGTCCGCCGAAGACCGTGACCGGGTGTTCGGCAACGATATGCGTACCCGTCAGGTCGGGGCAGGGTGAGACGTTTTCAGGCGGACCGTCCTGGCTGTCGACAAGGCACCCACTTTCGCGAGCTTCCTCGAATTCAATGCCAGAAACCGTCATGTTTAACGATTCGCCGGGGGCCAGGTCGAAGAGCCGCTCCACGCCAGCGTCCATTGCCGGGATATTGGGCCCGGCGAGCACTTGCGCGGATGGGGTTATAGTCACGCGATTGGGTTGCCCCGAAGAGTTGACGATGGTCAGGAATCCTCGCAGGCCGGGGCCCTGACGGTAAGGCCAGCTAATGCCCCAGTACTCTGTGCCGACCGAGTTCGTGGGCAAGAGCAGGGTGCCGTCGTTTGAATAGACATCGACGTTGTTGAGCGGATTGAATTGGTACGCAATGACCGGAATATTGGCGGTAACTCGAATAGCCTTGTTCTGCAGGATGCGCGTGCCGCTGTGGTCATACCCGATTGGAATTGAGTAGATGGCGGCCTCGCCAGGTTTGATGATCTTCTGGAATGGCTGGCCATTTACATCGGTTCGCAGTTCATCGGTGGATTCGCCCAGGAAGAGTGAAACTTCCGCGTCGAGCTCGGGGTTGACATTAGACACCACGATGGCGTGCGGTTGACTCAGCGCGTCGTCATAGTTGTCGAGGTCGGCGGACCAGTATTCGCAACCAATATAGCTCGAGATCTTCTTGTTTAACTCGCACAGCTCTTCGCATGCGCCGTTGAAGCACTCGGTGCCGATGGGGCAGCTTGCGCCCGGCACCCGCGCGCCTGCTTCGTTGCAGATTTCCAGTGTGGAGTTGTCGATGCAGCGCAACTCACCCGGGACGCACTCCGCGTCGCCACACTTGCCGTCTTCGCAAGGTGCATCGCCAGGACACGGTTGTTCGACGACCGCCGTTCCCGACTGATTGCAGAAGCTCATCAACCCGGTTTCTGTGCAGCCTGCAAATCCGCCTGGGGTGCAGATTTCGGCCGAGCATTCACCATTGAGGTCGTTACAGCGAAGATTATCTACGCACTCTTCTTCTTCCCACGCGCTGCCGTCCGCATTGCAGACGAGCGCCACAACCAGGTCCTTGCACTGCCGAGCTCCGGGTTCACAGAGACCCTGGTCTTCCCCAGCATCGGGTTGGTTATTGGCGTTGTTTTGGGCGTTGTTTGTCGCAGTATCGGACGAGCAGCCGACCAACGTGACAAACAGCAATGCAATCAGAATTCGCACTTTCATCCTTAGGATTCGACCGCCGTAAAGCACTCTAGAACTACCAAAACCATTGGTGCACCACAATCACTCTGGTCTTTGGTTCTTGGTTCTTGGTTCTTGGTTCTTAGGGTGACAACGAGAACATGGGTAACAAATCTCTACAGGTACATAGGTAACACATTGTACCGGACAGGGGTTGGTCCCAGTGGTGTTATCTGTCCAGTTC
>JAUIBR010000093.1 GCA_030427705.1 bacterium | reverse complement strand
ACCACCGGACACGCGAAGGCAAGATCGCCAACTGGAACGTACCGCGATGTGCGTTGGCCCAGGTCTTCACCGACTTTTCGTTGAATAGCCCCAGTTGCAGCACACCCACAAAACACGTGATGAAGATTGGCAGCGTCATGACGAACTCCGTCATCGTCGTACCTTTCTCATCCTCCAGGAATGCGCGCATTTTCGAGATGCTCATCATTTTGCGATCCCCTCGATTGTGGAGTGTCCAAACGAACGCGTCTGACGTTCCATGTTTGCGAAGTCTGCCATCGCCGACGTGATTCCTCCGAAGTTGCTACCGATGAGACCGGTAAGACCAAGGAACGGAATCACGTCATGATAAGCTTGATTCATGTCAAAGCCTGCATTCTGCCATTCGGATGGCAGCGCGACGGGACGCATACGGGCAGTCCAGCTCGGTCGGAACGGATTGGTGTCTCCGTCCTGATAACTGATTTCTGCGCGCGCCATCGACCAGTCGCCGGCGTTCTTATACCCAAACTCGTCCAACGCACCGAGTTGGTGCGAGTAGTCTTTTGTGAAGTTCGAGTACTTATTGCGTTCTTCTCCGAAACGTTCAGGACGATTGCCGTAAGCAAACACCATATTCGAAGTTGTTGTTTGCCAATCTGCGGCACTCGATGCGTTCTCGAGAACCAGCGGAGTCACCCAACGGCCCATCTGGCTTGTCGTCCAAAGGTAGCCGAGCGGGAATGAAGCCATCCCGTAGCCGTACGCGCGCCAGGTCGCCGCGCCCATGCTGGAGCGCCGCTTGTGCTGATATGAGTTGGCGAGGTGCTCAGCCATGTAGGCCGCATCTCGGTACATACCGTCTTTTACGAGGTCCCAGCGCGAGCCGAATGGCCAGAACGGGTTACCCCAACCGTCTCGGCGTCCACTCTGACCAGAAACACCCCAAGGACGAATCCATGGCAGGCGATCTTCGCGACCGGAGCCCGAGAAGAAGCCACCCAAACCAACGGAACCCATGGCTCCGCGGAGGGTGCTAACCAAGTTGTTGATTGGCGCACGAAGCCGACCAGCGGGTGCCGGGAATGTGCCGATCGCCGACGCTCCGGTCCTCAAACCACGAACCGCCGCTTCGCTGTACCCCCACCAAGGTGTGAGCGCCATCATGTACTGTTGGTAGTTGTCGATGGCTTTCATGTCCTCGCGATGGAATCGCTTCGTGGAACCGCCACTGCCAAACAAACCGAAGAAGATTGAACCTGTGACCTGCCTGAAATCCCCGAATGTCTCGACCAATAACATGGCTGAGTTAATCGCGGCGTCGATACAGATATCAGGGCGGTACCACTTGCATTTCGACCAGCGCCAAGCGACCCAAAGGGTGTATCCATAGTACATTCCCATGTACATCGAGATAATCCCGACGATGGAACGCTTGGACACGTTCGAGTACGCGATCATGTTCATCGCACGTGCGCGAACGCTGGCCTGACTATACGCTGCGGTATCGGCTTGGGCCTGCAACTCAACCTTGTCGCGCGCGCCCTGCCCGGCATCGATGATAACCCAAGCCATCATCATGATGATGAGGATTGCCGCCATCGACAGAAGCAGCACAGCACCGCTCTCGTTGCTATGGAATCGCTGGAACCGTTGCTCCACGACTGCTTTCAAACGTTCAGCGTTCAATTTGGAAACCTACGGTTAGCGGGCACTTGCCCCTGAAAATTGAATTCGCGAATGAATCGACGGTAGTACCCAGGTCGCCCACCAACGATCGAACGCTCACCAAACACCCAAGGCGCTAGTGGCATCGCGATTTGCTGGCTGTAGATCAAGAGACAGCCCGTTCGAGTAAGCGCCATGAAGGGCACGACGGTTGTCGCGTTATATGCGAATGTGAACTTTCGAACGGAGCGCGTTCGGAACGAGGTTCCGTCAAGCGAGCGCCAGAGCGAAAGGTCACCGGCACCACCCGTACGAATCAATCCGCCGGGGTCTTCAAGTTCAAGTGCGTACGCAAGTGGATAACCGAGGTTACCTTGGTCCTGAGTCAGCAATGGAATCTGCTGAGCGACCATCCCTGCGCGCGCCGCTTTAAAACTGTTCGAAACGAAAATTGGGTTGTGGATGTAATCGCCAGGCGCGACGGGCGCCAATGCGTACGCTGCCTGAACCCGCGCCTTGGTCATCACAGTCATGTAACTGACACCCTGGCTGGTCTCGCCTGCCCAAACCCAAACGGTTCGCGCTGCCTGGAATGTTGCCAAGTTCGCCAGAATACCGGCGATATTCATCACCGAAAGCTGAAGGAGGCCCATCGAGAGCATGATCCACACTGGGAGGATGATGAGGGTCTCGGTAACCGCCGTGCCACGCGCAACTTTGAGAATCTTGCGTCGCTTACGTTTGAGCATCAATAGCTTGAACGTAATCACCACAAGCGCCCAAAGTGACGCAGACAGCCCCACGTGTAGGGCTAATTCAGTTGCGGTGAAGGATTGAAACTCGGAGTACTCCATCGCCAGGAAGAAACCTTCTGCGATATGCCCGTCGATGTAGGGCATCAGGAGCAATAGGCAAACAAACACCACACCCAGCAGGTGCAGCATCGCTTGGATACCGTAGGATTTCAGACTTTGAGTCGTCATGGCAAATTGTCCACTGTTCGTCTGCATAACAAATACAGCAAAAACCGATCCAAGTTGGGTGACCGCCATCTTTCGCGCTGTGCTAAATGGCGACCGTGTCAAACTGTCACAGATCGGGGTGTTTGTGTCCTACTTCTTCTGGTCCCACGGCTTTACTTCAGGCTCCGTATCTTCCTTCGCTTCTTTCTGCCGTTGCTTGCGTTTGTTCTTCATTCCCGCAGCCATCGCCTTTTCATCGTCTTCTTCACCGAACAGGTCTTCGAACGCGAATTCCTCCTCTTCCTCCTCTTCTTCCTTCTTTTTGAGGAGTTCCTTGGCATCCTTCATGTTGCTGGAAGAGAAGACGTCTTTTGGCGAGGCTTCGGTATCCTTGAAGAGTTCATCAACGGACGTTCCGTTAAAACTCCCGGACTCTCCCATCGCAACGAAGACCTCAAGCGCGGTCTTGGAAGCGGAAGTCTTTACCGACCCGCTCTGCATCGCTGAGCGAGCCCCGCCTCCATATCGACGGACAGACGAAAAGCCATAACCGAGGTCATGTGTCACGCCGATGGGTAGACCGCCTTCGGTGAGCGTCGCCTCCATCAGGTCCGCTGGCACAAACCGTTGGTCATACGCGCTGCCTGAACGATGGGCGAACCCTTCTTCGACTTTCTCTTGCATGGCGCGCCATTGCATCAACTCAACGCCCGACATGACGATCGTCTTGGCGTAGCTGATGGCCTCACCTCGGGCGTAGGTTCCGATGAGCTCACACATCTTCTCTTCCGTCGCAAATCCCGTTTCAGGATCGACGGCTTCCTCACATGTGTTTGCCCAGATTCCGGCTGAGTTCTCACCTGTTGCCGCGCCGCAGTTGGACGAGGCCATAGCTTGGTTCAAAGAGCGGATGGTTCGGGTAACGTCATCGCCTTCCGTCAGCAATGAGCATCCCAAGCTCATCGTCCATTGGACCAACATCGGGTCCGACATCATCTCTTTGTCTGCCTCAATGGCAGTGCTCGAATAGCCGGCTTGGATGAGTTCATCGAAGAGAGGTGCGGCAACTTTGAAGTCTACATCCCCAGGATTCCCCAACCCTTCCAAGCGTTCGTCGCCTGGGGGGTAGGCGTCATTGAATGCCTTTCGCGCGCAGGCGACCGCCTCAATCGAATTCGAAGCGAACGACAGGTGCAACAGTCGCGCAGGAAAATCGGAATAGATCCGGGGTGCCATCTTCGCGTACGCGTCCACGGCGCCGCATGTGGCTTTGGGATTCTCCAAGACCTCTTTTTCCCAGAGGCGCGATAGGTCACGCCGCAACAACTCGTCTGCATCTGTGCCTTGGATGTCCTTGGAAAGGCACGTGATCGAAGAAGTTGGACGCTTTGCGAAGTCAGGGGTCAGGTGTTGAACTTCGCCGTACCCCTTTTTCACCAAGGATTGACAGGCCTGAGCGACGACGGTTTCGTCGGAATCGCCGAGCCCGAGCAGCAATGTGTGACTTGGAAGGTACCGACCGATCCCGGCAATGATTTGAGCTCGAGTTTCAGGTAGGTGCCATGTAACCAGCAATGAGCCGGTTAAGAGCGTGCACACAAACGCGATAATCGCGTGGCCTGGTTTCTTGGAGTAGATCATCGCCCCAATCGAAACCGAGACGACGACACCGACCAGGTATCCACCTGCCAGCACTTGGATGCGTTCCCAGTGCCAGATTCCCAAAATCAAAACGAGAACGGCCCCTGCTAGTCCCAGGGTCAATGACCCGAGGGCCACCTCCAGTGCGGAGGCGGGTGCGCGAGGGGGCTCGTTCTCTACTTGTGACGTACTCAATGTAATTTGACCGACTACGGTACTTGAATCGAACCGTTTTGAGCGATGGTTCCGATATCCACGGAGTCAACGCTATTGCCGCTAAGCGAAACGCGAACCGTTCCGGAGCCACGGCAACCATCGGACTTGTCGTTAATCTGGACCACCGTGATGGTGTCACCCGTCTTCAGGCCGCGACCGAATTTGAACGCGGTGGAGCTGGTGATACCTGCGACCTTTGACGACAGGTTGTTGCAGTTTGCATCAGGACGTCCACGTGCTTTCGACGGTCCGTTTGTCGCGTAAGTCGTTCGTGACGAGAAGCTTCCTGCCCCTGCGGTAGCCGCCGAGGTCAGCGCAAGACCATCAACCTCGTAACCTGTGATGTCAAAACGACCGGCAGGTGTGTTCGAGGTTGGCGTCAACGTCACCGTATCGCGCTCGCCCGTCTTGCAGAACGGCGCGCTGTTGCGCGACCACTTCCAGTTCGGGGTGAGGTTTGGTGAGGTCAGCTTGGCGCAAGCATCACCACCTTCCGAGCAGAAGATGTTGAACGACCATGACTTAACCTTTGCATCGACCGTGAACAGGATGGATGGCTCAGCGTTAATCGTGGTTGAGAAACCAAACTCAAGACATGGCTTGTTGGTTCCTGGAGCCTGGAGCAGGCGCCACGTACCGGTGCCTTTAAACGACAGGTAGATGTCTGCACCCGTGAGGGAGATGACACGCGTACCGACGTTTTGAGCACCAAACTTGATACCGCCTCGAATGAAGGCTTCTGCACCGACGGTGATATCGCCGGTGGCGTCTTTGAAGTTGAAGCCCGCATTACCCATGGACTTTGGATATCGTGCGTTTGGAATCGGATAAACACCGTCCGACGGGTTGCCCGGGAGACGCTGGTACCGCGAGTTATTGATGTACTCGAATCCAATCGGCAATCGTGGATTTGCTTCCCAATCAAACGCTACAGAACCTGCTGCCGTCGCGTTGATTTCACCGCCGACACGCATGTATGGCTCAAGCGAAAGGGCCAAGCCGGTCGTTCCAAGCGGAACTCCGTACGGACCTGCGCTCCAACGTTCTCGACCATTTCTGTAGGTCGATGCGCCTTTGGCGAGTTTGCCTTCAGCTTCCAACGTAGCATCGATCTTTCCGCCGGCGCCCGCTTCGAAGTAGGCGGCGAGGCGATCGACGCAGAACGTCGTTCCTTCGAACCAACCCACTTCATCTGGATTTTTGCAGCGGTACGATTGGTTGATGTAAGAGATCTGCCCTTCAAACACGCCTTTCACCGTTGCGGTCGCCCGCAGGGTGAGTGTCGAAGTAAGCTTCGCCGCGATGGAACCGCTCGATCCCACATCCCGTCCGAGCTCAAGCGTCAACGGGATATTCTGATAGGACCAAAGGGTGACCGCGCTCTTCCGAGTCGCGTAGGGGTCGTCTTCCGTCGGATCGAGAACAACCGTCTCCTCTGTGACCTGTCCGTCAGGCACCAGGTACTCTCCGGTTTCATTGTCGAAGAGCTGGTATGGCACTTCGTACTCAATCCGGAAGTTTCCGTAGATGACATCGACCAAGTTGAACGGACGCGTTACGAACACAGTTTCGTCGACGTCACGGCGGACCTCATTGACGATAAACGCCACGCCATCATCCACGAACACAACGTCGTGCTTGTCAGCGGTCTTCAACGCTTCCTTGGCAGCACCCGTTGCGTGGAACAGACTGAAATCATCGCCATTCTGGTACACGAACTCCGCCTCTTCGACGGTCAATTCGTGAATCTTGACGCCTGGACGCAGGTGAATGCCGTCCGGCATATCGATGATGTTCTCGTTGTCCAAACGATGACGCTTTGGATACGTAATCGTGTAGGGAACACCGTTGTCCAAGAGCTTCGAAATGTCCCGGCTAGGCGAGGTTGCCATCGGGTCTAAAGGCTCTTCAACGGGGTCTTGTTCCACACAGCTCAAAAACGAGATCGCCACCAGTGCGGCGAGTCCCGTAATCAACTTCTGAGGTCGTGACATATGTGCCTCCAAGAGGGCGTTGCGTTCGATCAATTTTTGCGTAAATGCGATGGGGTTCATTAGCTGCAATATCCGATCCATTGCCGCACAATCGCTTGGCCTCGTCACTTCTCCATTGGAGGTGTGACATGTTGACTCGATCCGTGGCACTTGGACTCCGGTCCAAACTGTGCCGGGATGTGTGTGCTCGATTGTGGACGATTAGAATCTGCGACAAATGTAAGGGGGTGAATTCGTTGGTGCAAACGAATCTAGTCTTGTCACTAAACTTTCGCGAGGTTCACATTGAAGTAAGCGGCATCGGTGGAAACTTCCGCTCCCGCCCATACCGGCATCTCAAACGCCTGATCCTCTGATTCTAGCTCAACTTCCGCCAACACCAGGGGCGCGTTGTGGTCTTCAAAAACGTCGATGACCCACTCAAATCCGCCCACATCCACAAAATGCCGGGTCTTCTTGATTCGACGTGTCCCGCATAAATCGGCGATCATCTCCGCCGCGTCTTCCACGGGAATCTCGTACTCAAACTCCAAGCGCGATACGCCTTGCGACGGGCCTTTAACCGTCAGAAACGCCTGCTCGCCCTTCACTCGCGCGCGGACAGTGGTTCCGTGCAATACCTCGAGATAACCCTGCTGAATGGGCACCGATTTCCGGACGTTAGAACGCCAGGAGTCATCTTTGACCAAGAACTTCCGTTCGATCTCTTCTGCCATCACTCGCTCCATGCATAGGTTGGCAAGTTGACTTGCCGATGGCGTGAAAAACTTGGGGTTTGTAGACCCCATACTGCGGTGAGATGCAAGGGAAACCTTCGTGTTTTCTGGGGATCAGGCGTGTACGAAAGTTGGATCGGGGATTGCAAAGTTGTTTCGTGCGCATCAAATTTGCGTCGACACCACCCTGAGACGAACGATGAAACTACTTACCCGAAGCTTGCTATTATCGCTGTTAGTTGTGGCCGCTTGCGGAACTGATGAAGTCAGCACTGGTTCAAACAATCTCGAAGCCTGCCCCGATGGATTCTTTCGGAACACCGTGTCGCAGGAATGCGAAGAGATCGATGATTCCGTCATGCCCAACAATCGGGCGAACAATAATCCAGACAGTTCGAATTGGGATGACACTGACAATGATGGCTTCGTCGACCGCTACGACAACTGCCCAGGCGTTTTCAACCCGACTCAGGAAGACACGGATGGTGATACCGTTGGCGATGCGTGTGACAACTGCCAGCTGACCGCGAACGTCGACCAAACGGATAGCGACAACAACTCGGTCGGTGACACGTGTCAGAACGAAGACTTCTACGACACTGACGTCGACACGGATGGGGATGGCGTTCCGGATATCAACGACAACTGCCTGACAGCCAACAACCCAAACCAGGCCGACAATGACCGTGATGGGCTCGGAAACGCATGCGACAACTGCGACGACGACCCGAACCCACAACAAGCCGATGCCGACAACGACGGCATCGGAAACGCCTGTGACCCTGATTTCACGGGCCCCATCTGCTATTCGCAAACGTTCTCTGCCGATGTACTCACCATCGAACCAAGCGTGTACATCATGCTCGACGCGTCCGGCTCGATGGCCGATGAGCTTGAGCCCAATCGCCCACTTCCATGGCCGATCGACCTCGCGCAAGACGCCATCGGTCAAGTCGCCGACAACCTGTCAGGTGCGGCGCGAATTGGTCTAGGCAATTTCCCTGAGCAGAACGCTTCCGGGTCAACCTGCACGATTGGCGAACGACTTGATGTGGCCATGCACTCGGCGCAGGCCATTAAGAATGCTGCAAATGCGATTGACGCGGTGGGCAACACGCCGACTGGCTACGCACTGAATTCAGTTTTGGATCGCGGACTGTTGGACGACCTCACGGACCCGTTGAACACGCGCCGCCCGAAGGCGGTCATCCTCATCACAGATGGCGACCCAACTGTGGCCTGCGATTCGGGCTCACCCGACAACCGACGTGTTGTCGCCCAACCTGAGGCTGAAGCAGCCGCCGCCCGGCTGAACGCAGCGGGAATTCCAGTGTACGTGGTTGGATTCATCAGTGGTGCGCAGCCGTCAAACCTCGACGCCATCGCTGCCGCAGGCGGCACTGACGCCCCGGGTCAAGACCGATTCTACACGGCCAACAACCCTGCTCAGCTGTTACAAGCGATTGAGGGCATCACCCAAAACCTGGTTAGCTGCACCTACCAACTCGACCAAGTTCCGGTGGACATGGACAAGGTGTTCGTGACCGTAAATGGAAACGACCTGTCGGAAGACCCCGTAAATGGATTTTCATTCGACCGATTCGCTGGGTTGATCACGCTCAATGGCGCAGCATGCGACTCTGTTCGACAAGCAGCAGACCCGAGCGCGATTCAAATCGACGCAGAAATCAGCTGCGCTGTGACGGAAATGTGCACGCCTGAAGAAGAGATTTGCGACTTCAAAGACAACAACTGCGACGGCGTTCCTGACGAAGGTTGCGGCGGTTGCCGACCTGAGGTTTGCGACGGTGTCGACAATGATTGCGACGACGATATCGACGAAGGCTGTGCAACGTGCGACCCGGCCGGTTCATCCTGCGAAACGGACGCCGACTGCTGCTTCAGCGAGTGCAACAACGGAACCTGCGTCGCTGAATGCCGACCAAGCGAAGTCGCATGCACCAGCGACACAGACTGCTGCTCCGGAATGTGCTCAGGCTCGGTGGTTTCCCCAGGTGTGTGTCTGACGATGTAGCAGGCTACGGGATGGTCATCTCGAAGCCCGAGTAACCCATGTCCTTCCACGCCTCTAGGACGTCTTCGGTACGGTCGTCGGTGAGCGCGAACACGCAGCCACCGCCGCCAGAACCTGTAAGCTTGGCGCCATATGCCCCGGCTTGTCTCGCAATGTGGCAGGCCGAATCGAGCGCCGGCGTCGACACGCCCAGGGACACCAGGGCGCCGTGATTAATGTTCATCAGGTCGCCTACGCGTTGCCAATCACCTTCTGCAAGCGCTGGAGCTGCTTCATCCACAAGCTCAGAGATGAGTGCGAACACTGAACCAACGGCGTTTTCACGCGTGTGGTAGAAGTTCGTGACCTTTTGGACCATCTCTTTTGTATCGGCCGGTGGGCCCGCTTCGCAGATGACGATCCGAACCGGGTCGACCCAGATTGCCTCCATCGAAGACTGGTCGCCATTGCGTTGAAACTTGAACGCCCCGCCACCAAGTGCGGCGGCGGCGTCGATGCCTGACGGTGAGCCGTGAAAAATCGCCTCACTTTCGTGGACGGCGCTCTCGATCACCGAAAGATTGTCAGTCATTCCAGCAAACGTCGCTACAGCGCGGGCCGCAGCGGTTGCCATGGCAGCGCTCGAACCCAATCCAGCGCCGACCGGGATATCGATCGTGACATTGACATTGATGGGTAGTGCCATCTGGAGCTTGGACAGGATGGCATTGAAAGCTTTTCCGAGCTTCGTATCTTCAGTTGGACGCGCTCGAGCAATCCGTTCGCCGTTGCGGCCATTGACGAGCGTCAGTTGATGCTCAGCCGCGGCGGCAACAGATGCGGTGGCGCCACGTGGCAAACCAGCAACAACGGCTGGATAGCCATGAACGACCGCATGTTCCCCGAATAGTATGAGCTTGCCGCAAGCGCGGCCTGACATCTTCTGGGTACGATCCATCTATCCAAGTGCCCAGGTCTTACCTTCGGTCACCTCGAGTTCTACGTCCTCGGGGACATCGTCGGCATGTTTCGCGATGTACTCTTGTGCCACCGCAAACTCGTTCTCGTCGTACAGGCACAGAACAACGTGCTTCAACGACTCACTGCGTGGCAGCTCTTCGAGCGTGATTTGGAAGAACAGCTCGATGAAATCGGCAACGGGGAACTTGCCCACACCGACACCAAGCGCCGGCCATGCCAGCTCTTCAAGCTCCATGTCTTCCGCACGATCGTACACATTAAGAATGCAAGACGTGATCAAACGCTTATCGACCTTCTTCTTTCCGATGATCGAGACGTGAAGCAGTCGCTTGACGTTCAGCTGGCCAGCTTCCGTATCAATCGTACGTCCCATCTCCAATCGGTTGTTGGGCAGACCGCTCCGTGCGGTGTGCAACTTCTGTTGGAAGAATGGACCGGCGCGACGAGCGATCTGCTCGCTGACACCACTGTTGAGGATCATCCCAGTATTACTTGGGTTGACGATAGCCCCGTTGGGCATCTGGAACATCGTGATGTCGCCATAAGTGACGGTGAACCGGAATGGCGCTTGAACTTCGGACATCGATTTATCTCCAAATCTTTCGAATCGGCTTTGTTCTAGGCTGGAAAAGGCTTAACGGCAAGCCCGGATTGATTAGGCGAGGTCACGTTTTACAAGCTCTTCGACGACATAGCTTGCGACCCGCGAGGCTGTCGTGCCCGGACCAAAGCCGGCATCAAAGCCCAATTCCAAGGCCAACGCATGGTCAATCCGAGGACCGCCGCAGACCAAGATCAGCTTCTGCCGTAAGCCTTCTGCTTCAAGCATATCGACCAGCTCAGACAGGTTTTGGATGTGCACGTCCTTCTGGGTCACGACCTGACTGACCAGAAGCGCATCGGCGTTTCGCTCGATGGCTTGCGCGATCAGGTCTTCGTTCTGAACCTGCATGCCCAGATTGAAAGCATTGATCCAAGGGTAGCGCTCAAGGCCATAGTCGCCCTT
>JAUIBR010000092.1 GCA_030427705.1 bacterium | reverse complement strand
TACGCGTATTTCGAAACCGGGTGGTACACGGCCTCGTTGATCGCGACAGTGGTTTCTATGGTGGTGACGCTGATTTCTGTTGCGGCGTCAAAAAGCCGTTTCGATTGGAGAAAACTCAACGAGGAGGGTGAAGTATGATCCTGTTTCCTAAAGCTGTAGTTATATTTTTAATACTAGGTGCACTCGTGCTTACTGGTTTTGCGGTGGGTGCCCTGCTGTGGATGGTAGTTAAGGACTTCATTTCAAAAGATATTTGGTAACATGCACGACAAGCTTGAATTAAACAAACGTACGGAATACCTGAAGCCTCCTGAAGGCGCTGAGAGGCTTAGGCCCAAGCCAGGCGGCTTGTTTGAGAACAATCCAATTAAGGTCGATGTGCTAAAGGGGCTGGAGGGCCGCTCTATTTTAGGGGTACATGACCTGAGTCGGGAGGAGGTCATCGAGCTCGCGAAGCTTGCTGCGATTTTGGAAAATTTCGAAATCGCTCCGTACCACATCATGGATGGGAAGATCGTGACGACTGCGTTCTTCGAAGCGAGTACGCGAACCCGTTTGTCATTCGAAAGCGCGGTGCTGCGTCTCGATGGCAAAGTGCTCAGCATCCCTGAAGGCGGGGTGACAGGTGTTCGCAAGGGCGAATCGCTCGAAGACATCTCGATGGGTTGGGACGATATGCTCGACGATATGGGGTCAGAGGCGGAGGACGCCGAACCTGAGTCCGAGGAAGAACCAGAAGCCGAACCGGAAGCTGAGCCAGATGTCGATACGTCTGATGTTGAGGAAGACGAGTCTCCCGATACAGATGAAGAACCCGACGTTGAGCCTGAGTCCGAACCCGACGCCGAGGTCTCAGAACCTGAAGAAGAGCCGGCCAAAGACCCCATCGTGGAGACGGAGACCAGTCTGGAAGACGGGCTCGCCAAGACCCGCACGGGCTTCATTGCAAAACTGGGAAGTCTGTTCAGCAAAGACACGCTGGATGACGACCTGGTCGATGAAGTGGAAGAGGTTCTGTTCACCGCAGATATCGGAACCACAGCCGCGAAAGACATTCTTCACGCCATCGAAGAGCGTTTGGATGGCGACGAAAAGCGCGATCCGGCCGCGGTCTGGGCATTCGTCCGCGAATACGTTGAAGGAATCTTGACGGCGCGTGAGACGAAACTGGATGTCGAATCCGAAACGCCGTTCGTGATCCTTGTCGTGGGCGTCAACGGTGTGGGCAAAACCACAACGATCGGAAAGTTGGCCTCGCGTTACACCAAACAAGGCAAGAGTGTGATGATGGTGGCCGGCGATACATTCCGCGCGGCTGCGGTCGAGCAGCTAGGCGTTTGGGGTGAAAGAACTGGCATCCCGGTGCACCAAGGCGAGCCTGAGGCAGATCCGGCAAGCGTTATCTTTGAAGGTATTGAGCGCGGAGTTGAAGAAGGTGCGGACGTCATCATCTGCGACACCGCAGGACGCCTACATACCAAGGTAAACTTGCTGAAAGAGCTCGAGAAGATCGGGCGGGTCGCAGGCAAAGTCATCGAAACCGCTCCGCATGAGACGATCCTCGTGCTGGATGCAAATACGGGTCAGAACGCCATTCAACAAGCCAAGATGTTTAGCGAGGCTGTTGAGATTTCTGGGATCGTTCTAACGAAGCTGGATGGTACCGCAAAGGGCGGTGTGGTGCTGGGCATCTGCGAAGAGCTCGACGCGCCCATCCGCTTTATCGGCATCGGAGAAGGAGTTAACGACCTTCGCGAGTTCGACGCAGGTGAGTTCGTCGAAGCGCTCTTCATGTAGTTCTTGGTTCTTGGTTCTTGGTTCTTGGTTCTTGGTTCTTGGTTGTGGGTTCGGTGAGCGCAGCGAACCACCTCGGTGAGCGCAGCGAACCAAATCGGTGAGCGCAGCGAACCAAACCGGTGAGCGCAGCGAACCAAACCGGTGAGGCAAAGCCGAACCACCTCGGTGAGGCAAAGCCGAACCAAATCGGTGAGGCAAAGCCGAACCAAATCGGTGAGCGCAGCGAACCAAACCGGTGAGGCAAAGCCGAACCAAATCGGTGAGGCAAAGCCGAACCAAACCGGTGAGGCAAAGCCGAACCAAACCGGTGAGCATAGCGAACCCCAGTATTCTGTTGTCGCGTCTTGAAAGGGTGTGATATACCCGACCCGTCTAGAATGCTTGTTCAAAAGTTACGGAAGACGCATGCTGACTGCTTTCGTACCGTCCCTGCGCACTGTGTGCCGTTCTCTTGTGTGTTTTGTCGCGATTGTCGCGTCGTTGAACATTGTCGAGAGCGACGCCGAAGCGCAAATGGTTCGCACAAAATTCAAGGATAAGGTGCACGTTGTCCAACCGAAGCCAGTGCTTCAGAAGGGCCGTTTTGAGTTTGCACCTCGCTTCGGCGCGTCCGTAAACGACGCGGTTTATCAAAGCTTCAAGGTGGGAGCGAACGCGAACTATCATATCGCGGAATCGTTCTACGTTGGACTCGGTTTCGACTGGTTCAACTTCGGAGAAGCGCTTGGTGGACTGACGAATACGTACGAGCTGGTTGCCAATCAAGCTGGCGCGTCAGCGGATACGGCGGTTGTGAACTACGCGGCCTTCCTGGAGGTGGCATTCGTGCCATTCTTTGGCAAGTTCTCGTTGTTCAACTCTGCTGTGGTCTACTACGACTTCGCGGTCACGGCAGGTGGCGGTTGGATCGATGCAGAAAGCGTCGAGATTCCATCGCCATCCGGGAAGCCGGGCGGAACGATTAGCCTGAATTCACGATTGTTCATCAGCGACTGGGTCGCGTTGAACTTCGGAATCCGGGATCTGCTGTTTTTGCAGAACCTAAACGGCGCGTCGGACGCATTTACGAACCTGGTCACGGTTGAAGGTGGATTCAGCTTCTTCCTGCCGACGACGTTCGAATACAGCGAAAAAATTCTTAAATCTGTCGAGTAGCTGGGCTGAGGAATTAGATTGATGAAGTTTCGATTTCAAAGCGTGTTGCTGATTGTAGCGACATTCATGATCGTCGCTGCTCCTTCGGCCGCGTTCGCTCAGGATGATGCCGCGATCAGCAGCGGAGACATCGTTCGTCGCAAGCTCCTCTATCGCTCGACGCGATTTGAGGTGGCACCACAGGTTGGTGTGACGCTCGCAGATTCGTTCCAGCGTAACCTGCTGGTCGGCGTTAATTTGGCGTACCACTTGACGAACGACTTCGGCATTTCAGCCACGGGTTACTATGGAATGCTGCACTGGAATACGGGTCTCGCAGACAACATCGCTGAAGAGTTGACGGACCAAGAGCTGGCTCAAATTTCGTATTCTTACGTACAGTTCGCTGCGGACCTGGGAATCTCATGGGTTCCAGTGTTTGGTAAATTCTCCATCCTTCAATCCACCTCCGTCGCCTACGATTTTCACATCACGGGCGGAGTCGCCGTTGTAAATGAAGCCGCAGAGCCGGCCATTGATGGTGGCGTGGAACTCGAAGATGTACAGGGACTTCGACCCGGCGGCTTCTTGCAATTCGGTGCACGAATCTTCCTGAGCGATATGTTGTCCTGGAACTTCGAGATCAAGAACATGCTCTACAGCCGAGCTGAAGCGAGCGGGGGTAACGCGGACCCCGAATTCCGAAATACCGTGATCTTCGCCACTGGTCTCAGCATCTTCCTGCCCGGCGAAGTTAAGATCTCGCGTTAAGCGACTGTGTCTTCATTCATAGATCGGGCAAAAAACGCCTATCATCGGGGAGACGAAGTCCGAGGGCTTACCACTCTGATCAACGGCCTCAAGCGCACGCCTGAGTCCGATGAGGCTGTACAGCTCTTGCTCCAGTGGTACGGCGTCGATGCACCAAAGCCAGGTCTTGAATCCGATGTGATTGGGGCGATTCGTTTGCAGCCAGATGCCAACGACCTGATGAGCGTGCTCGTGGACAATCTGCGTTCAGGTGGGCACGACGAAGTTGCTCAGGCGCTCCTCGATGAAGGCGAGTTGCGGGGGCTGGCGTACGTTCCACCTGAGGCCGACGCGTTGCTAGAACCCGAGCCGCCTCGCCTTAAAGCTGAAGACCCGGAAGACACGCTCGACGGGCTCCCATTGGCGGGAAGGCTTGAGAAGCTCGTTGAAGAGAGCGAGTCGGGCACACCCGAACCCGAACCTGAACCTGAACCCGAACCCGATCCCGAGCCAGAACCCGAACCACACGCAGAAGAGGCTCTCGAGGAACCCGTTGAGATATCTGCAGCCGACGAGGCCCAGCGCGTCGAGTCCGCAGAGTCTGAACCGCAGACCAAGCAGCGGGAAACCCGGAAACAAAGCGACGAAGTAGAGTCGAAACCGCCCCGGCACTTGGCATACGCGTTGATCGCGATTGCGTTTGTCGGTTTGGCAGCCTGGGGCTGGACGCAGGCGAAGTACCAGTCAGACCTTGCCGCCTTGGACAGCCGGCTCGAGACGATGGATCCGATGAACCTGGATACGGTTCGAAGTTCCCTGAAGGCCGAGGCCGCCCGGTGGGACGATGACCCGGCATTCTCTGAGCGCATGCGATTCTTGGATGCCTTGGGTACGAAGGAAGGCTGGTCGAATCAACCCGCGTCGACGGAATGGGGTACGGCTGCCAATTGCATTGGATTTATTCGGTCGCAAGACGCTGAGAAAGCTATTCAGTCACAGACAAAGGTCGAGCGACTGTTCCCGGACAGTCTGGCCTCCAATTGGTGTGCAGCATTAGTTGCGGAAGGACGAGGGCGTCCTAAACGCGCGGCGGAAATCTGGAAATCGACGGTCAAAGAACGACCCGCTTTTGTGGCGGGTCTGCTCGGAGCAATACGCTCAGGTGTTCGGAGTGCGGACGCCGAGACGGTCAGTTTCGCTGCGGAGAAATTGCAGAAACTCGATGAGGACCACCCGTATTTGGTCGCAACAAACGTCGAACTCGGAACGACGGAGCCGTACTTCGAGCTTGGGACTCCCTCCGAAGTTGAGCTGATTCCAGTCGTGGAGACAGAGGATGCGTTCCTCGCCGCGACGACGTACTTGATTCGAGCTCAGGCGCTAGTGAAGCAACACAAGTGGATCGATGCGAAGAATGAGGTTGAGACAGCGGTCGCGCTCGATCCAATGCTAGCGCCTGGCCTGCTTTTGGTGTCGGTGCTTCGTGCATTGAACTACGAGGTTGATTCCTTACGCAAAGCTGCCCAGCTGTTGGCAGGGCTGGAGGGCCTAAATCGCGAGTTCAAGGCTGATTCCCGCGCGATCATTGGTCGAGCAGCAGCGTTCGCTGGACGACCCGATGTTGCCGCAGACCTTCTGGGGATCGCTGGCAAGATGGGGCAGGGCTGGTTGAAACAAACGTTTGAAGGCTCAAAGGACAATGCAATTACCGAAGGCACGGTCCTGAACGAATTGGGGCGGGTCAAAGAAGCCATCGACACATTGTCCAAGTACGCATTGCGAACGCAGGACGATCAAGTGGCGTACGTTGCACACCTCATGGCGTTACAAAATGGTTGGAAACTGGATGTAGATCTCACCCTGTCGACTGAAGCGGCGGAGGCTCGCAAGGCCGCTGTCGCGCATTTTGAAGGCAATCATCGGTTGGCTTCTGAGATCGGCGGCAAAATTCCCGCAGAATCCCCGTACCGAGCCATCACCATGCGATTTGTGGTGCAAAGCCTCCTTGCGTTGCGTCAGGTGGGAGAAGCGCTCTCACAGATTGAAGCCCGACCTGTGCCTCTGTTGGACCGCATCTTCTTGGATGGAGCACGTGTTCGAGCATTTGCTCGGCTTCGAAGTGGAAATGAGGACTACAAGCAACTCTTCGCACGGATGGCCAGTGTCGACCCGATTGGGGTGAATCGGACCACAGACCTCGCGTACGCTGCGTTTTGGCAAGGCGATCGGCGGCGGACAAACGAACTTCTGGATGAGGCCATCGCCCGCAATGAAGACCATCGCAAAGCAAACTGGCTAAAGGGGGTCTTGCTGCGTAGTCAGGGTAAGTTCAAGCAGGCCGCGCCTTATCTGGCGAAGTCGGGTCGCGATATGGACTCCAACCCACATGTTTTGTTTGAGCTTGGCAACGTCAACTTTGAGCTCAAGAACTACGATGAAGCCCGCAAGATGTATTACCGATCGCTGTTACGAGACCGAGATGATCTGGCTTCTCTTTATGGCTTGGGTCGCGCGTATGCCCAGATCGGCGGGAGCGTTGCAGTTCGAGACCTGCAGCGAATTTTGGACACCTATCCGGCAACGATGGAATACGCGGCCCACCGAGCTGAGGTTATGAAATGGTTAGCGGTTTTAAGCGGTGTAAGAAACGGAAATACTGAGGCGCTTCAGTGGTTGGATAAGGCTGAAGAGTTAGTGGGCAAGCGTGCGGATGTTCTTGTTGAACGCGCGCGTCACTTTGAGTCCATTGACCAACCGAAAGAGGCAAGGCGACTGTTCGCTGCCGCGCTTCAGACAAACTCGACCCAACCACAGGCGCATTTAGGGTTGGCTAGAACCGCACTGAAACTGGGCGATAAGAAGATCGCTCGTGACCATCTGGAGAAGTTTCTTCAGTTCTCGTTCCGCGGACCTGATCGGGACTGGGCTGAAGAACAATTGGCCAAACTTTGAAGCGATTCCTCAGCACCATCTTGATTCTTCTGTGCTTTGCCAGCTCGGCATCGGCGCTCGAGATTCGTGTTCGGGGCGAGGCGCGGCTGCAGGTGTCTGCAAACGCCGCAGGGACCGTCGCCCAAGTCTATGGAATCCTCTCTGATGAACTTCAGCGCAGCCTGGCCCATCGGGCGGTCAGTGTTCGAATCGAAGACAAACAGGGCACAGCCATACTGAATCGCACCGCGACGACCGATGCATCGGGTCGGTTTAGTGTTCAAGAGGAACTACCTCCGGGCACCTATAGCGTCGTGGCACGATTTGCGGAAAACGACCATTTTGATGGCGTGATCTACCGCGGGGATATCACATTGGAACCCGCAGAGATGGCTGCTGATCTGTATGCGCCAAATCTAGCGGTGGGCCGTGAGGTTCCTGTGTTCGTGTACGGTCAGGCGGCGGCCGCTGGCATACCATTCCAGGGTTCTGGGGAGGTCTACGTCAACGACGACAAGGTGGGTGAGCTGGAGTTCGATCAGAGCGGTCGCGGCTCCCTAGACATCGTGAGTCGATTGCAGGAGGGCGAAAATCAGTTGCGCCTGATGATTCCTGGCTCCGCATATCGAGAAGCGACCGAGACCTTCTCTCGCATTCGATACACCGAACATCTGAAGATTAGCGCGTCGATGGAAGAGCGTGTCGAACGCTTGAGCCGCGGTTTATCGATTTTCGGCACTGTCACCGATGCCAAAGGGAATCCGGTCCCGCAGATGCGGGTGCAGGGCGTATATCGATTGATTGAGGCCGCTGAAGACTCAGAGGCCAAGGAGACGATTCTCACGATCTCAGATCGATCGGACGAAAACGGTCGATTCAGCACATTCGTCGCCTGGACCCGACTTGGAGACGGTGTTTGGACCGGTCGCGCCCGGGCGATCCCAAATGTGGGTACGGCGGTTGAGGCGAACGTAAACGAAGTGGACGTCGATACCGCCACATCGCGGGCAGCGCTCAACGTCCTCGGTATGTTGGTCCTGCTCCTCGGACTCTTGGTCTTATTGGGTTCGGTCCTCCGGCAGGCGAAACTGTATATCGACAAATTCCGTGAAGGGCGCGAACTCAAGAAGCGAAGTCGTGAAGCGCTCGAGACTGAAGACAAGATTATCCCGATCTTCCTCGACACGTCGGTTCAAGCTACGCCTGCGGCACGCAGCGAGGTTGGGGGGCTAGTGTGGGACGTCTGGCAGAAGAAGCAGGTGCGCACCGCCACTGTAGAGCTCAAATCTCGAGGTGGTGAGATTCTATCTGCGCAAGCCGACGAACGAGGGCGGTTTGAGTTTGGGGAGGTACCTGCAGGCGAGTATGCAGTCACGGTGACCGCGCCGGGTTTCGTGGCCGGCACCATGCGAATGAAAGTGCCACATGACGGCCGATTTCGAAGTTTCCGTGTCGACCTCATTGCGGTGCCGCTCAAGATTCGGCGCTTGTATCAGCTGCTCATGGCTGAAGCATCCGGCGACGACCCATGGGGGCTGCTTTCGCCGGCGGAAATCGAGACCGAAATGTGGTCGCTCTTCCATGACCCATCCCTGAAGTGGAAGTCCGAGGACGAGCGAAAAGAGGTGCATGATCGAATCGCAGATGCGCTGAAGTCGGAAGATAGCGAGGCGATCGATGGGGTGAGCCTGCTGTCGGTTATCACGGATATTGTGGAAGAGAGCTATTTCAGCGGTCGTGTCTATGACGAGAGCGTTTGGCTTCTCGCCCGTTCGATCGCGATCCAACTGCGCCAAAATGCAGGCTTGGAGGAGTTGGTATGAGACTCCTCGCACTACTTTTCACTGTTTTCCTGGTTCCCGCAATCGCTTGGGGGCAGGTGCCCGACTACGAGATCGAGGACTCTGAATGGGCGGGGCTAAGTGAGTTTGCGGGCGTGGCGACCGCTGAGGGTATTCAGCTCGAGCGCCAGACGGACCTGGACTATTCAAAACTCGACCGGGATGTTCCGTTGGTCATTTTGTATCCAACGACGCAGTTGGACGGGGATAGCCTTGGCGAGTACGTCGCAGACGGTGGTCGTATTTTGTTGATGGACGACTTCGGCCAGAGCGAGCTTCTGCTGGAGCGGCTAGAGGTAACTCGCGTTATTCCGAGTCCAGGCAATCTGCCGCACGACGAATTCTTGAACGGTAATCCATCGTTACCTGTCATTCGCCCGACCGGTCGACATCCGCTTCTTGTGGACGTTGAAGCCATCGTCGGCAACCACCCGGCGGTGGTCGACAATCCCGGAGGTGCGGTCGTTCCGTACTCGGCCGGTGGCGCGATGGTGTACGACATGAACCTCGGCGACGGCAAAGTGGTTGTGGTCGCGGATGCTTCAATCGCCATCAACAAGATGGTGCAGGTCGCGGACAATCGGCAGTTTCTGGCCAACGCGTTGACCTATCTCTGTCGGAACCAGCCAGACTGCCGAATTGACCTCTACACGAAGTCGTTCTCCACGACTGGGCGGTATAAGCGTTCGAGCATGTTTGATGGGGGAGAGGACGTTTCAGACACAATTGATGGAATCAACGAAGCCATCGAAGAGCTGATGAAACACCTCCCTGGTGAGGAACTTTTGTATTACCTCAGCCTCCTACTGTGTGGGGGCTTGGTTATCTACCTGCTGACCATCTATCCGCTTCGTCGTACGCGACCTTACAGTGCCTACGTGACAGATTTTGTGGACGCCGTGCCTGCGCCGCAATCCGAGTTCGATTGGAACGTGTCGCGATTTGGACGTGGTTCACGTACGATGAATCATGCGCTACCGACGGCCATCCTAAAGGAGACATTCGAAGAGCTGTTCTTGGATGCGCTGGATTTGTGGCCAAGTACGACCGAGGATCGGCAGAGTATCGACCACATCATCAGCGTGTTTGACGAGCGATTTCTGACCGGTCAGCCCGCGGCAACGCGAAAGAAGATTCTTACGGAGACCCGTGAATTGCTTGTGTTTTTGGCACGTGTGCCAACGCGAAGCCGGGTCTTCCTGGAAGGCGATGTCCACGTGACGGATGCCGAATTGATGAAGTACCACGCACGCGCGACGCGTGTTTTGAAATTGATGGGACGTAAAGATGAGTACGACAACCGCGTACGAGGCGCCTTCTGATTCGACAGATGACCGCCTTGGAGAATATCGCGAGAAGATTCGCCGCATCAAAGCGGAGGTCAGTCGCGTATATATTGGGCCTGCTCGCACGATCGAGGGGTTGCTAATCGCAACCTTCGCGCGTGGGCATGTACTGCTGGAAGGTGTGCCCGGTGTTGCGAAGACGACCTTGGTTCGCGCGTTCTCGCAGACTCTGGATGCATCGTTCAAGCGCATCCAGTTTACGCCGGACCTGCTCCCATCAGACATCACCGGGGTTTACGTCCCGAACCTACAGACCCAAGAGTTCACGCTCCGAAAGGGCCCCATCTTCGCGAATGTCGTTTTGGGTGACGAGATCAACCGCGCTCCAGCAAAGACGCAGGCGGCCCTGTTGGAGGCGATGCAGGAACATCAGGTGACCATCGAAGGCGTGACGCACGTGCTGGACAAGCCGTTCGTGGTGCTCGCGACGCAGAACCCCGTTGAGCAGGAGGGCGTCTATGAGCTTCCGGAAGCTCAGTTGGACCGCTTTCTGCTGAAGATCACGATCGATTACCCAACGGCCGATCAGGAATTGCAGGTCCTAAAGACCCACCATCGGCAGACAGACCGTGTTCCGTCGGTGATCACCGGTGCCGACGTGGAGAAGATTCGCGAGATTGTCGAACAGGTCCACGTCTCTGATGAGCTGGCTCGCTATATCGTGAATCTTACGCGGTTCACCCGTGAGCATCCGCAGACCGAATTGGGCGCATCCCCTCGCGCTGGGCTGGCTTTGTTGAAGGCAGCGAAGGCGAGGGCGGTTGTGTATGAACGGGACTATCTGCTGCCTGATGACATCAAGGCCCTGGCGGTCGACGTCCTGGCACACCGTGTTCTGCTGCTCCCCGAAGCCGAGCTCGGCGGCTTGTCATCGGCTGATATTGTGCGGCAGGCCGTTCAGCGGACGACGTACTCGGAGTAAGATGAGTCCATATCTCACATCCGCCGGGAAATGGGTGCTCGCCACGGGCTTGATCTACATGTTGGCCGGTGTGCTCCTGAGCAGCGCAGTCCTCTTGATATTAGGCGAGATTGCCGTCGCCTTGGTTGGGATCTCGATGTTGTTGGCCGTCCCTGGGGCGACTGCAATCGACCGTCGCATGGTCACGATCGAACTCGGTGACGAAAAAACCAACGCGTCGGGAAATCTGGTCGGCGACGAGATCGCCGTCGATGTGCACGTTGTGAATCGGTCGGCCATTGCGCTGCATCACTTCGAAGCTCAACCGTTTGCAAGCCATGCCCTGCAACCTAAATCGACCGCGGGATGCCCGCTTGTTCCGGCGGGTGGAACCGCACACGGCTCGACACGATTGCAGACCGAGCGACCCGGACGATGGACGTTGCATGGATTTGATGTGTCGGTTCGCGACCCTCTGGGGCTCGTCGAAACACGAGACTACTTGCCGGCAACACGCTCATTTGAGTTCTATCCAAAGGCAGGCCGTATGCGTGGTCGTCGGCGACGCAGGCAGGCGCAACAGCTGCTCTATACCGTCGGGCAGCACGCTGAAGACAATATCGGGGCTGGAACGGAATTGCGGGAGCTGCGCGACTATCAATC
>JAUIBR010000091.1 GCA_030427705.1 bacterium | reverse complement strand
TTCGATTCACGCTTCCTTCAGACACTCGGTCGCCCTCGTGCCCTTGCGCTTCACTTCTCTTGATGTGACCTACTTGAGAGAGGACTTTCACCTCTAAATTGGTGCCCATGCCGGGCGTACGAAAGCAAAAAGCCCGCTCAAAAGAGCGGGCTTTTTGTTGGTGACCCCTACGGGATTCGAACCCGTGTCGCCGGCGTGAAAGGCCGGTGTCCTAACCGCTAGACGAAGGGGCCACACATCTCTATCAGTCTGCTTTCACCATTAATGACTGACGAGCTATTTCAAAATGAGCCGTGATGGACTCGAACCATCGACCCGCTGATTAAAAGTCAGCTGCTCTACCAACTGAGCTAACGGCCCATCCGGTGGTTTGGATTTCTCCAAACGCGGGACGGAGGTTTTACAGACCGATTCGGCATGTGTCAAGCAGATGCCGGGTCAATTGTTGTTCTGACCAAAGGCGTTTGTGGGGCGACGATATCTAAGTGGTGATGCTGGAAAGTGAAGCGACTTCATCGTGCGACAACGAAACGGTCTCAAACAACGCGTCTAGTTGTTCAATCGTTCGAGCGCTCGCGATCGGGGCACCGACGACTGACTGGGCTCGAAGCCACTCAAGGGAAATCGCGGCCACCGACACGTTGTTTGCCAGAGCCAACTCGTCCAAACGGTCAAGCAACGCGCCTGAATAGGGCTTGCCGAGGTAGTAGTCGCCGGCCCCAGAACGTGGGGAATCCACCTGAATCCCCGGCCGATACTTACCCGTCAGAAATCCTGCGGCGAGCGCATAGTAAGGCAACTCAACAACGTCATGGGACGCAAGAACGGGCTGCAATGACTTCTCGAATCCGCGTTCAACCAGGTTGTAATGGTCCTGTGATACGGTGAAGCCACTAAGCCCATTTTCATTCGCGAGTTGAATCGCTGAGCCCAACCGCTCCGGCGAGAAATTGGAGGCACCAATCTGGCGAATCTTCCCTTCGCGAACAAGGCTGTCAAAAGCCTCGACGTAAACGGATTGTTCGATGCTCTCATCGTCCTCATGTGCATAGTAGATGTCGATATAGTCCGTCTTCAGGCGCCGAAGTGAATCCTCAACAGCCTGGCGGATGTTCGCCGGAGACAACCCCGGATGGCGCTCCCACTTGGCGACTTTTGTGGCGATGATCATCTTGTCACGATTGCCGCGCTCCGCCATCCAACTCCCGATTATCGCCTCGGATTCACCCCCGTCCCGGCCATCAACCCACGCCGGATAGACGTCGGCTGTGTCAATCGACACCCCGCCACGGTCGACAAACGCATCGAGCAGCGAAAACGCCTCTTTTGTGCCGACCGTCCACCCAAAGACGTTTCCGCCTAAAACTACATGACCGTGATCTACTGACATTCTGATTCTCCATTGATGCTTGGTGGACACCCGTCCGACCGAACATGAGAGCGACGAAGCAATGAAATGGATTCGAAAAGCCTCTATTTACGGAGCAAAGGTCTGGGTGCGCATAAGTTTGAACTGCGCGACGGGACCACAACCCAGTCCACCATCGGCTATCAAACATTCAAGTCCTCCACCGAACATCCCCGCGTAGTTCCCGATATCCAGACCGTGAAACGCCATGGATAGATACGGCCCAACTTCCCAGCCATCAGACCCACCGAAGGCGTGGGCAAACTGAAAACCCATGTGACTGTCGAAGGAGGGCATTCCGTTGGGTTTCACCAACATATAGGGCACAAACCCGATCCCCGCGCCGGGCGCGACAACGAAGCCGTCGGCCGTGTCGTATCCTGTGGTAGTGAACGCCCGCGCCGCCAATCCTGGGGCATAGGCACTTTCAGACTTCCCGCCCATTCGGTCGCTCGGCAGTCCGGTTGGTTCTAGATAAGTCACCGGCGTGAACGCCACCGTAATGGTCCATGCAGTGCTGTCGTCGTCTAAGAACTTCGGTCCGACGTTTACCGAGGCAGATCCCCCAAACGCGCAGCCGGAAAGGCAAAATGAAAGCAGCACCAAACTGCGTGCCGCGTTATTCAGCTGCAATTGATTGTTCGAGGAGATTGGTCCGGGAACCTGTTGGTCCTTCGAATGTTAAGTCCGAGAACTTCCATACGCCCGCCGACTTTTGGGCAACCACATAGAGCGTGCCCTCGCCCTTTGGGCCCGACAACGGGACGGCGATATTCGCGTCTCCCGCGGGACCATTGGTGTTGATGCCGCCCGTGACAAAGAACCCAGCTTCGATGGGTTTGCCGATGGCTTCAACAATCGCAGGATTTGATTCCGCGCGCTCCATCGCCATCGCGTAAACGTCGGATGATTTCACGATGCTCATGACGACCGCGAAAATCACCACCGCAAATCCGATGATGGCGACGATTAGTCCGCCACAACCCATCGCAAAACAACCCAGTCCTTTTTTGGTTTCCATGGTCTCTCGGGTAACAAGCCGTCGTTTGATTCGTTCTCTATAGCGGGTTTGCGCGCAGGAAGTCCAACATCGTTGGTTCGTGGTCGATATTCGCCAAATCCCGCACGCCGTCTGGCCATGTCGTGTGGTTGACCAAACCTCGTGCGACCGAACACAAACCGGGTCCCTCGCAGACTTTGGGGTCCACTAGCTCACCACGTCGTGACAGCAAATGCCACTCGACGTTTGGGTTCTGAATCGTTGTTCCCAGAGTGTTGATCCATGCAGAGGCGATGTTTCCGGGGGCGGTGTCGACGTTTTCATTCGTACGGAAGTCGTCATCCTGCGCAACACTACAAGCAACGACATCACAGTTACGTGAGAACATCATGATGGGTACATCCGACGTTGGGTAAGTTGCCAGCTGGCACGTCGGCATTTCGGTAGTGGTGGTGTTCATGAATGGGTCACCGCCGCTGTAGTTTACGACCGCTGCGATCTGATTGCCGCCAGCGATATTCTCTTCCGGAATACCCGGAGTTGGCGAGTTCTGGCGTGCGATTGCATACATCGCGGCGAACCGTGCGCCGTTCGACCAACCGGTCATGTAGATTCGGTCCGGGTCGACCACGCCTTCGTCCACCAAGGTGTCGATGAGACGGTCGTAGTAGGCAATATCTCGGTTCTGGGACGGCGAGCCCAGGTCCCGGAAAAATGTGTCATGTTTTGACCCATCTTGTGCGGTGGCAGAGGGCCAATGCAAATTCCTGGCTTGCGGTGCGACCAAGATGAAACCGGGTCGATTGACGTCCCCGCTCAAATCGTAGGTCGGAGCTTTCCCGCGCCAAGACTGCGTATCGTAGACGGAGTACGCATAACCTCCAGACCCATGCACAACAATCAATAGCGGCCGTTTTGAAGTCGTCGACGTTCCGGGAGGCCGGTACTCGCAGTGGTAACGGGTCAACCCGTCTTGGTCCACCCACTCTTTCGGTGCGCCGTCGTCGTACATCGGACGCCCCTGATTTAGCGCGCGTGTCGAGGTCGTGCAGCTAGGCACGAAGGTCGGAAAATCGATCTCCTCCAACGGCGGATTTGTGATGAGCGCGATGGTGTAGGACTCCAGAAGTTCCGTGCATGGATACTCCGCCGAACAGGTCGACATGGGCTTCACCAACCCTGTCGTGCCATTGCATACTTGGCAGTCCGCGTCTACGACCCAAGTGCACGCCTCCGGACACATGTTATCCCCAGCCACACAGCTCGCCTGCGCCATGTCGCCACCGCCATCTGGCATCATCGCTGCGTCCGTGGCGTCAGCCTCCATGTCGGAAACAGCCGCATCCATTGATGCATCGGCGTTCCCGGAGTCTTCCGCCATATCGCTAGTCATGTCTTGCACGCCCGTGTCCGCAGCCGGTTTTGAACCGGTGCCGTCATCCGAGCATGCAACAAGAACCAACACCACCCCAATCAAACCCAATTTGTTCATGTTTCACCTAGATGTCCATCTCACGCCCAATGACCCGCACAATTCGGCTGACCGCGCTGAACATGTGGTCATGCATCGTCGTGTTTCCATCAGTGCCAAAGACCTGAACGTCACTGCCGTCCATCATCCATTGCCAGTGATCTTGATTGTACTTTAGCACCTCCACCTCTCCAGATTCGGGATTCTGGGAGGTGAAATCCATGCAATAGAACCACACCATTTGCAGTCCTTCGTCACCCATCGAGAAGTAGATAATCTGGTCGACTAATCCTTTTTGTTCTTCGGTGTAGTCATCCCAATTCACTTCCCATTCGGCCGCGAGGATATCTGACAAACGCCCCATTTCTGATGGATGGAGCATTCGGAATTCATTTTCGTTTCCGCTGCCGAGTTGAAACAAACCGTGTTCCAACACAAAGTCTTTATAGCTCGGTGGAAACGTCACTCCCAATCGAGTCTCAGCAGCATCGATTTCGTCCTGCGTAACCTTGCCAAAGAAATGCGGCTTGATGCTCGTGTTGAGAAACGTGAACCCTGGGTCGAACTCGACCGCCGCATCAACAATCGTCCCACCTTTGATGAGGCCTTCGTAGGGCGTGAGTTCGTCGTAGCCGTCCAGCATTTCATCCGTAAATTTGAAACTCTCACCCATGAACACCTCCATTAGTTGTTCTCGACGAGTGTTCCACAACTAGATCGATTCGCAAATCGACTTACGCGTTCCCAGGGTTATGATGAATGCATGGACTACAATTTTAAGTACGAGTTCGACCGGATTGATATCGATCCGGACGCTATCGCACGTGGCGAGCAGTCTGCTGCCGAGCTCTTGAAACAACATCCACTGAGCCTCACGCGCAAGCTCCATGCGAGCCTCTCGCTATATCGATTCCATCCACCATTGATCGCTGGGGATTCACGTCTTGGTGACCTCGAGTCCGAGGTTCGACGTGCTGGTTTCAAACCCATCGCTTTTGTTTGTGTGATGATGTCGCCGGACAATATCCTGGGTGTTGAATTGTGGCCGTCAGACGACGCAAAGTTTGTGTTGGAAATCGGCCACTCGCCGGTTCCCGGGCAACACTACGCGCTGGCAACCTACTTCGAGGACGGCACCCAGCTTGTGATGTGGCGTGACGGCGAGCACATGGAAATGAAGGCGGGCGACCGTCGGGAACAGATGGCTGGAACCCAAGATATCTTGCTCGATATCGAACGATTTCGGACGCGACTCAATGAGCTCATCGCCCAAGGCAAACGTCCAATCCCCTGTGCCGACATCCACAACTACAAGACACGGGTCGCATTGCATCAAGCATTCTTCATGGCCATTCCCGTGATTCACCTCGGGTTCAAGTCATACCTGATGCAGCTCGTTGTGCTGGCAGCGATGATTTCGGTTGTGGTCGGTGCTCTTTGGGGGGCGACGTTCCTGTTTCCGGGATTCAGCCCGTACTTCCCGTACGTCGCTGCGGTGCTCGCCGTCTCGATGGCGCACTTCGGTTGGCCTTGGGAACCCTGTGCGGAAATCCACGGGCTACATTCTCGCGACGGCAGTCACTGATGGGAGTACTCACAACGTTTTACCTCATCGAACCCGACCACTTCCGCGAAAGTATCGCTCCAGATGGGTACCGACTTGTCCGAACAAGTCCGCTCGCTTGGATTCTGAGATACAGTGGGAGATTGCCGCCCGAACGATTTGGCCTACCGACTGACTACGAAACAACCTCGCACTGCATCGACAAATCTTGGGAATCTTGGCCAACTTCTCTGAACGAAGAGAACTTCGAAATCTATGAGATTGCTTCGACGGGAATCCCAATACACAACGCACTCGGTTTGGACGCATGGTACGTAGCGGCCCGAAATGGTTCGGTCATTGATTCGGACGACGGCCGCACCCGCCTGTTAGCCGCGACCGCGCGCTTCTTGGAATCGCACGGCGAAGAGCGACCTCAAGACCATCCGGATGCCTACGTGCAATCGCATGTTTGGGCGTTTTCTGCGTGGCTCCAGCACGAATGGAAACCGGAGGAAGTTCTTATTGCTGCCACGGCATGACAGCTGGAGTTCAACGCTGCCAAACAGCACCATAGGTGTTAAACCTGACACTGAGGCCAGATTGTCGAAGTTACTTACACGGATGAACCTTCCTCACCCAACCGGATGCCCCTAGATGGAACCCGACTTCTTCAGTTCATGGTGGTTTTGGCTTGCTATCGTCGTTGGCATAGGTGTGGTGGCGGCGATTGCTGAAGGCCTGTTTCTTTTGGTTTCCGGCATCGTTCATCATAAGCGATCTAGCCGCCAAATCTCCGATTTGTTGTCCCGACATGCAGCCGAGCTCGACAACCCTTTGAAGCTTCAGAACTTCACCTTCAAACTCCGGCCTGTTGCCGACCTAGCGTGTCAAAGATTGGATGTAGACCGCTTGCGAGCGTTGCTCACAAACACGGGAGAGTTAAGTCCGTGGCATGTCCTGATGGAGCGCCAGGTGTTGGAGTCGTTGCCAAATCCGCAGGACGGGCCTTTGGAAAAATCACAGTTCATCATCGACTACCACTGTGACGCCTGCGGCAAGAACTACACAGGCAACACGCTATCGCTTGAAACCACAGAGAACCTCACCACGGTGGGGCGAATGGTCGGCGGAAACATCGAGTATCGTATGCTCTGCCCCCAGGGCCACGATGTGATAGACAAGACCTACTCCATTGTGAACTAACCGTGCCGCACTTTGCGGACTAAGGATGGTCGATCCATGAAATCGCAATTCATACTGTTCTTGCTCGTCGTGTTTGCGCTTTCGTGCGCAGGACAGCCATCCAGCCCGGATGCAGTCGAAACAAAACCCGTACCCAAACAATCGGGGCCATCAGGGGAGGTCGCCCCTGACACTGGTCAGGTCATGGTCGCCCCCAAAGGCTACCACCTCGTCCACCGGATGCCAGCGGCCGATTTCCAGCCTACCGTTGCCTATCAGTGGCTGGACATTCTGCTGGAAGCATCAGGTCGTGATGCCGTTCGGTACGCACCGCGCCCGACAATCCTTTCACGCACGATGGCAGTTGTTCTGACGGGGATGTACGACGCCTGGGCGGCCTACGATGATATTGCCGTCGGCACACGTCTGGGTGGAAAGCTCCGCCGGCCGAAGGCAGAGCGGACTCAGGAAAACAAAGAGAAGGCCATCGCGTTTGCAGCCTATCGGACATTGCTATTCGTTTATCCGGAAGATGCTGAGTGGATTCGCGAGCAATTCGTGAAGTTGGGGCACAACCCGGACGACACGTCGACGGACCCCACAACGCCGGCTGGGGTAGGAAACGCGGCTGCTGCCGCTCTCATCGAGTTTCGGACGGCGGACGGTTCGAACCAATCGGGCAAGCAGGAAGGTGGTGATGGCAAACCGTATTCGGACTACACCGGATACATGGCCAAGAACGACAAGGACAAGGTCAATGACGCCATGTCCTGGCGCCCCTACCCGTTCGCCAAGGCAACGGGCGAGATGTGGCCTGGTTTCCTGACCGCGCAGTGGGGAAACGTGAAGCCGTTTGCGCTCGAGAGCCCCGAACAATTCAGACCACCGCCCCCACCCGCCTGGGGTTCCGAGCAGCTGGAACGCGAAATCGACGAGACCCTGCACGCCAACGCCAACCTGACGCTGAAGCAAAAGGCAATCGTGGAGCTGATGCGCGAAGGCCCACGCTCGACCGGACAATCAGGTCACTGGCTGCAGTTTGCGCAAGACGTATCAAGACGCGACAAACACACGCTGGATGAGGACATCAAGCTGTTCTTTGTCGTCTCAAACGTAGTGATGGACGCGTTTATCGCGTGCTGGGAAGCCAAGCGCTACTACGATACTGGGCGCCCGTATTGGTGGGTCCGCATGAAGTACGCAGGCAAGGAAATCAAGGCTTGGGCCGGTCCAGGTCAGGGTGTCCGCACGATTCCTGGTGAGCAGTTTCAGCCGTATTCTCCAGCTCAATTCCCAACCCCGCCCTTCCCTGGCTATCCATCCGGACACGCAACGGCGAGCGGTGCAGCGTCGAGGGCGCTGGAATTACTGACAGGAAGTGACAGATTTGGTTCTATCGCGATCCACTCTGCCGGTGCCGTCACCGAACCCGGGTTTACCGCCGCGCAGATCCAAGCGGTTGATGGCAAGCCTGCGAC
Source organism: bacterium (assembly GCA_030427705.1). GTDB lineage: Bacteria > Myxococcota_A > Bradymonadia > Bradymonadales > Bradymonadaceae > JAUIBR01. The sequence goes on along the minus strand of JAUIBR010000091.1, from coordinate 3,304 downwards.
GGATGTCACCACGACCGAAGTCCGACTCTACGTCCCAAGCTTCACCAAAGCAGGCGAAATGGCCGCGGATTCTCGCCTCTGGGGCGGATATCACATCCGAGTCGATAACGAAGAAGGTCTGATTCTGGGTCGAAAAATCGCAATGTATGCGTGGCCAAAGTACCAGGCGTACTTCCAAGGCACCGCCAAACCCGTAGGCAATCCATGAGTTTCGAACACGAAAAACGCGAGGCGATGCGCATCTTAAAGGGCATCGAAAACGCCACGTCTACGCCGCTGCAGTCGTGGACATTGATCGAAGATGCGGACCCAACCTTGGTCTACTTCATCATCACCTGGCTTCGCGACCGATACTCTCACGACCGCGCCGCCGAAGGCGTCCTTGGCCGAGTCATCGAGCTGGTCAACTACCGCGCTGAAGTCGGCAAGATCATGAAGGAGGGACAGGAAGACTCCATCGTGGATTGGTTCGAAGACGCCTACCAATATCGGGACTTCAACGCCGAAGACTTCATCGATTTGATTGTCGAGAAGCTTGAAGGCTAGTGGAGAATTCTGAGCGAATCACTCGACAAAATCGCAATCGAGTTTTCGCCCGCGGGAAACATCCCACTCGGTTCAGGCAACGAATACAGAACAGTCTTCGAGCCTTCTTGGAAAGCGCAAAGTTCGCCGTCGTCTACTAAGAGAATCGCGTCGTCACGGTCCACTACAAAGCCACACCCGCCCCAACCAAATTTGGCTTTGATATCAACCGACCAAATCTCTTGTGCGTCCCTTGAATGAACCGACAGAACCGAATCAGACGCCGAAACCCATCGTTCCTGCGAATCAACGCCGAATATGCGCGATTCTGGAATGCGAAACAGTAACGTCCCGTCGGAAGCGACGACGAACGACGTCTTTTGGTTCTTGCACCCAACCGCGCACTCACTGTGACCGTTGATTGTGGGTACATAGTCTGGTGAAATTTTGGTTACAGACCACGATCGTCTTCCGTCTTGACCGATGCGGACTAATCCCGCCTCGCCGTAGCCGCTGATTAGCAAGTCGCCGTTTGAGAACACCGCTGGCGGTACAATGTCGTACCCAAAATTCCCGAGACACCGGGACTGGCCAGATTCAACGATGTGAACGTCACCCATGATGCACGTGATTACGTACCCCGGAGACAATGGGGTCGGCGCAACACCGCTATCGTCGGTGCTGACCTTCACCTGAACTGACTCCAATATCTCCCCATGGGAAGACAGCAGTACGCCTCGCATCGAGCCTGTGACAACAATGGAACCGTCTTCCAAAATGGTTGGTGGAGAATAGTTGCCGTGTCGGACCTCCAGAGCCGCACTCACATTGGTCTGCCAGACAATCTCGCGTTCTCGGATGCAAGTCAGGAATCCGGCATGTGAGATAACGAGACCCTGCGGCCCCAAAGCGCCGGACCCGATGCCGCGTAGCTGAGGGACAGTATCGGATGGGAGAATCGCGATCTCGGCAATGCGAAAGTCATCTGGAAGCCGCCCACGCCAACGCCGAGTATTAGCGAGGTCTCCGCCCATTTTTGGCCAGGAAGAATCGGCTAACATCTTTGATTCCCTCTTTTGGCACTCCAGCCTGGTCGGTGACTTTTCTTCAAAACACCCTCTCCTGATTCCGAAGGGGTCGATACGTTCGGCGCGAGTTAAACAGCTGGGGCTTGATGTACCAATCCATCGGCATCTGATCGGGCTCAAAATCGAGGTACACAGTTTGATCGTGTGGCGCAGGCAGGGCGACGCACTTGTAATCCTCTGGGCACATCGAAATGTGGAAGAACGCACGGCGTCCAACCCAAACGGTGCCGTGGGGAACAGGCGCCAGCCGATACACACCCTTTGAATCTCTCAAGTAGTTTTCGTACCGCGAAAGGTCATCCGTAAATCTGCCGGGTACTGGCATGATATAGAGCTTCTTCGTCTGTCGGTCGTACAGATAGGAGTCGTTGGCGATATAGCGTTTCGTCACCTTGGAGACAGGTAAGACTTTGGTTGGGTCAAACACCCATCCTTTTGCCGTCTCCTTTTTGAGTTCGAGCGGCTCCCAAGACCGGGTTGAAGTCGACCATTGAATTGAGCCATCTGGGCCGCGGTAGGCTACCCTATCGCCATACAAAGAGAACCTTTGGATCTCGGGTTCGCTTGGCAGATTCCTGAGCGGCAAATAGTCGTTGGGCACCGCTCCGACTTGAATCGTCTTGCCTTGCCCGAAAAGAACAGCCGTCACTTTGTTGCCCTTTCGACAAAATTGAACGGGCCGTCGACTGTGGAAACTCACCAGCGACGCATCGCACTTATGTAACTTGACGGCTCGCCCCTTCTTCAGGTCCCAGAGTCGTTGAGCCTTCCTGTTCAGAAGCCAACTGCCCTCAACTTCTAGATGCGATTTCCCGAAACCTGTCAATCGGTGCTGTCTCAGAGTCTCAAGTTCGACCACATGGAGGTCATTCCCATCTCTCACAAAGACGTACCCGTTTCTATGGATACGGGGCACTACTTGGGCGTTTTTTGGGGGCGGTTGTCTCGGAGTTGGACCGCAATGGCATTGTGTGCGAGGGCCCAGCTTTGCATCACAAGCGTCGGTCCTCCATCCCGGAGCTTTGGAGCACGTAGTTTGCACAGTAAGTTTCGAACTTACCGTCCCACCGCAGCTGGAATGACCAAAGTGGTTGCAGACAAAGCGACACGTGTAGCCCTCGCCAAATCCATCAAAGGAGTAGCGGTCTTCGCCACAGGCCTTGAACTCTTGAGCGATGTTCGTTGGGCCTCCACAGGTCTTTCCACGGCACCTTGGGACTGCGAGTGGAGGGTAGGCACTCGCCTTCGCCGCGGCGGTTCCGCGGATCTCAGTCATAAAGGTGGTTTTGCCGTCAAACTCAGTCCGGAGGCCAATACTGCCACCTCCGGCATCAGGCCGGCGAATCTCTACCGGTCCCATTGAAAAGCCACCCCGGATTTCCTTTCGAGGTGAGAAGTACTTGGGAACGAAAGAATCGCCTACTGGACTCGTGGTGATAGCGATCTCCCAGCTCGAACCTCGATGGTTCCCAACCACCAAGGTCAGATCCGACGCTTTTGCCAGCTTCGGAGTCTGTGTCCACACGACCTTCCGCCAAGCGGCCTTTCCATCCGTAGGCTTCACCGTGCCTTGAAAAAAACGGGTCTTAAGGTCTGAAGAGCGGAGTTCGACTTTCAGTGGAATCTTGGAATCTTGATGCCGAGTGAAGATCCAAAGACCGGTTAGTTCCTGCCCTTGTGACTCGAAATTT
>JAUIBR010000034.1 GCA_030427705.1 bacterium | reverse complement strand
GACCCCAAAGCGGGCATCTCGACCGACTTGGACGCACTCGCCGCGTACCTCGCAACGTTTGACGGCCACCTGCGTAGCCCGTATCGGAACGCGGATGGTTCGCTGACTGCCGACGCGGAAGCGGGCAAGGTCATCTTCGAGAGCGCCGAGACCGGCTGCACGACCTGCCATTCGGGCGCGCGCCTGACCGACAGCCAGTTTGTGACCCCTACCGAACCACTGCTTCACGACGTGGGAACACAGGGCGCCGGCTCCGGTGAGCGTCTTGGAGAAACCCTGACAGGAATTGACACACCTACGTTGCATGGGTTGTGGAATGCCGCTCCGTATCTGCATGATGGGTCGGCCGCGACGCTTCGAGACGTTCTAACCACTCGCAATCCAGCTGATGAGCACGGCGTGACGTCGCAGCTAACAGACACCGAAGTCGACGAGCTGGTAGGGTACCTGCTGAGTTTGGAAGGCGGTTGAAACTAATCGCTGCGAAACTCTACACCCAACCGATCGGCTAGTTTGGCCGCCATTTCTTCAAGGTCACGGCGGCCGACTGGTTCGTGTTCAATAATGTGGATCCGTCCCGTTGTGTCGATGATGTAGACTTGGTGGAACTGCAGTTCATGGTCATTCGGCCTGTCGGTCAGCAGAATGATGTCCACGTCGATCTCTCTTGTATCCGCGCTCGCGATATACCCGACCATATGAATGTATTCTGCGTACTGTAGACGCGCAGCATCGCTCGTAAGCATCGCTTGCAGTGACGCGAATCTCTCGACGACTGGCGGCGGCAGGTCTGAGTCATCGTGTGCAATTTGCTTCATGCGCTCATCCATGGATGCCTTGCGAATGATCAACGCGATACAAAACAACATGAAGAGGAGGAACAGGATTTCTATGATCATGGCTTAAGGGCAGCTCCCGGCAATCCGAGCTGTAAACGGATGAGCCATGAATGGGCCGGACCAGGGGCCAGAGCTCGAATTGGACGTGAAGTAGGCGAACTCGGTGCCATTCTCTACTGTGGAGCAGACGCCCACGTTTTCGCCCAGCCAGTAGGTTCCGGCGGTGATTGTTATCGGTGGATCGATGGTCAGGGTTCGCCATCCATCAGCATCTGCATCAGACAGAAGACCCTCGAATAGGGTGGTGCCCGGACGCGTGTTGTCGTCGGCAAACAACGCCACCGAGCCTTCGTCTGTGTGCATCTGAATTTCAGAAACAGTCATCTCTTCGTCGACTACCCACTGCCACGCGAGCCAATCTGCAGCGCCGTGTAGGCATGTCGTTGCTGGCGGCGAGCCCGCGTTTGGCTCTTTGGTGCACGCCATCGCGGTCATGTCTGGGCCGGTGTCTTCCGCCATGTCCATTCCGGCATCATCGCCGGCATCCATCGACGCATCCGGATTTCCGCCGGTGTCGTCAACCATATCCGCCGGAGTGTCGGGCACATCCACGCCGTTGTCAGAACCGGCGTCCAGGCTCAGATCCGAACCCAGGTCCGCGGACCCATTGTTCGTTGTGGTGGAGTCGTCTGAACAGGCGAAGACGAAGAGGGCGAGAATCGAGAAAGTGATGAATTTACGCATTCCCTTTGATTAGCACGGTAGTCTCAGGAGGTTCCAGAATCATTCACGGTTGCAACGCGAACTGCCTCAACGAACTTCGGCGTTGTGCCCTCCAGCGCATTCAACAGGTCTTCGACTGTGCGTTTAGGATTGCTCAATGCCTCCGATTGTCGGGCCAGGACCGTTTTCATTTCGGTTGGTGAATCGAGTGCGAACTCAAAAAGAAACTCGTCGGGAGAAACAACGATTACGTCGTGGAGATTGCGAAAGTCTCTCAGGTTGTTGGTGACGACGAACTCTGCACTGCGGTGAGACGCAACCGCTGCAACATGTCTGTCCTTTGGATCGTTGGGCATCTCGTCGATTAGGTGTTGAAACCCATCAACCATTGCTTCGGGAAAAGCCGAGTTCATTGCCGCAACGAGCCTCATTGCCTGTTCTTCGTTCACGAGTCCCTTTTTGATCAAGTTTCGTGTCACTTCGTCCAAGATCCTCCGAGGACCAAAGGGGGTGAAACAAACCTTCGGCGGCAGAACGCAATAGAGTGTCGCGGAGCGTAAACGGAAACACGACGTTTGCGTCCAAGACGGCAGTTGTTGTCGTTCTCCCCAATGTTTCCTCGTTCTAGGGCAGGTCGTCGTATCCGCCAAACTCTTGCGTGAGGCGAGTCAACTCATCAAGGTTTTGATGCCGTTCCTTGTCACGTTTGAGTTTGAACTTCTTGAGGTCATCGAAGCGAATTCGTCGATGTGTGCCAGCGCGGTGAAACGGAATCCTGCCGTCGTCCAACAATCGGACCAGGTATTGCCGGCTGACGTTCAAAATGTCAGCGGCTTGTTGTGTCGTCAGTTCTTTGTGCACGGGAACTAACGAAATGGCGTCACCACGCGCCAGAACCTGCGCCATTTGCTCCAGCAGGTATAGGGCCGATTTTGGGACCTCAACACTCTGACCATCGGGTCCGACCAATTGAAGTTCTCCACCAGAACCAACGCCCTCCAACAATTTGTACATCTCTGCGAAACCGACACGTTCGGTCTGTGTCGCTTCGAGCGGGTCCAGTTTGTCGTTGTTCGATGCCATAGTGCCTCCAATACGAACTCTAACTGCAAACGCTATAAACACAACCTTTATTCGCTATAAATGCAACCATGGTTTTGTAATTTTAATACGCTTGTAGCAGGTCCTCGCCGATCTTCGTTCCAGTCACGTTTGAAGCGCCCAGAACGTTCATCGACGGCCAGCGGGCGTAGGCGAGTTTCCTCCGGATCACGGGCAATGATGGGCGCTGACGTACATGGGAGCGTTGAGAGACTGCCGATGGCCGTTCTTAACTGTTTTTGGCTAGTCGTTGAAGGCGTTCGTATTGCACCGCGTCGATTGGTGTCACAAGCGCGTCCACGGGGATGTCGAGTCCCGCTACATGAACGACATTGACTGGGCGAAGGTCCGAGACGAATGCTATCTCGTTGAAGAACGTGAGCGATGTCTCGTGGCCGAATGCCTTTGGGTATGGCTGGAAACCGTGCGCCAACATCGTTGCAGTGATTCCCTCGAAGGAGCCTCTAGTGCCTTCGACGAATGGGTGCTGGGTTACGATGGTGTAGTTGCCGCGGTCGCCATACAGACCGAGAAAAACCGCCTGCTCAACGTGAAACATCTGCTGATGTAGGGTCAGTCGATCGAGGTAAACCAGCGGCGATGTGTTGGGATACAAAGCGGGCCCGTCTTCGTCGATTTCGACGCAGTAGCCGAAAAACCCGTCGATGGTTGCTTTCAGCACGCGGTTGTCGCCACCGAAAGCTATGGCGTGTTCGTGCCCAATACTTGAGAAGTCTGCGGGGAGCGCTTCGAGGATGTAGCCTTCGCGTTCAGCCCAAGCCCAGAAGTCGCGCCGGAGAAAGACGCTGGGGTCAGGGTCTTTAGGTTGTTTATCGCCATGACTTGCTTCCAGCACGCCTCGATAGTTGGAGGCCGCTGTTTCGCAGCTTGTTTGCGTAGCACGTCTTGGAATGTTTCGCGCGTCGTCATTGGACATATCGTGGTCTCAGTGGCCGTGCCACCTGTTAGCTTCAGAGCATAAACATGTGAGTGTGGGCAGTCAATTCCGTGGTCGGTCTACCGGTCTCACATCGGGCCGTGAACGGGATCCGTTGGTGCAAGAGATTTCGTTTGAATTGGACTTCAATAAGCTCGCAGCATGTCCTCGGCGACCTCCATCTTGTACAACGTCTCGATCTTCGAGCACGACTCGCCCATCTTGCTTCGTGCCGCTTCAGCTCGTGCTCCAGTCACGTTTGATGCATCCAGGACGTCCATCGACGGCCAGCGGGCGTAGGCGATGTACTCGTTGTCGCCGGCGTAATGCAGGACTGAGCCGTGGCTGCAGGACTGCTTGTGGATTTCGTCTGTGAGGTCCGCCCATCCTTCCTTGAACGGTTCATCCAGGCCGTCTTTGACGACAAAACGATAGATGACCGCGATTTTTGGGGATTGTTGTGTCATAACGGGCTCCTTGGTTTGGGCCTAACAATCATTCAATCATGGGAGATTGTTGGCCCCAGAATGGATTCAAAATCGGAATTCGAATGCCCGAAATAATATTGTCAGAAGTTGGCATAGATGCGTGGGCGGAAGCTTGGCCGATGTTGGAGTCTGCGTTTGCGAAGGACTTCCCAAACGGCTGGCCTCCGCATGAAATCCAAAAAAATCAAGATGCGTGGGACCCAGCAAACACGCGCTGGATTGAATGTGATGGCCAGCGCGTAGGGTGGATTCGGCTCGAACATCAAGACGATCGAGATTGGCTAGACCTAATCGTGGTGAAGCCTGAGTTCCAGGGGAAAGGAATCGGCGCTACAGTGCTGACGGAACTGGTTAGTGACGCCCGAAGTCGTGGCGTCCCAATTTGGTTATCAGTTCACAAAGACAACCAGGCCCGAAACCTCTATGAACGATTGGGATTCACCTCCGAACCAAGAGACGAAAGGCGTGTGTTCTACTGGACCGCGTAGCTAAGCTGTTTTGAACATCTACGAGAGACCGATGGCCTCACTTCCAGATTACATCCTAACCGCGCCGGCAATCGCCGATGTCGAACTCGAGAAGCTTGAACTGCCCGACCTGCCGGTGTTTGACCGGGACGGCGAGCCGCTGGACGATGCGTCGAAGATAGCGTTGCTCAAGTTTGTGAAAGTGCGTGGCGAAACATCTCCACTGGTTGAGGTGGAGCACTTCGATGAACTTGCGGGTTTTTGCGAGCCTCATTCATTGGCAGTGTTTGGGTTCGAAATGTCGAAGCAGTGCGAACATGCGCTCGACTGTCATTACAAGCACTATGCCGCCGCCGTTTTCTCCGACGAGAGCACGCTCTCGGAAATCGCGGTCCAGATGCGCGACGAAGACAGCGTCTGGTATGGGTCTCCGGGAATTCGTGCGTTCCAAATATCCGATACCCCGATTGCTGGATGGTTGCTGGCCGTTTTCGCGCTGTACAGCGACCGGTATTACAACTGGCATTACGCTTCGGATTACCTCGAGCGCATCAACAAAACGGCCGCCGAGTATTGGTTTGAGCACCTCTATAACTTCGGGCTCGATGATCGGGGCGAGTTAAAAGACGGCGAGTCGGTTGCCAAACTTCGTCGGGATCTTTCGATCCAGGTTCAAGGCCCCACGACCCCAAGAATTGCTCGGTTCCAGCGTGAATGGGCGCTGAACGTGGCCGTTGGCGGCTACGTGTTCGAGGAGGCAATGAACCAGGGATTTCGCTGGCAAACGCCTGAATTCCTAGTGCACATCGTGCGAACAATTGGCACTCGTCTGGTCGCGCAAGGTCTGGTTTGGGGTGTGTACGACGCAAAGGACAGGCTTCAGGCCACGTTCTCGATCACTGACGAGGGCACGCTGGTCGATCCGGACGACAACCCATTCACACTTGAGGAAGAGGCGATCGTTGGCATCGCTCACCCTGCGGAGATGCTGGAGTTGCTTCCCAAATGGACCGCGTTCTTTGTGGACTTCGAGATTGTCCAACCCATGGAACAGATCAACCGCCTGACGTTCACGCCGGAATCTGCCTGGGAGGTTCTTGAGCCGCTCCTGGAAACCGAAGTCCTAGAAGACAGGGTCGAAGCGCTAAAGTGCCGGGAATGGATGCAAGTCAACAAGGGGGACCGACGCATGGATGTCGGCATCCAACGCAACTTCGGCGGAAAGAACTTCGCGCGAATTGAGATGCAGCTTCGGTGGAACGCCACCCCTCGCCGACGCTTCATTAAGAACATTCGCGCGTTTGGCGCCCCCAAGATTGACCCAAAGAAGCTCGCGAAGCTGCCTGCGCGATTGGTCTCTGAGCTCGGTCGGGATGTGAAACTCGGTCTGATGGCTGACACGTTTGCTGCAACTGAAGTGGAACTGAGATTCCGACACCTCGACGATATTCGGGTGTAGAATACTTTACATTTAGGAATGTAATTATATTCTAAAATGTAATTACATTCCGGAGTGTAAATGGAACATGCCCTGAACCACATATTTGATGACTGCCAAATTTCCGGGGATCATTTTGAGGCGCATGTTGGGGGTGAGAACATCCATGGGGTAATCGGTCGGGCGGAGTCGGGCGACGCGATTGAAGCTATGAATGTGTTGGGTCGGCTCTTCGACGAGTTCGATGATGATATCGTTGTGGTGATTTCTGCCCCTCGTATTTCTCCCTACCTGGATGCCACAATCGAAAAGCTGGTCAGGAGTCTTCGACCCGAGCAAGGTTGGGGCTATGTCGATCATGACGGTCGAGCTCGCGTGATTGTCCCAACTCTTGGCCTAGACCTCCGGTACAGCCCACCGCGAACAACCGAGGTTCAAACGCCGTCTGCGGTTCGAAACACAACCCTGTTCACCGATCTCAATCAGTGGTTGCTCAAGGTCATGATACTGAATGGATCGCCGCCGGACATGTGGTCGAAGCCGAGACTGGCGATCACCGGACCATTGTCTTTAAGCAGTGAACATTGGGTCGGAGTCTCTCAAGCAAAAGCGTATCAATTTGCGCACACGCTGCAGCAAGCCGGCTTCTTAAGCTGGAAGCGAGGCAGGTTTGAACTGCTAGATCTCAGACAGTTGCTATTGGATTGGATAGATTTCAGCAGATTGGAACAGCCCTACCGAACGCCGGTTCGGTCGGTGCTGGAAGAGAACCTAAATTCGGTGTTGAAGCGTGCGAAATCAAGTGTTGCGGCATCGGGACACCTTGCGTCGCAGGCATACGGACTGACACATTCCAACTCGACAACTGAGGAGGTCTACGTGTTCGAAGACCTTGGTGTGGTCTTGAAATCGGCGGCATTAGAGGAAACATCAGTAAACCAAGCTGATTTTCTGCTGACAAAACCGTTGGGTTCATCGGTACGTCGTGGCGTGCAAGTTGTGAACGACACCCGCATCGTAGACCCAATTCAGCTTGCTCTTGATGCATCACGGCGAAGGGATAGAGGGCGTGAACAAGCAGAGCACATCGTGGAGGTCATTCTGAGCTGGCACGCTCATGAGTGATCCCCGGCTTAACGAGTTAATCCATGTACTCCATGCGCTGGAAGACTATCGTGCTTCGGTCGTCCTTATTGGCGGATTGGTCCCACTTGTCTATCGCACCCTTAGTGAATTCCAGCCCACTCGACACAACACCCTGGTTACGTTGGACATCGACCTCGCGGTGCCAGAGACATTGCCTATGCTTGGCACCCCGTTAAGGGAGGTATTGAAGCAGAACGGCTATGTGGCGGTGCACTCGAGGTTGTCTGACCCGCCGATTCAGTTTTTTCAGCGCGAAGAGTTTGGGACGGACACACTCGCGGCAACTTACATCGAATTCCTGGCCCCGCTGAAGGGAAGTGAAACGGACCGAACAGGGAATCCGAAGAGCCCCAAAGAAGTTCAGCAAAATCTTCGGGCGCAACTCCTACGATACTTGGATTTGCTATTGATTGATTCGATTTCGGTGACTCTTGATTCAATTGAATTCCGGGTTCCTTCACCAGCTAGCTATGTCGTTCAGAAGGTGCTGGCGAGCCAGCGGAGGGGTAGTCGTGAGGGCACCGAGAAAGACCTGACTTACGTGTACGATGTGGTGATGTTGTTGCGCGGTCGTTGGGAGCGTATTGAGTCAGACCTCAATCACCTGTGCGACAAGGGCAAAGAGCGACAGGTAAGAGAGGCGATTGAAATTCTAACCTTTGCTTTTGCAGACGAAGATTCGAGTGGTTCGCGCGGTGTTAATCGTGTCTTAAGCGCTGCTGATTCAGCAAGTGCTCCATCGACAACCGCCGTTGCGATCGTGATGAACGAATTCCTCGCGGCGATAGCATTGGGTAGGTGACACGCGAGCACAACGAGCTGAAACGCGAGCACAGCGAGCTCCCCCGTGGGGCTTGCGGAATACCATCCAAGAATCTAGTGTTCCGCACCTCCCACACCAAAAAGGAGAAATGAAATGGCTGTGATGGAACAACTGACATCGGATATGAAAGCGGCAATGAAGGCCAAAGAGAAAGAGAAGCTCACGACCGTGCGCATGCTCATCTCGGCTATCAAGACGGCGCAGATCGACTTCAAAGGTGAGATGGGCGACGAAGACATGATCGCCGTACTGACGAAAGAGGCGAAGAAGCGCAAGGACGCTAGCTCGCAGTACCGTGATGGCGGACGTGATGAGCTGGCTGACAAGGAAGACCGCGAGCTCGAAATCATCGAAGCTTACCTGCCGGAGCAGTTGTCCGAAGAAGCCATCGCTGAAATCGTCGACGAAGTGATTGCGTCGACCGGTGCATCTTCGAAAGCCGATATGGGCAAGGTGATGGGACCTGTCATGGGTCGCGTTAAAGGGCTCGCCGACGGCAACACTGTGAAGAAAGTGGTGATGTCGAAGCTTGGTTAGTTTTTGGTTCTTGGTTCTTGGTTTTTGGTTTTTGGTTCTTGGTTCTTGATTCGTGGCGAAGAAGAAGAAATCTGGTCAAAGGGGCACTGAGTCGAAAAGTACCAGTTTCGGAGGCTCGCTGAAGGACCAGCTCAAGGGCATTAAGGTGGGCAAGGAATTGCCGCATCGTGATGCTCAGGAGCCAGAACCAGAACCGATTGAGTACGGCAAAGAGGCGCAGGCTGCGCCGCAAGAGAAGCTCACGGACGAGCAGCTATTTGCACAGGCGGTCGATGGCATTGACCGCGCCGACCTCTACAAGGGCAAGTACGGCATGCCCGGTGATGACTGGGAGCCGGATTTCTACAAACAACCTGAGGTGGAAGTCCCCGAAGATGCGCCTTCTCCAGAAGATGCGCGTGCGAAGCTCGAAGAATTGCGCGACCAGCGCATGCTTGAACTTGCGATGGGGGGCATCGACCAGCGCATCGAGAACCCGAAGTACTATGTTCCAGAGCCGAAGGTCACGGTCGAGAAGCAACCCTCCAATTTGCGCACGCCGCGTCTGGACAAAGACCCTGAAAGCCTCGATTCGGTGAAGCTCTCGGGCGAACAGAAAGAGCTATTGAAGCGCTTCAAAAAGTACGAGCGCGAGCATCGCGTCCCGGAGGTTAACGTGCGCGGCGAATCGAAGGCCGAAGCGCTGGAGCGCGTGCAAGCTGTACTGCAGACGTGTGTGAGCCGAGGTGATGGATTCCTTCGCATCATTCACGGCAAAGGTAAGCAATCCGAAGGGGATGCGGTGTTGAAACCGGCCATTCTAGAGTGGTTGGAGGGCGATGCGTCGCAATACATCATCGGTTACGCGCCCATCGTTGAACGTGATGGCCGATTTGGTTCGGTCATCGTTGAGCTCAAGCGCTAGTTGCCATCTGGGCCGCTTATGGTCTAGGTTTGCGCCATGGAACATATTTGGATTGATAACCCGGAGACGCTTGAAGCGTTCTGCCGCGAAGAGCTTGCCTCGGCTGACGAGGTTGGTGTAGACACGGAAAGCGACCAGTTTCACGCTTATAATTCGGTGACTTGCCTGGTTCAGGTGTCCAGCCGAAGTGCGTGTGCGTTGGTCGATACGTTGGCGATGTCGCACGAAGAAATGATGCCGCTTTGGGACATCTTTTCGGACGAGAGCATCGAGAAAATCCTGCATTCGGCGGCAAACGACCTCAATGTTTTGGACCGCGACTACGGTGTGAGTTTCCAAAATGTGTTCGATACGCAGATCGCCGCGAAGTTCCTGCGGTATGAGCGCGATAGCCTCGCGTTTCTGCTGGACCTACTCTACGACGTGAAGGCGTCCAAGAAGTACCAGAAGTTCGATTGGAAGACGCGCCCGCTGCCGCCTGAGCCGGCCCAATACGCGGCCGAAGACGTGATCTACCTGCACTCGATGCGTGACCACTTCAAGCGCCTGCTCGAGGAAGACGGTTGGTATGAGCCGTTTTTGCAGCAATGCGACTATATGGTGCGCAAGACGACGTATACGCCGATCGATTTCGACCCAGACGGTTGGCGGCGCCTGAAGTACCCAAACAACTTCACAGGCAAGCAGCGTGCGATGTTGAAGGCGATTCACATCTGGCGTCATGAGCTTTGTACCGAGCTCAATATGGCGACGTTCCATATCTTACCCAATCACCAAGTGGTTAAGATTGCGGCGCTCAACCCGCGCTCGGCGAAACAGATTGAACAGCGGATTCACGGGCTGAAGTCATCTGTGAGGCATCGCCTGAAATCGTTGCAGGCAGCCATCGATGCATCGCGCGACGATGAGGTTCCGCCAAAGAAAGCGCCGCGGAAACCACGCGAGTATCCGCGTCCGACCGATGAAGAAGAAGATCGGTATCAAGCGCTCCGTGCATGGCGAAACGAGATTGCCGAATCCGAAGATCTGACCTTCGAGCTGATCGCCAATAATGCCACTTTGCGAGAGCTCGCGCGGCTGAACCCGACGACAATGGCTGAGCTGGAGGCCACCGGTGAGCTATTGCCGTGGCAGCTCAACGATTTCGGCCAGTCAATCCTAGAACGTCTTGGCCCCTAGCCCAGCGAAGCGACGCCAGCCGCAGGCGACACCAGCCGCAGGCGACGCCAGCCGAAGGCGTACTGGGGAATGAATCGCGGCGAGATCACGTTGCGTCCTGTCACTACGTGTATTACTGCATTGTCATCATCATTCGCAGGCACTTCATGACGAAAACAACCACCCGATTCCTCGCGCTGTTTGCTGCGCTGGTGGCATTTAGCCCCCTCGCGTACGCAGAGCCGGTCGTCGATGAACTCGATTCGTTGCTCGATGAGATCGCAAAAGAGCGGCAGACCCCCATCGCGCTCGCTAAATTACAGGCGATCCAGCAGCTCGCTCCCCTCGTACATTCTGATCTCTATGCGAACAAACTCGCCGATGCGTCCGAGAAGATTAAGGACCCACTGGTAAAGTTTCAGCTCTATCAAGAGATGACGAAGGCTCGGCACGAGCTTCGTGACTACGCGTTTGGTCCTGATGGCATGAAGGGTCCACTGGGCAAACAGGGTTGTGTCATCAATTGGGAGGTTGTCGGCCCGTTCTCGAACGAGAACATGGAAGGACTGAACACGCCGCTCGGCCCCGAGATTGAGCCTGGTCCATTTGCTGGCACGTTGACGCAGGTTGAATGGCGTCCGCTGCCTCGATTTGACCGCTACTGCGTGTTCCCGCTGGCGACGACCGTTCAGCCATCGACCTCGGCGGTCGCCTATGTTGCGACGATGCTGAAGAGCGACAAGGCTCAGAAAGCCGCGCTGATGCTGGGTGCCAACGGTGCCTATAAAGCGTGGGTGAATGGCAAATTGGTCGCAAAACGTGATGAAGATGCCGGGATGAGCGTCGATAATGATGCCTGGCAGATCGACCTGCAGAAGGGTGACAACGAGATCGTATTGAAGGTTGGCTCGACGTCTGATGGCGGGCTGGGCTTCGTGGCTCGTGTGACCGACACCAAAGGTAATCCGATTCAGCTGCCATCTTCGGGCACGCGGCCTGCGAAACCGCTAGAAGATGGCAAACCGCTTCCGCTTCCGATGGGCATTTTGGACCAGGTGAAAACGGCTTCGACCAAGCTCAAAGGTGACGACGCCATCTGGAATGCGTGGCTTTGGAAGAGCATCAATTGGCAGAACGTCGCAACCCCATGGCGCGATGTTGCAAACCGAATCTTGGAGAACCCGAAGTCCGTTTCGCCGCGGCGTCAGTCGTTGGCGGCAAGCTTGTACGAAGAGCGCTGGAAGCAGCTGCAGTTGGTGACGGCGGCGTATGAGCGTGCCAAGGAAGACCCATTTGTTGTGCTGCGGATGGCGCGCGAATGGGAATCGGGCATGAGCGAGGGCCAGCGTTTGCAGGCCAAGCAGCTGTTCGAGAAAGCCATCAAGAAGAACCCTGACTTTCTGTTTGCGACGCTAGAGCTGGCCGACTGGTACGAGAACCGCGGTCTGGACGAGGCGGCCTACAAGATTCTGGAGGCCAAGCGCACAAACGACACCTTGCGCGTGCGAGCGTATTACGCGCGCTATCTTAACCTCTTCGAGACCTACGGGACGGCATCCAAGGTACACGACCTGAAGCTGCAGGGACTGCAGTTCTCGGCGGTGACGGGTTCGATGTGGTGGGACTTGATTCGGGAGTTTTCGGCTCGCGGCAAGTACGACGAAGCGTTGGCTCTGATTCGTGAATACCGCGCGTTGGCGCCATCATCGCCATTTGCGGCTCGCAAGGAAGCGCAGCTGTTGCGTGCGATGGGCAAGCCCGAGGCCGCGCTGGCGGTCTATGAAAAGCTTGTCAAACAAGCGCCAGGTGATGCGAGTTTGTACAAGGAACAGGCGGACCTCCTGATTGCCTTGGACAAGGAAGAGGCGGCGATCGCCTCGCTGAAGCAGGGTTTGCTGCAGCGTCCACAGGACCAGACGATTCGCGACTACCTTTCGTATCTGCAGCCCAATCAGGACCGATACTGGGAGCCTTGGTTGGTCGAGGATGTGCGCGAGTTTGCGAAGAACACGAAGCCCGGTCCGTTTGAGTACGACACGATCATCGACCAGACGATTGTGCGCGTGAATCCAAACGGACTTAGTGAGGAAGTGAACCAGCGTGTTGACCGTGTGTTGACGCCCGAAGGCATCGATACCGCCAAGGTCCACCGTGTCGCATTCCAGAGCGGCGACGAGATGGTCGACGTCTTGCGCGTTCGAGTTCACAAGGCGGACGGCACCATCAGCGAAGATTACGACCGTTGGGAATCGGGTGGTTCACGCAAGGGATCGACGACCTATAACGACACGGCATACGTGACGATTCAGGCGAATAACGTCGGCGTCGGCGACCTCATCGAGGTGCAGTACCGACTCAGCCAGGTCGCCAACCACAACTTCCGCGGCGACTACTTCGGTGACATCGCTTACCTGCAGGGCGCCCGGCCCATCGGGTTCGCACGCTACGCAGTCATCTACCCGGACTCGTGGAATCTGCATTTCCGCGCACCGTCACTGGCCCATGACAAGTACGAGAACGTCTTGCCTGACCAAACGCCGGTAACCAAGGGTTTCAAGTCGACCGCGTTTGTCATGCGCGACGTGCCGCACGTTGAGTCTGACCCCGGTCAGCCCGGTACCAGCGACGTCTATGATTACGTCTTGGTCTCGAACAAGGAGACCTACGACGAGATTGGCACGTGGTGGTGGAACCTGGTCAAAGAGCAGCTGATTGTCGACGAAGCGATTCGCGACAAGGTCAAAGAGCTGGTCAAAGGCAAGCGCACAGACGACGAGAAGATTCAGGCCATCCATAACTACGTGGTCCGCAATACGCGGTATTTGCACGTCGGGCTTGGGATTCACGGCTGGAAGCCCTATCGAACGACGACGGCCTTCCGTAATCGTTACGGCGACTGCAAGGACAAGGCTTCGTTGTTGAAGGTCATGCTCGAAGAAGCGGGCATCGACGCCAATCTGGTATTGGTTCGCACGCGGCGTCTGGGCAAGGTCGAGAGCTTCCCGGCGTCCATGCACGTGTTCAACCACGCGATCACCTACGTGCCGTCGAAGAACCTGTACTTGGACGGTACGGCAGAGTTCAACGGCACGACCGAGCTGACCTCGATGGACCAGGGCGCACAGGCGTTGGTTATCGAAGACGGGGGTAAGGCGAACTTCGTCGAACTTCCCATCGACAAGCCGGGTCAGAACATCATGCAGACGACGCTCGAGATTGACCTGACCGGCGAGAAGCCGGTGACCAAGGGCACGATCGTGGCGACCGGGGCGAATGCGGTCTACTACCGCTCGGCCCTCGAAGACCCTGAGCGTCGCGACGAAGTCTTGGAAAAGCAGCTCTCGCGCCGCTATCCCGGTGCGAAGCTCATCACGGCTAAATACAAGAATCTAAAGGACCTCGAAAAACCAACGCGCATCGAGTTCACGTTTGAAGGTGGGCAGATTCGCAAGCAGGACGGCTCGCGCTCCTACCTGTTGCCGTTGGTTTCGCGCAAAGACCTGTTGTCGGCGTATGCCAAGCAGAGCAAGCGCACGCAGGACCTGACGATTCGCGTTCCGTTCAGCAACGAAACGACGGTTCGCTACCGCATTCCAAAGCAAGAGACCTTCGATACCATCCCCTCGAACTCCAAGGTCGAAAGCAAGTTTGGCAAGCTGTCCATCGACTACAAAAAGGACGGCGACGAGCTGCTGGTGGATGTTAGCTATGAGCTCTCGAACCAACGTGTGACGGTCGAAGAATACCAAGAATTCCGAACCTTCCTGGCCGAGGTCACCGATGCGCTGAACGCGTCTGTGCGGCTTGGAGACGATAAATGAAAATGACAAAGACGATTGTTCTTTTGATGGTCGCAGCGCTCTTGAGCGCATGCGGCGGGCAGATGCGCCCCAACGACGAGTTCGTGTTCGAGAGCGGCACGCTGGCCGAGCGCTCTTCGATCGCGTGGTTCGATGGGGATTACGACGAAGCGCTGAAGCTTGCTGGCAAAAGCAAGGAGATTGGCGCGCGGTTTGTCGACGCTGAGGCCGCCTATTGGCGCGGCGATCTGGAGTATGCGTACAAACGTCACGCACAACTCTTGAAGGCGGCACCGGACCACGTGTTGGCTCGATATTCGGCGGCGCGGCTGTACGTCATGCGCGACTCCATCATGGACTATGAGTCCCGAACTGGTGAGCTCTTGGATGGCATCGATTATGCCAAGCTGGAGCCCGCCACGCGGCTCTACGTCGGGTTCATGGAGCAACATGTCGAGTTTCAGGAGTGGTACCACTCCGACTCTATCGAACCGTTTGACGGCGGCGCGATTGGCTTTCCGCATTGTTGGGCGCTGACGCCCCGGATGTCGCCATTTCGCCTGCGTGACCTCGATACGCCGTTTGCGCCAGAGACGGCCGCTCGGCTGACGGACACGTACCTAACGCCCGCGATCGCGGTCGATACCGAACTGAACTACGAGGACACGGTTCCGTGGGAGCCAACGAGCCTTGCGCTTTCACCGCCACTTGGCAGCGACGGCATCTATTACATGGAGACCTTCATGACGACGCAGTCGGACATGGAGTTCTGGGTTCAGGCACAGTTTGTCGGCGCCGCACGGGTGTTCATCGATGGTGAAGAGGTCTTCCGCCGAGACGAAGGCAGCTACGAAACAGGCAAGCGGATTCGCAAGATTGAACTGTCCAAAGGCACGCACCGCATCCTGGTGAAGCTGGCCTACCAAAACGGATACCGCGATTGGTTTGAGTTGAACTTCATTCCAACGCAAAAGCAGCGAGCTAAGTCGCTACCCATCAAGTTTCAGCCGACCTGTCTGAAGGACCGCGTCGTTCTGGACTGCTTCGAAGGCAATGCGGCGGGCGAGATTAGCCTTGAGACCGATGTGTTTCTGCCTGCGCAGCTGGAGCCGGTCTTGGTGAAGGGCGAGAAGGTCGACGACGCCTCGGATATCGCGTTGTACCTAACGATGCTGAGCGGCTTCTTTGGCGATGATGCGGGCGCGTTTGATGACGCGTGGAAGAAACTCAAAGAGCGGCGTCCGAAGTTCGCGCCTGGCTTTGCTCTGGAGAGTTCACAGATTCAAACCCGCTGGGAAGTCCCTTCGCGTCTTCGCGACCCAATCTCGCTGCAAGCGCTGCGTGAGGCGGTCGAGCGTGACCCAGACAGCGTGCTCCTGCAGCATCGATTGGGTTCCAAGCTTAAAGACAAAGATAAAGATGCCGAAATTCGGCAGACTTTGGAGCGCGCAAAGAAACTGGCGTTCAAGGACGGTCGGCTACGAATGGTGGCGCCTCTGAACACCTGGGCGTCCTATCTGGCAGGCCAGGGTTGGGACGAAGCCGCAGAATCGGCATGGCGAGATGCGCTCGCCGCATCGGAGTCGAACTGTGTGGCTGCGCGGCGAATCCAGATTCTGGAACACGCGCGTGAGATCTACCGAAAGCCAGCGGACATCACGCCGATGCATGCCAAGTGCAAGGAGCTTTCGGAGGCGTACTTTGCGACTCGAAGTGAGTTGTTGCCTGAGCGCCTGAAACTCTACGAACAATATGCCAAGCGCTATCCGTACCGCTCGTCGTCCCAGCTTTCGTACGCAAACCAATTGGTGCGCCACGGCCGAGCAGAAGATGCCAAGCTCTTGGTGAACGAGTCACTCAAGCGCATGCCGACCTCGATGCAGCTTTGGAATTGGAAGATCGACCGAGCGTTTGCGGACGAAGGAAGAGATGCCGCGTTGAAACTCCTGGACGAGCTTGAGCGCAAGAACGGTACGCGTGCTTTCACCGTTTGGAAGCGTACGGCGATGGAAGAGAAGGTGCCGTTGGCCGACCTGATGCCGGACGGCAAGGCCGCAGCGATGAAGGCCGTCGCCGACGGCGCAAACAAATCACTGTCAAATGATGACGCATATTTTGTGGTCGATTTCGCGGCCCGGCATTACTACCCAGATGGTTCATACATCACGCTGACCCACACGGTTGTGCGTGTGATGACGAAGAACGCAATCGACCGCTACGCCGAAAGCTCCATCCCTAGCGATGCGCGTGTCCTGTTGGCCCGTACGGTAAAGGCGGACGGAACGATCCAAGAGCCTGAGCAGGTCTCGGGCAAGTCCACGCTTAGTATGCCTGGTCTGGCCGAGGGCGACTTCGTCGAGCTCGCCTACCTTCAATACGGCGGTGCTTCCATTCCTGGGACCGAGGTTAGCGGGGTGCGGTTCTTCTTCCGCATGCAGGACATCTCAACCCTGCACAGTGAGTACGTGATCCTGGGGCTGAAGGGGAACTTCCTGCTCGAGAACGACCCGCCGAGGATGGAGACGATCGAACACAACGGCGTCAGCGGTGTTCGCTTCCTTGCGAAAGACAACCCGCGACCACGTGCTGAGCCACAATCGGTGGGTGTTGAAGAGTATCTGCCTTGGATTCAGATGTATCGAAACGGCTACTCATTAGAGGAGTTTGAGGTCTCGCGTCGCTACCGGATGGAACAGATTCAGGACAGCCTGAAGGTGAGCCCCGAGTACGCGAAACAGCTGGATACCTGGACAAAGCCGACCGAGACGGAGCCCGCTCAATCACCGGAGTTGGTGAAGCGCATGTTCTATGAGATTTCGCAGTGGATTCCGGACCCATCAGCAGGTGAGTTTGGAACCGAAGTTAGTCACGCGGCGCTCTTGAAGGAGGGTAGCGCTCACTTGCTGCTGAAGTCCGCATTGGACCACGCCAATATCCCAGCTGAGATCTACCTTGCACGCTCGGTCTATTCGCCGAAAGAGGTCAGTCCTGTTCGAGAATTCCAGCGCTATGTTACGCCGCTGATTCGCATCGAGATTCCGGACACAGACGAGGTTCACTGGGTTTCACCTGATGGTCCCGACGCAATGTACGGTGCTGTTGCGAACTCTGTGCAAGGGCAGCCGGCTGTCTGCGTGACCTGCATGGAGCCGAAGAAAGACACGGTGCATTCGAGCCCGTGCCCAACGACGGACCCGCAATCCTCCGCGGCTTGCAAATTGCCCGGCGCGCTGCGCACGAACACGCAATACGTGGACGTAAACTCGGAGCTCGATACTGCCGGAAATCTGACCGGTCGAATCACCATTACATTCGACGGTGCCAACGCTGTCTCGTTCCGTGCTGGGCTTCGCGCTCGGACGGATGAGACAAGCCGCGCAAAGTTGGCCAGCGCTGTGGCTGCGGGCATCGTGCCCGGCAGCGATGTTGTGAAGTACGAGGTGGTCGGCGAGAAATCGCCAGGCGATACGCTTCAGCTGACCGTTGATTTCACTCGTCCATCATTCGCGCGACCTGGCCCGGATGGCAAAGCGTTGGTCGTCGAGACGCGCCTCTTCCATGAGGCGGTGGCGCAGGTCTATGCGACCCTGCCAAACCGCACGATTCCGATTCTGGTGTCGTATCCGCGGCATGCAGCGAGCAGCTTCAAGATCAAGTTCCCGCGTGCACCGAAGCTGGGTAGCAAGCCCGACACGAAGACCTATGAAGGCACCTACGGGCGCTATGTTCGAACCACGATGGTTGAAGGTCAGACCGTGAGCATCAACACCGAGTTCGATATGCCCGTGCAACGTGTGCCGGTCGAGGAGTACGCGGCGTTCCAAACGTGGGCGCAGCAGATCGAACAGGCCTCGCCATTCTTCGCGATTTTTTAGAGTTCGGCTCGCTTCGCGTGCCTCAGAATTCGCTTCGCTCAGAATTCGCTTTGCTCAGAATTCGCTTCGCTCAGAATTGTGCAGCTTTTTTAGGACTAGGCTTATTCTTCGCCGAAATTCTCCAATTGAGCATTCGACGCCACCATTTTGAAAATCTGCGAACTCTGTGTTGAATCTGCGTATGTCTGCGGACCTTCCACCACCCAAGTCGGAACAACGGTCCTCGGCCCCGAAGACCTGCGTTTCTAAGGTCCACAGATAGGCACCGATTAGACACAGATTTGCGCAGACTCTCTTGGGATTAGGCTGATGCTTCGCCGGAATCCTCCAATTGAACACTCGACGCCACCATTTTGAAAATCTGCGAAATCTGTGTTGAATCTGCGTATGTCTGCGGACCTTCCACCGCGAATGTTGACGAACAAGCATTCCAATGATTTATTGCTTTAAGCCAAACGACGATCGCCAAGCAATGGAGTGCAAATGCGACATCGAAACCCCCTTTCCAAAGCGTTTGAAGACGAGCTCGAGAACTACTCGGACCGGATGCACCATCACGATGTTCACCAGCTAATCTATGCGGTTAGCGGGGTTGTGAAGATCGACACAAATGGCGCGATCTGGACCTTGCCACGTGGACGCGCGGCTTGGATTCGTGCTGGCATCGACCACGCGTTTGAAACGGCTGGAGCGACGGTCCGCACCGTGTACTTCCCAGAAGACATCGGCAAATCACCTGCTCGCCACGCCGTGTTCGAGTTTCCGGCGCTCGGCCGTGAGTTGGTCGCAGAAATGGTCCGCGCGAAACGCGACGATATCTTTGTCGAAGACGTGCGAAACCTGCTTTTTGGCTACCTGAGCGACCGTTGGGTCAACCCCATCTGGGAGCTCTACCAACCAACGCCTGTGACGCCCGAAGTAACGACCGCGATGAAGTCGGCGTGGGAAGACCTCACGATTGACTTGAAAGGCGCTTCTGATGCGGCGAGCTGCTCACCGCGAACACTGAGTCGTCGATTCCAAGACGATGTCGGAATCACCTGGCGAGAGTTCCTGTTACAAAGTCGAATGATTCGAGCATTGGAGCTCTTGTCCGAAGAGATGAGCGTGACCGACACTTGCCACAGTGTCGGCTACAGCAGCTTGGGCGCGTTCAGCAACACGTTCCAAGACTACTTCGGATTCCGACCTTCGGAAGCTCGCGACCGCTAGGAGTGTACGGACAAATCATGGGATCTCACTTGGCGCGATTCGTCTTCATTCTGCTCGTGTTTCTGCCCTCGCTCGCCATTGGCCTGCAATGCCCGAAGGGCTATGAATCACGCGATACCGCGAAGGTAAACAATTGGCTGCCCAAAAAGGACTTGGCCGTCGAGATGGAGATCATCCTGGCCTGCGAGGTCAAAGACCAGGTCGTCCTCATCTCGCTTGCGCCGCTGGTATCACCCGATAAATCGATCGTGTGGACGATGATGGAGCTAATGATCCCGGAAGGCGTCGAAACCAAACAGGCGAGCATTCCGAAACAACTACCCGCGGTCGGTGAAGCGTTTAGGGACAAAGATGGGTTGGCAATCGCATTCGCAGCCAGCAACCCCACGACGCTGCTGAGCGTATCCTGGGCGGTCGAAACCGGTGTGGTGACCATGCACTGGCTCGCCCGAGGTGACGCCGCCAAGCAGCGGAGCAAGGCCGACAAGCTGGTGCGAGATTTCATTCGTGAGACCCGCAAGACTCCGCCGCCACTCCCCAAGCCTACACAGACGATGGAGAAGGTGACGAAGCAGGGTTGCCCCGACGGTTACGCAGTGCCCGAGCCTCACACAGGCGGATGGGTGAACCTACGCCTTATCGCCGAGCAGTTGGAGTTCCCGATCGATTTCCGAGAGCTCTGCATCGCCAGGAGCACTGAAGACCCCAAGCTGTTTTTATCCGGTGTCTTCAACCCAGGCGCGGCGAATCGGATCTTCGACAAGCTCATCGATGAGCTCAACGACCGGGCGGAAGAGAAAGACCTCACATGGCCTGCTGATGTCGAGATTAGTGAGCAGATTCTCTACGCAAACCGGGGCACGAAGACGATGCTCTACTTCAATAAAGAGAAGGACCTCTGGGAAGTCGTGTTCTGGCGTGTCACCAATGGTGGTCTTGCGACCGGTGTCTACCGAACGCGTTCGTCCGACCCAAAAGAAGCCAACCGAATCTTGGACCACTGGCACGCGATGTACCCGACCGTGTTTGAGTCTAAGACAGACCTTTCCGACGAGCCGTTTAAGCCCAAGACATCGGAAGATGTGGCTGAAGAGGAGAGCGATGATAAGGACGAGTCGCCCATCAACCCATGGTGGTTCATAGGCGGCGCCGTGTTCCTGTTGGTCGCTGTCGTCGCGTTCGTGCGAACGAGCAACAAGCGGTCTCGCCACACGATTGATTTTTGAGTTCGGCCCTTTGGGCCTCAGAATTCGGCCCTTTGGGCCTCAGAATTCGGCTTCGCTTCGCTCGCCTCAGAATTCAGTCGCTGCGCTCCTTCAGAATTCGGCCTTCGGCCTCAGATCTCGGATACGATCTGAGCGGCAAAGCCGCGAATTCTGAGCGGCAACGCCGCGAACTCTGAGCGGCTACGCCGCGAATTCTGAGCGAAGCGAATTCTGAGCGCGCAGCGCGAACTCTGAGCGGCAAAGCCGCGAATTCTGAGCGGCAACGCCGCGAACTCTGAGCGCGCAGCGCGAACTCTGAGCGAAGCGAATTCTGAGCGCGCAGCGCGAATTCTGAGCGAAGCGAACTCTGAGCGCGCAGCGCGAACTAACCGGTGAACCGGCGTCGGATGAAGAACATCCATGTGGCGAGCAGTGCGAGCAGAACGCCGCCACCAGCGTTGCTAGGTTCTTCAAGCGGTTCGGTGCTTCCTTGCGATTCAAGGCCGGCGCCGGGACCGAAAGATGGGGCGTCGCCCGGAATGGAGGCACACTCGACGAGGTTGTTTACCAGGCATGCGCCAGTTCCGGCGCTGCAAAGACAGGTTGGGAAGCCGCCCTTCAGAACACACGTGCCTTCGCCGCAATTATAGTCGTTGCACGGGTCGAATTCGGTTCCAGCGCCGCCGGCTTCGGCAGTGACGCCAAACGGGTTATCGCGCGGTTCGCAAGCGACGCGAATGTCGCCGGTTGGTCCGGTGACGCGTTGTGCGACCTGGTCGTCGCCGCACAGACAGTGGGCGAGGTCGTTGTGTACGACGCAGGTTGCGCCTTCACCGCAGTAGTTGAATGCACAGGGTGAGGGCTGACGCTCCGGCACCGGGACGTTGTTAGGAGTCTCAAAGTCATTGCATTCCACGGCAACACGAGCACTGAGGTCGATGAACGGGTCTTGGGACATGGACTGGATCGCCGGTTCGAACGTTGGATCCGCTGTCATGTGTTTGGGACTCATGCGCGTGTAGAATCGCGTCATCCAGTACTCGCCGTATGGTCCCGAAAACTCCCGCACAAATGTGCGACCGCCGGACTCATCTGACACTCGGGCCATCCAGTCGAAGTAGTTGACGTTCTCATTTGCGTCGAAGAGCAACTCCTCTGTGTCGGGTTCAGTGAACGCAAATGATCCAGCAGGCGAGTAGGTTTCCTGACCTAGGATGAAGACCAAAATGCCCATATAGGGCTGCGCGGCAACGGCAGTAAGGCGCAATGGAATCATTGGCTCGGTGCCTTCGTACTCGAACTGGATCGGGACAATATCATTGGCCGTCTTGCCATCGCGAAGCTTGAGGGCAAGGAAGTTCAGACCCTCGTCGACGTAAGGCTGCATCACGGGAATCATGTTTGGCGAGACGTTGTATTCGTTGTCTTGAAGCCAATCGACCAGGTCGGACGCCATTTCCGCTGTGATGACAACCCACTCGTAGTTATCCGTGACGTTTTGGTCCAAGACCGTGACCGGATCGACATTGTTCACATTGTTCACGTTGTTTGAGTTGTTTCCGAAGTTGTCAAAAGCGACAGACCCAGAATCGTCGGCTCCGCAGCCACAACCGCCGCCGCCGGAGTCCTCGGCGAACCCGCCCGGGCTTGGACGGGTCGCGCCCGGGCAAACAGGAGGTGATGGGAACATGACCTGCGCCTGCGAGATAGCTTGGAGTTCGTCGAAACGGGACACCGAACCGTCCTCAACCACAGGTGTACCGGCAACAGGGACGATCCACGCAAACTGGTCGGCCGAGCCAGTATATTGAATCGACACTTCAGCCGTCGTCGTCTCCGTTTCCGGATTGACGGTGAAGATGATGCGCTCAGCCGTTTGGTCGACAGGTGCTGGCGCGGTAACAGTTTGTGAACAGAAGAGACCTCCGCAAGCGACGGACAACGATGCCGTGAGCATGATGGCGCACAGCGTGGAAAAAAACGCGACAGTCTTCATACAGAACCCATAGAATTTGTTAGTGACTGTCAGTCTAGTTAGGAGTGGATCGCGTTTCAATGGCGCTCAGAGTTCGCGCTGCGCGCTCAGAATTCGGCTTCGCCTCAGAATTCGCGCTTCGCGCTCAGATCTTCTTCGCGAGTTCTGTGTTGATTAGCTTGTTGATAGACCATTTCAGCTTGGTTGCTCTCTTTAGAAATTCGTCGTCTATAAGACCGTACTCCTGAGCTTCCATGCACTGGCTTTCGAATTCCATGACAGACCCCATTGCTATTCGGAGAAACCGGGCGAAGTCTTTTGAGCTCTTGCGACCGCAGGCTTCGGCGATGTTGGAATGCATGGACGTTCCTGTCTTTCTAAGATGAGAGCCCAGCTCGTATCGAAATGGGTGGGGAAACGCCAACGTGGCCTTGGTACAGTCGATTGCCAGCTGAATGGCTTTCTTCCACACTTGTAAGTTCTTGTATTGTCGCATGAGTACTCCTGTGTCTCGATGCGTTATCGTCCACGAAGCCCTAGCGTTGCGAAATTTGTTGTCAGAGATCGAAAGCGACAATTGGGTGAAGGTTCGTCGAGTAGGTTGCGCCCAAGTTTAACTCGCGAGATAACGCAGCAATGAGCACTCTTACACCTGAACAGAAGCAAACCTACAAGGTTTGGCGCTGGCGCGTTTTCGCTGCCACGTGGCTTTCCTATGCCGGATTCTATTTCGCCCGCAAGCCATTCTCTATCGTTAAGGCTGACCTTGGTGATTCACTAAATTGGTCCGCGACTGACCTGGGGATGTTAGGAGCGGCCTACCTAATCGCGTACACGATTGGCCAGTTCCTGTCCGGCGGCGCTGGTCAGCGATTTGGACCGCGAATCATCTTGCTCGGCGGCATGGCAGTCAGTGTCGCCGCCAACGCCCTCATGGGTTTCAGCAATTCGTTTGGTTCTTTCATGGTGTTGATGAGCCTAAACGGCCTCGCTCAATCCACCGGTTGGTCCAACAACGTCGGCACGATGGGTCATTGGTTCCACCGTCACGAACGTGGAAAAGTGATGGGAATCTGGGCCACGAACTACCAGGTCGGCGGCGTGCTCGCGAACACCTTGGCGGCCTACATCCTGGGTAAATACGGCTTCCAATACTCTTTCTTCGCTGGCTCTGTCGTTTTGATGGTGGTCTGGGCATTTGTGCTCTTCAACCAACGAAACCGGCCTGAAGATGTCGGCTTGCCGACCATGGACGACCTCGAAGATGGGGATGGAGACGAAGAATCCAGTCCTGAAGAGGATGTCGGTTGGCCAAGAGAAGTGGTCATCAATATCTTCATCGTTGGCTGTTTCTATCTATTCGTGAAGTTCATCCGTTATGCGCTGTGGTCGTGGGCTCCGTATCTGCTTCAGAAAAACTACGGGCTGGAAGGCGACGACGCGGGATATATCTCCACGGTCTTTGATGTCGCCGGAATCGTTGGGGTCATCATTTGCGGCTATCTCTCAGACAAACTGTTCGAAGGAAAACGCGCCAAAATCGCGTTCATCTTCATGGTTGGGATGGCGATCTCCTGTGTGCTGCTCTACACCGCAGGTCAGGCCAGCGTGTTGATGTTCGCAGTTTCCATGGGCTTCATCGGATTCACGCTATATGGACCGGATGCCCTTATGACAGGCGCCGGTGCGATTGACGTCGGTTCGGCGAAACGCGCTACCATGGCCGCGGGCATCGTCAACGGGATGGGTTCTATCGGCGCGGTGCTCCAGGAATTCGTATTAGGCTCGATGCTGGAATCTGGCTCCGTGGGTTTGGTCTTCGCAACGCTCCTCACCAGCGCCGTACTCGGTGCTATTTGTCTGTCAGCGCTCCTATACCGCGGAAAACAGGGCAAGTGCGACATCTGAGCGCGAAGCGCGAATTCTGAGGCGAAGCCGAATTCTGAGGCGAAGCCGAACTCTGAGGCGAAGCCGAATTCTGAGGCAAGCGAAGCGCAGCCGAACTCTGAGGCGAAGCCGAACTCTGAGGCGAAGCCGAACTCTGAGGCGAAGCCGAATTCTGAGGCGAAGCCGAACTCTGAGCGCGAAGCGCGAATTCTGAGGCAAGCGAAGCGCAGCCGAACTCTACTTGAAGAGTAGTTCGCAGGATTTCGGAGCGTTCTCGCCCGAAGCCGAACGTTGGTCCCATTGGCAGTACGCCGCATAGTTCTTTCCGGCAGCTTTCGTCACGCCGGTAATCGTCTTGATAAAGCGCCCACCGCCGAGCTTGTAGTGATGTTGGCGGCAGTCGGTCTCGTTGCCGCCGAGCTTGCATTTGTACTCGGTGACAACGGGCGGTGTTTCCGCGTTTGCACCACGCTCGACCATTGTGCGCAGGCTGGCGATCTCTTGAACGTGGGAGTTTGGCGCCTCCTCTGCAAACCAGACCAAGCTCTCGTTGCCGCACACAATGGACTCGGCGGCATTGGCAACGCAGCCTTCAGGCAGGCTCAGGGTTTGGTCCCCAAACGTCACTGGGGGCGTTTCATCCTTGATCGACAACTCTCCTGGTAGGCCCTTCGTGAAAAAGACGCGAGTCTCTTCAGCGCACCGGAAGACACCCACGTCCGTGATATCTGTGCAGATGATCACCCGCAGGGTTTCAGGTCCTACGCCGCCAACCAAAACGGTGTAGTAGGAGGTTCCAGACTGTTCGGCAGCTTCGATGGCGACGGTCGAGGCTTTGGCATCGATCTCGATTTCCTCGACGGCGACCAATCGCCGACCTGGGTCGGCCTTCAGGTTGTTGACCGTCTGCACGATCATCGCGTCATGCAGCTTTTTGTTTTCGGCACCCATGGCGACCACATCGGCAAACGAAAATGAAATCTCGTCTTTGGCACAAACAATCGTGGTCTGTCGAAAGCTCCTTGTCGCCTCGCAGGAGCGCCAATCGATCGGCATCGGCTCTGGAACTTCGTCCGCCTGTGAGGTTGCCGTCGGCACATGGTCCGGAACATCAGTACTGGTCGAACCGCAGCCAACGAAACTGAGTAAGACTACGGCCAAGATCAAGAGGGTTGTCGCTCGCATGAATTGCCTGTTTCTGGGGCATTACCAATTGTGAGTATGGCTATCTTAGGGCCTTAGCGGACTTACGGCCTCAAGAATTGTGCATGTAGCTCGCGAATCAGATTCAAAGTCGCTACAATCAGCGGCCTTGGTCGTAGGTAGTAGTCAATGCGAAGCAATCCAGAATCAGTATCCAACGTTCGAACGGCAGCCATGGTCATCGCGATGATCATGGCTATCTGTGGCTCTGCCATCTTTATCGGGAGCTGGTTCGAATGCGTCGGGTCCAAAGGCGAAGACAAACGCTGGACTGGCAAGGATTGCGAGGTTTTGGGCACCTGCAAACTCGACCCCTGCGGCGACCAAAAACAATGCGCCGCCGCGGCGCTCGTCGCGTATCAGGAAGCGACAAAGAAGGCCTCTAGCGAAGACCTGTCGTCGCTGTTCGACTCAGCGCGCGCTTTTGAGATCGCGCGTGTCTACACACAGCAAGCGGGCAAGAAGGCTACACTGACCGACGTCGATTCTCAGGCAGCGACTGCACGGCGGGCATTGGACGCACAGTTCCGACAGCAGCGGTTCGCATTCCAAGAGATTCAGCGTTCCGGCAACACTGCCAAACAGAAAGCGTTCATGGACGATTTGGCGCTTTTCTACCCACGCAATGACTCAACGTATCGTCAGTGGGTCAACGAGCAAGCAAGTCTAGTCGGGAACTGATTCGACCGATCTTGCGCTTCGAAACAGCTCGTTCAACACACCCGAAACATCTGCAACATCACGTAGAGATTGCTCCAGACCTTGAAACGCCTTGCGTGTCTCTTCGGTCTTTGGGTCTCGGCACGCGTGGTCATGGGTCACGCTGTGTGTCGTGCCGTCGACTCGCAGCGTCACAGTGACTTTGGGTTTTAGTTCCTCTTTCGAACTTTCCGGACATTCACCCTGAAGGTCTACATCCTTGAGCTCTAGAAAGCGCAAGGCACCAAACTGATTGACGAGCCTGACCATGCGGGTTTCCGTCGCCAGTCGAGTCAGTTGTTTGGCCGGAAGGATCACTGGCCGGCCCATGGACAGAGTTCGAGTTTCTGAGCTGGAAATCTCCGACGTGCCGTCCCTTCGAACCTTGAACTCAAGGTCCACACCCGTCATGGGGCGCTCGTCGATCGTCACCTCGACGGCGAAGTCATTGGGAACAGATTTCGCCAACGAAAGTTGCTCCGACTTCGTGAGTTCCGCAGGGGCGGCCTTTTTCGCTGGCTGCGAATCCTCGCATCCGCACATCCAAGCGATGCACAAGGCTGCAGCTACTACGACACCTAAACGCATCACTAATTCTCGTTGGACCGATGCAGGATGATTGAGCCTGCCATAGAGACCGTATTGGCGACCGACACAGCGCCCGTCACGGGATGAAGGAAGAACCGGTCACCTTTCACGGAGTTAGTTTCCCAAACGGTCCCGGTCCACTTGCGGACATCTTGCGTGTTGTTGATGCCACCCACCCAAACCTGTCGCCGTGGGTCGATTGCGACCGCATCGCCATTTTCGACGCTGTTTGACGTGACCTCCTGCCCATAGTGGACGAATCGCATTTGATTTGCGTCGCGAGCCAAGACCGCACACAAGTCATGTGCCGGCGATGCGGCGACGGCGAGCGGGATGTTTGACACGCTGCTTGCGCAAGCCGTTGACTGATCGACACCGTCAAACAAGAGGGCATCCGATCCCATTGTCATCACAGCCAGCTTCGAGCCGATGACGTTGTAGAGGTTGGCTTGAAGTTCCTGAGCAGAATCCAACACACTTGCAGCCGGGCTCGGTGGATTAAAAAAGAAATAGTTCGGGTTCGGTGAACCGCCGTTACGGAGTGTCTCGACCCAGAGATAATCGTCTCCCCAAAGTCGCAAGTCACCTCTCTGGTCGACGGCGAACGTTGCAAGTTGAAACAGACCTCCGGTGTCGCCGGTACTCGAAACAACGCTGAGCTCCACCCAATCTCGTCCAGGGGCTGGCGAGTTGTAGAAGACCTCTTTCACGATCCCGATATTGCCATCAGCGTGAAGGGAAGCGCTCAACACTCGAGGCACCGCGAACATTCGATCATCCCAACCAGCATTGCTTAGTGTGTAGACCCGAATGATGGTTTCGTTGGCTTGTTCGGTGGTTAGAACACGCAACTTCCCGTCGTTGAGGATCGCGACGTCTTGAACATCCCCAATAATGTCATGGCCGATGGTCGCAAACTCCGGAACTTCGATGACGCAAGAAAGTGCATTGCCGGACGCGTCCGTAAGGTCTGCACCAATCGTGACTGTGGCAGGGGGCACGATATCCAGAAGTGGGGTCAAGATGATGCGCTCGTCTTGGATAATCGCGGATCCTGTCGCCCCCGTGACGTTAACCTCGTCTCCAATGAGATCTTCGCTTAACGCGAGGTCGGCGCCAAACAAGGTCCAATAATCATTTGGCACAGCACACGTGGGCCGTGTGCCGTCATAGGTGATGGTGATTGGGTCGGCAACCACGTCATCGCCACTGGTCGTTTTGGCGATCGCGACGACCCGATACTCACCGTCCTGGGGAAGCGTGGGGACATCGCAAAAATCACCTTCGCACAATCCTAGCCCAACCTCGTCGCCGTCCTGACGAAACGAAGCGGTAACCTCCGCGATGTCGTCAGAGCGCTGAAGTGGAATCTGATTGTAGCCGTCGGCAGGTCCATACGAACCCTCTGTCAGCACGACAAATGCCGAGCCGTTGTTGACGTTGTTATCGTTGTTGGCGTTGTTTGAATTGTTGTCGTTGTTTCGATTATTGCCGTCCGAGCTCGGCGCTTCCTCGACACAACCCACAGCGAAAACAAACACCGAAAGTAATATTGCGTGTTTCATTGCTCCCCACACTTGTGGAGTAAGTTCAGACGGCGTCAGCGACTTCGTCTTCTTGGTCTTCTGTGAGTATCGAGTTTTCCAGAAGAATATCAACCAGGGCATCGGAGTCGGCTTCCAAGAAGGACGCCGCGCAGCCCAGGTGAAGATAGGCGGGGCGCATTCCGAAGCCCTCCACCTCTCGTTGTGTTACGACACGCAATGTCCCTTTGGGCGCGATCTTTTCTTCGCAAAGGAGACAGGATGAGCGTGCGCTAGGCGCCTCTTCGACACGCGGAAACGCCTTGCCCTTCCGAGCCTCTTTGGCTTTCTTCATCACCTCATCGAGGTTCTCAATTTCGCCGTCATAATCCGTGACAGCTTGTTGGAATCCTTCGAGGTTATGCGCTGCACCGCAAGCAAGGTGGAACCACTTATAGCTCTCCCATTGCTCGTCATAGTTGCCGTAGCGCAACTCCCCTTTCTCAATCTTCTCTTTGCATCCACGGCACGAGGAGCGCCCGGATTTCGCGGCTTCGATGATGTTCATTGTCCAAACCTCGGTTAAATCTCGGCTTGGACGATAACTCAGAAATCGTAGCTTTGCCGCTCAGAATTCGCTTCGCTCAGAGTTCGCGGCTTCGCCGCTCAGAGTTCGCGCTTCGCGCTCAGAATTCGGCATCGCTTTGCTTGCCTCAGAGTTCGCGCTTCGCGCTCAGAATTCGCGGCTTTGCCGCTCAGATCGTGTTCGAGATCTGAGGCCGAAGGCCGAATTCCGAGGGAGCGCAGCGACTGAGCTCTGAGGCCAAAGGCCGAACTCTGAAGGAGCGCAGCGACTGAATTCTGAGGCCCGTAGGGCCGAACTCACCCCAGCTGAATCTCGACCTCTTCAGGTGTTTCCTCTTCCACTTTCGGGAACTTCACCGTGAGTACGCCGTTGTCGAATCGTGCCTCCGCTGCCTCGGTCTTCACATCGACTGGCAGCGGTACAGTGCGCTTAAATGACCCAAAGAATCGTTCGGTTCGGAAGCAACCTTCTTCCTCGTTCTCGAACTCATGCTTCTTCTCGCCCGCAAGCGTCATGACGCCATCATTGACGGTTACTTTGACGTCTTCTTTTGTCATCCCGGGCAGCTCGGCACTGACCACCAGGTGGTTCCCCTCTGTGAAAACATCCACCGAAGGGCTGAACTTCGCTGGCGCGAAATTGCCAAACCAGCTCGGGGTCTGCGTCATGACGCGCATGCTCGGGGCGAGCCAGTCGTCATTCATCATCGCACGCATCAATTGGTTCATGTCGCGATGCATTGCTTCGAACGGATCTCGAGGAACGTGACGCTGGTCAGATCGCGTGATTCCGTTTGCGCGTCGGTCGAAGCGAAAAGGTGTCCACTTGCTGAGGTTTGCCATGATTTCCTCCATGTTTGAGTGTGTCGGGCACACGCGTGCCCTTGGTGTTAACATCCCTAAAACATTGGTTTTTTAGGTCGCCAGGATTTCTCGACCGGCGACGAACGACAAATTGTTCACACGGAAAAAATCGTCAAGGATTTTTTCGCGCTGCGCTCAGTTCGCGCTGCGCGCTCAGAATTCGCTTCGCTCAGAGTTCGCGCTTCGCGCTCAGAATTCGCTGCGCTCAGAGTTCGCGCTTCGCGCTCAGAATTCGCGGCTTTGCCGCTCAGATCGTATTCGAGATCTGAGGCCGAAGGCCGAATTCTGAGGCCGAAGGCCGAACTCTGAGGGAGCGAAGCGAACCGAATTCTGAGGCCGAAGGCCGAACTCTGAGGGAGCGAAGCGAACCGAATTCTGAGGCCGAAGGCCGAACTCTGAAGGAGCGCAGCGACTGAGTTCTGAGGCCGAAGGCCGAATTCTGAGGCCAAAGGCCGAATTCTGAAGGAGCGCAGCGACTGAATTCTGAGGCCCGTAGGCCGAACTAATGCGAGAAAGCGAGTCCGATGCCGAATTGAAGCCAGTGGTCCTCGACCACATTGGCCGAAAAGAATCCATCTTTGGAGGCGAAGAACGTCAGGGGCACCTGGTATGTGATGTTGAGCTCGAGCGGAATCCGCATCCAACCTTCGGGGAGGGCCGTGATGCCAATCAGCGGACCGATGCCCGCGACCACTTCCACATCTTCATTCAGGTCGCGGAGTCCGACGTACCAGAAGGGGCCGAGGTCCAACATGAATCGTGCCGAGAGGCGGTAGTGAAATGCGTAGGCGGCATCGAGTATCCACTGATTATCCTCGTCATCGCCAAACGTCGCGGTCAGGCCGAAACGCCAGTTTCGCATCCAGTGTCCTTCGGTGCCCAATTCATCGAAGAAACTCAGGACCAGACCGATCTGGGGCGAGCTGCTCTCGATCTCTAGACCGGTCCGAAAGCTCAGTGATTCGTAAGAATACCGAGGGTGGGGTACTGGCAGGGTTGCATACGTCAGCGGCGCTTCAGAATGGGCGATGGCATGCCCAGATGCTACCGATGCTTGCGTTGGCAGGTTTCGACAAATCCAGCCCTCATTTGTGTGTATGCTCCCACAAGACTCTACAGGTTCGAACGCGATGCCTCCCAGGACAAAGTCCGCCAGACTCGCCGAAGTCGAGGCCGTTAACACTCCGCGCTGATGTTCCAAAGTGCACTCGGTCAGGACCTCGGGGATGATATGCCCAGCGGTCGAGAGCGTCTCCCAACTCAATAGACAGCCTGGTCGTTGTGCCGCACCCAGTAGATAGGTGTCGCCAAACGCGAAGAACCAATGCAGCCCTTCGCGGGTCGAGATCGTGGCCACCACACCGTGTGCGTTATCGCTGTCGTGGTCGTAGCGCACATCAGCCAACGCTTCGCGACTTCGAATGGTGCGCATATGGCCGGAAGCCAGCCCATCTTGAAGAAAGTGCAGCGCGACACCTTCCAAGACCATGGAGACAACGGCACTAAACACCATCTGTTGTTGTGCGTCGGTGGCGTTGTCTACCCACGACTTCAGGGCTCTCGTATGCTGAGGATCTGCACTTTTCATCCAGTCTTGGACACGCCTCCATGTTGAGTATGTCAACATTTGACATGCTTTTTTTGCTCTGCTGGCGCCTTTCAGCTCTTCCCAATCCACATCTTCCCAGGCCTCTAGATTGTCGGCGAGGTCCTCAAGCATATCGGGGTTAATCGGCACGATATCGGTGCAGTCGCGCTCGGCGACCTGCAGGGCGGCACTGTGAAATCCAAGCCACGAGGCAAATGCGTCATCCCCGAAATGGGCATGGTTTCGCAAGACCATGTCGAGGTAGCGAGGGTTATTGAAACTATAACGAGCAGATGGGTCCGCTGGGCCCTTGATGGGATTGGCACGAATGCCCGGTTTCAACAGGTTCGAAGGAATCTGTGCATACCCATCTTCGTCGCGAATACGTTTGAATTGGCGCGAGACGCCCGCATCCGCGTTCGCGAAGTCAGCGACCTCAGTCTCGCAGGCATCTTCCGCGACATCTTCTTCGATGCCGCCAGTGGTGCCGCCTTCCGTGAGCCATTCGTATGTTCGAAGAACCAACCCGTCTTCTTGCGCCCGTTCGATTCCGGGCAGGGGACCGAAGTGGGTCACGTGGTCGCCAAGAGCTGAGTAATCCCCGAGCGTCATCGAGTACCCGTCCGCAGGGTCCACATCCGTGATGCTCCCTCGAACAGTCTTCAGCTCGTCAGCGCAATAACTGGGTTCCCATTTCTGCGGACAAAACAAGCTCATTGCCACGTATCGCGCGCGTTGTTCGTCGGTCGTGAGTCCGGGGGACAACATGCGCTGCGCTTCGATGCATGCGCGGTCAGAGAACCAAGCGTGCTCAAGGTAGTCCCACGCAAACACAGTCGTCGGGGACAGCAATACGAAGCAGATTGTGAACAGCTTAGGGCAAGTTCTCATACGTGCGCTCAGCACAAGGGCGCGTGGTAGATAGCACGAATTCGCTTCGCTCAGAATTCGCTTCGCTCAGAATTCGCTTCGCTCAGAATTCGCGGCTTTGCCGCTCAGAGTTCGCTTCGCTCAGAGTTCGCTTCGCTCAGAGTTCGCTTCGCTCAGAGTTCGCTTCGCTCAGAATTCGCGGCTACGCCGCTCAGATCGTGTACGAAGTCTGAGGCCAAAGGCCGAATTCCGAAGGAGCGCAGCGACTGAGTTCTGAGGGAGCGAAGCGAACCGAACTCTGAGGCCCAAGGGGCCGAATTCCGAAGGAGCGCAGCGACTGAGTTCTGAGGGAGCGAAGCGAACCGAACTCTGAGGCCCAAGGGGCCGAATTCCGACTGACACTTCCTATCGCACTCAAATTTCGATACCTTCGGTGCCTAACACAGGAAAATCTATGCAAAATCTAGACGTCGAAAAAGACAACAAAACCGCGAAGATCATGATCGGGATCTTCGCCGCCCTCACCGTGCTCTTTGTTTGCGGCGGTGGAATCGTGACCGGTATCGCTGGTGCAGGTCGCGAAAGCGATGGCGTGAATGCAGCGATGGCGATGATGGGGCCGGCATGCTGCTCCCTCAGTGGCCTGACCGCAGCTGTGATCGCGATGTTTGCGACGCCCGGCAACAAAACGGCACATATTGCCGCCCCAATCGTCGCTGGCCTGGCAGGCGGCTGCCTGGGTGGATTTGGTATCTCGTTCTTCTTCGCGGCCATCTGGCCATCACTTTAAGAGGCGATTATGAACGACTGGTCCAATGAAGATGATAGTTCTGCTGGAGCCCACCCCGCGCCAACCCCAGAGCCCGCGTCCGCAGAGACTCCGGCAGCTCCTCAGACGGCGTCTGTGCTCGTGTTCGTCATCGCAGGCTTCTTGGTCGCAATGGGCACAGCGATGGCGATCTTCGTCAGCCGAGTCGAGGTGGAGGAAGAGATGGCAGCCGAGCAACAGCAAGCCATCGAAGCTGCCGAAAATCAGCGGCTCATCGAAGAAAAACGACAGCTCGAGCAAAAGCTTGAGATGCAGCAGAAAGAGATCGAGCGGCAGCAAAAGCAGCTCGAAGAGAAGAACCAATGAACTCTCGATTCTTGTTTGTTTGCGCGCTCTTCCTGTTCGGGTGCGCGACGGCTCCGGCTCCAAAAGAAGGCACCGCATCAACCACGCGCATCTCTATCGAGGTGCAAGACGACGCGATGTTCGCGGTCGGACTCAAAGACGACTTGGTCGGCAATTTCCAGAAGGCGTTGCTTAAGAGCAAGGCCGGCGTGCCCGTTGTGCAGGGCGGTCAAACCGACCTCATCGTGAAGTTTCACATCACCGGTGGCAACTTCACCGCAGCGACCGCGTGGAACTGGCAATTGGTCGACGTCGATACGGGCGCGATCGTGCTCTCGGATTCCGATACGTCTGCATTCGGTGCAGGCGGGGAAACGCTAGCAAACAACGTCGTTTCGGCTATCGCGACCATCGACACGACGGTCTATGGACAGCCAAACAATGGCATCGTCGTTGCCCAAAAGAAGACCGATGCCCCTGCGCTCGCCCCCAAGAAATCTGCCACAAATGGCGAGAATTCGTGGGCCGTCGTGATCGGCGTCGAAAACTACCGTGAGGGTCTTGCCGCGGCGACCGGAGCTGAGACGGACGCCAAGGCGTTTGCTGAATTCGCGAAGACCACGATGAACGTGCCTGAGGCGAACACCAAGGTGCTTCTGGGAGACCGTGCATCTCGGGCCGATATCAGTGGCGCACTCTTAGAATGGCTGCCACGAAACGCCGTCAAACCTGGCGGAAACGTCTACGTGTTCTTCTCTGGGCACGGCGCGCCAGACATTGAAACCGGTGACTCGTACCTGGTCCCGTGGGATGGCAACCCGACGTATATCAAGTCGAGCGGCCTACGTGTGGGCGAGTTACAAACTCAGCTCGAGAAACTCAAGGGCTTCAACGTCTACGTGTTCCTTGATGCCTGCTTCTCGGGTTCCGGCGATCGTAGCGTTCTGCCCGAGGGCACCCGTCCGATCGTTCCCGTAAAGGACATTCCTGCGCAGGGTAAGGTGGTCACCTTCACGGCTTCTGGCGCCGACGAGACAACCGGTGCCCACGAAGGTGGAACCCATGGGCTCTTCACCTACCACCTGCTCCTGGCAATTTCAGGACAGGCAGACGCAAACAACGACCGGGACGTCACCACCGGCGAGGTTCTGACGTATCTTAAGAACGCTGTACCCACGGAAGCACGTCGCCAGAATCGTGACCAGACCCCGACCGGTTTGAACACGGGCTCGCAGGTCTTGGTCGACGACCTCCAGTAGTTCCTGGTTCCTAAGGACCTAAGATTCGAAAGGACCTAAGGCTTGCAGTGGGGGCATTTGGGGGCGCCTTCGCGCGTGTGGATAACATGATTGTTGTAGATTGCGCATTTTGGCCACCGAGGGGAACCGAGATCCGTGAGGCTCCACCGAGATTTCCTTGTCATCATCCGGTGGCGGGTCGGTGTTTTGAGCAGTCCAACAGGGCTAAAGTGAAGGTGCCACGCCGTCAGGCGTAGGAACCGTAGCGTCGGTCAGGCGGCAGCAAGAGGCGGTGTGATGTCCGCGTGGACGCTTCGTGAGCGGAGTTTGGCATCTGCCAAACGAGTGAATCGATCGCGGCCAAAGCGGATATCGCCCGACTCGCAGCGAAGCCAAAAACCGCCGAACGCTCGGTGGGTCCTCACGGGCCTCGGTGGGCCCTCGGTGATAGGAAACGCAGTCCGCAATCCGATGCACAACAACAAGGTCTGCTCCCAAACTGATCCACACCAATGGCTAAAGACCAGCGATGAGCTGGACTGACGACGTGGTTTCACCACCGAATGCGTCTCGAACCGTGACCTGGCCTTCGTAGACTCCGGCAACATCGAACTCAAACGCTCGCGACATTCCTTGCGACGGTTCGACCGACATCGTCGAGTCCACCGGTACGTCAGTTATCGTCCATTCTGCGGTGAGTTCGTGACCATCTGGGTCTGAAGAGTTGCCGACGGAAACACAGATGGATTCGAGGTCTTCACCGCGAACCGTCAGACCGGAACCATCGATTTGCAGCATGCCAAACGAGTTCGCGCACAGGCTAAAATTCACCTGGGGATCTCGGTTTTGGACGTCAATCACGACCTCATGAGAGTCCGCAATTTGCTCAACGTCCGTGACCATAACGACCACGCGATGCTCTCCCGTCCGCGTGAGTGGCCCAATTTGGAGCACGCCATCTACTGGGTCGGGCGTGGGTATCCAACGTCCGTCGGGGTCGGTCAGTCGGAAGGCAAAGTCTAGTGGTTTGCCATCGGGGTCGGAGCTCGACGTGGCATCCACGTTGAACTCCGTAATCCCCGCGATGACCGGGTTTTGATCGACGAAAGCGACCGCCGTCGGGCCGCCGCCCGACTCTTCTTCCACCGGTT
Source organism: bacterium (assembly GCA_030427705.1). Classification (GTDB taxonomy): domain Bacteria; phylum Myxococcota_A; class Bradymonadia; order Bradymonadales; family Bradymonadaceae; genus JAUIBR01. The sequence goes on along the minus strand of JAUIBR010000034.1, from coordinate 38,610 downwards.
CAACGTAGACGCATGCCGTGCAAGACAGGGCGCAAACTAAAATCAATAATCGATGCATGGCTCACTCCAGATCCGTTCCGCCTCGTTAGTCGTCGGCAGTCGGAGTTTTTGTGCCGGTGCGTAATTAAATCCTAATGATAACAATCTCGTTGAACTACATCAGCAACGTGTTAGATCGATCCCACACACGTTATATTGAATGTGTTTCAGCGAGGAATCATGCGCCTTCTATTGAATGTCATTACGCTCACTCTGCTCGGCTTCATCGTCGCCAATCCCGCTTATGCAAACGTCCGGGCACCGGTCGCAGACGACGGTGATGTGGCGGCGGCGATTAAGACGCAGGAAGCCATAGATTCGGTGGTGTTGGAGGGCGAGATTCTGAGCATCGCGTTCAATCGAATCTTGGATGAGTCTTGGGGTGAGAGCGCAGCGGTCGTCGCGCAGTACACATTGCGAAACACGTCAGATGCGCCGGTCTCGCTGGACCTTCAGTTTATGGCCACGGACATCGATGCACCGGTGGTTACGTTGAACGATGTGGGGCTGCCGAAGCCAGAAACGCAGCTCATGAACAAGGAAGACCGCGCGGAAGCGCTTAACAAGCTCAAGCCGTTGCGCGGTCAGTGGTCGCGTGACGATGATTTTCTGCCGCAGGTCGCCACGTATCGCGTGACGCTGAAGCCTGGGTTGAACACGATGAAGTTCAAGTACAAGCAGCGTGCTCTGTTCTACGAGAACAACACTCGCTACGGAAAGCCAGAGACACTGCCGTCCACATTTGGCTTGGACTACCTTCTATACCCTGCAAAAAGCTGGCAGGTTTCGAAAGACTTCAAACTCGCGGTGCGCGTGGTCATCCCTGACATGTTGGATGACGGTTGGTTCGTTGACGACTATTACGAACCGTTGTTGTCAGCCAACTACACGTTCGAACCTGTGTACGATGAAACCAGCCGCGTCACGACATTCAGCGGAACGTTCAGTGAACTTCGAGATGTCCTAAGTCTGCGATTCAAATGGGGCGAGTCTCGCTGAACTCTCAGTCTTCACCGTCTTATCCACTTTCCCGCCTCACTAAGAACCTTCCCCGCCTCACTATGAGACTTCCCCGCCTTACTAAGAGACTTTGCGTCGCCGGTCAGCAGGGCTACTATTCATGAAAACCACTTGAGTACACATGGCCGGCTTCGATCTCGAAAACACCGGGGCGGACTCCAAAACCCTGAAGGGCCTCACGCTCGACGGTCGCTACAAGGTGACCGAATTGATCGGTGAAGGCGCGATGGGCCGCGTGTATGCAGGGGTTCAGGTCAGTGTGGCGCGCAAAGTTGCGATTAAGGTCATCCGCTCCGAGCTGTCGAACGACCCTCAGTTGAGACGTCGCTTCCTACAGGAAGCCAAGACCATGGCAACGTTCTCGCACCCGAATATTGTGGGTTTGTTGGACTTCGGCGACAGCGCAGATGGGATGCTCTTTGCCGTCCTTGAGTATGTCGAAGGCAAGCCGCTCGCCGATGTGGTTGCCGGCCAGCAGATGAGCGTTGAGTTCGTTCTGGTACTCGCCAATCAAATCGCTGCGGCGCTGGCTGAAGCGCATGCGCACAACGTCATTCACCGCGACCTCAAGCCAGATAATGTGCTGGTCACGCGCGTTGCACATGGTGCGCTGCGATTCCGTCTGGTCGATTTCGGGATCGCACGACCGATTGAAGACAACGATGCGACGATGGAAGAGGGGATTTACGGAACGCCTACCTATCTGTCGCCGGAACAGGCCAAAGCGCGGCCACCTGTGCCGCAGTCTGACTTCTATGGGTTAGGCGCAATCCTGTATGACATGCTGGTGGGCGAGCCTGTCTTTGAGTTTCGGTCAGTGGTGCAGATTGTCCTTTCGCATGCCAACGAGATCGCTCCGGATGTGCGTACCAAACGCCCAGATGTGCCGTCAGATGTGGCGGAGTTCATCGCGATGTTATTGGCGAAGACACCCGAAGAGCGGCCGGCGAATGCCATCGACCTCATGGAGCAGATCGAAGATCTGCAGGTCGAATATGGGATTCGCAATCGTCTGCGCACAGATTCCGAAGACCTCTCGGAGTTCTACCATGTGTCTGAGTTTGAGCGATTGGACACGATGCAGGAAATGCCCGCCTACGATGCCGGTGGAGACGATTTTTTGGTCACCGGAAATCTAGACTTCGACGACGACCCCGCACCACAGTTCCGACGAGATGGGCTGGATCTAGCCGCATCGGACATGAGCGAAGTTGAGCTAGATATTGCGCACACGGTTGTCAGCACAGAGGTTCCACGCGCGGAAGTCGATGCAGTTATGGAACAACTGAATTTCGACGGACCGGAGTCGGAACCGCTCGATTTCAGGTCAGATGTCGAAGACGACGTCGATGTAAACATCGAGGTCGTTGAAGAGAAACCGGCGTTTAAGGTGCGTCCGCCACCGCCAAAACCATCGAAGGCGCCGCTGTTTATCGGTGTCCTGGTGGCGCTGTTGGTTGCGGGTGGCTTGGGTTTCATGTTCATGAACTCAGGCGAAACCGAGCCTGATCCAGAGGATGGTCAGGCGCAAACTGCGGGTCAGGTGGCCATTGAAGAAGATGATCCACCAAATGAGTTCATTGAGGTCCCGCCGCTGGTTGAACTCCCGTCGGCTGAAGAGACCAAGAAGCTCGTCTTTGGGCATCTAAAAGAGGCGAAATCGCGGGGATGGCGTTTCTCGGGTCAAGGTACCCGAAGGACCGATGAGGAAGAGGTATCGAGCTTCATGATGGAGAAGCACGGCGACAAGGTTCTGGTCAGCTTCACGTTCTCGGGCGATACGATGCTGGATTCCATGCCTGAGGCCGACCCGCCCGAGGTTTCCTACCGTCACGACGGCTATATCGTGTTCTTGCAGCCTATCGCTGGCGACCGGGTGCCTTGGGACCTGAAAGAAGCCATGAAATAGGCGTTAGAAGCCTGCAAACACCGAAAATCCAAATCGGTCGAACGAGCCGTCCAGATTGACGTCCCCAAGTACGTCAACACCATTAAGCATAGGTACTTCAAGGGTATCGGGGATCAGTGGAACAACGCTTCCAATTCCGAATCGGAATGCGTTTTCGTCCTTTCGTTTGCGTTTGAGGTTGTCCAATCCAAACTCGAAGGCCCAGCGATAGCCGGTGATAGCGTATAGCTTGGCGTTGCTGAACGCTTGATTCTTGAATTCGGTGTCGCGTGTGAGGTGCCCGACGCCACCCAACCATGCGATTCCTGTCCGCAGCTGCGGCGAAATCTGGTTCGGACCTGTCAGTAACGGAATCATTCCTGTTCGAAGCTGCAGTCCCGCTGCAACCATGAGGGTTGCGCCATCCGCTGCTGGGTCATCGAGCAATGGATACATCGCCGCGCCAGCCCACACATCGAACCCACCGGCGAATCCAGCTTCATCTCCGAACTCGAAGAACACGCCGATCGAAACCGTTGGGACGACATCAGAGGCCGCATGAGCGGTGGATGTCGCCAGCAGGATGCAACAGCAAGCAAGGGTTTGGATGACGCGCTTCATGCGCGGAAGTCTCTCACGGCAAAGGCTATGGATTCAATGGCTATCAAGCTGCTCGGCGGTTGCGTCCACGTTCTTGACACTTCGTGGTGCCAACCGCACACGGTGAAATTGCGATGGGCCGCAGTATTTCTAGCGTTTGCGGTCTTTGGCGAGTTCGGCACGAACCGTGCTGTCCTGGATATGCAAACGAAAGGAGGCTGACATGACAGCAACAACGCACACAGAAATCGCAATTCGACCCGAGCGTGAAAAGGGCTCGGACATCGTCAATTACTACAGCGAAGCCGGACAGGATTACGAGCTTTGGAACGACGATTTCAACATGCACTTCGGTTATATCCGCAGCCCGATGGAGGTCTTCAATCGCGCCAAAATGGTGGACAACATGAACGACGAAGTCATTGGCCGACTTCGGCTGAATTCTGGAAACCAGGTGCTCGATATGGGCTGTGGACTCGGAGCAACGATGCGGTGGGGCGCGCTTCGCAATCCCAACGTTCGCTGGACGGGGCTGACAATCGTGGATTGGCAGGTCGAGCAAGCACGGCGCAGAAACATGATTTCCTGTCGGGCTGACAATCTGGAGGTTTTGAAGCGTGACTACACGCGGTCCGGTCTGCCATCGGACTCGTTCGACGCTGCCTACAGTTTGGAAGCCGCCTGCCACTGTCCGGGGGCCGACAAAGCTGCGTATGTGAAGGAGGCTGCCCGTATTCTGAAACCGGGTGGACGCTTGGTGGTCGCCGACGGATTTCGCACCGACGCGAAGCCAATGCACGGCCTAAAGTCGTTCGCCTACAAACAGCTCTGCAAGAACTGGGCTCTGCCAGAGCTGGCAAACATCGACGCGTTCCGAGCACGACTTGAAGCCGAAGGGTTCGAAGACGTTCAGGTCAATGACGTAAGCTGGCGAGTCGCACCGTCGGTCGCCCATGTCCCCTGGGTAACGTTCCTGTTCATCCTGAAATTGCTCTCGAATCCAAAGGAACTGAAGCTCTGGCGCCTTCGCAACGCATTCTCATCCCTGCTCACGATGCTCGTAGGCCTCTACCGCTCGTCGTTCTCATACGCCATCGTCACCGCCACCAAACGCCGCGAGCCCCAAGCCCCAAGCCCCCTAGCCGCTAGCCCCCTAGCCTCTGGCCCCCCAGCCCCTCGCCGGATTGAATGATTGCGAATTCTCGTCGTCAAATCCCAAAATCCACCATAGGCTTGTCTTAAGCCAACCAAAGGAGACTGAATGAGTGCGACCAACCGATGGGCGTTGTTGTCAGCGTTGTGTGTCTGTTTGTGTTTTGCCGTTGCCTGCGACGATGAACCCGACCGACTGGACGGACCCGTTTCCGAGAGCGACGCAGATGACGAAGTGGCAGAGCGCGTTTGTTATCAATACGAAGAGTGCAATTGCGGCGACTTCGCGATGGTCTCATTAACGGGCTGCGAAACCGGACTTCAGTTTGCGTGGCAAGCGAGCTCCGAGGACGCCAAGGAAGACGGCCTCACCTACGACGGCGACTGCCTCGCCAAGCGGCTCAACGCTATGTTGGACCGCGGCTGCGCGAAACCCGGAGTTGGCGACATTCCATACTGCGTGGGCGAGACGTGCCAGATCTTCCACGGAACGAAAGCCGAGGGTGAGGAGTGTGACGGTGGCTTCAGCCGTTCAGATTGTCAGCAGGGGTTGATTTGCTTGGGGACATGCCAGGTGCCGTGCGCAAACACGGGAGTCAATATCGAGGAAGGCCAGGTATGTCGCGATGTAGACGCCGAGTTCGCGGGCGTTTGCGCCGAAGACTTGCTGTGTCTGCCTGACACCGACGATCCGAACCAGTCGTTCTGCCGCGCCGCTCCGGCCTTGGGCGAAGACTGCTCACAAGCAATTTGCGCCGAGGGCCTGTTCTGCGACTTCCAGAACGGACAAGTCTGCGCAGAACTCGTCGCACTTGGCGGTGACTGCATCCAACCGCTTCAATGCGAGTCGGGTACGTGCAGCACCGAAATGAAATGTGTTGAACCTCCTGCCATCGGAGAATCGTGCATCTCGACCTGTGCGGATGGCGCGGTTTGTATGCCGTCAGCGGAAGGCGCATCGTGCGTTGCCATCCCGCAACGTGGCGACGATTGTTTGCTTCAATCCGCGATTCGTTGTGCCGAAGGGCTGGTCTGCATCGATAGCAAATGCGCTGACCAACCGGGTAAAGGCGATTCGTGCGTCTCGAGCGACAACATCCCTGTTCAATGCAAATCCGGCTCGATCTGTGATGGAATGAAGTGCATCGAGATTCCACCGGCGGTCTGCAGTGACAGCGGTGGCGTTTTGTACTGAACGTCACTATATTGGGTGTAGCAGCAATCTAAGGACGTACAATGCAGCCCGAAGAGCCCACGCAGTCGTATCATGGGCTTCCTGATACAACAGTCGCGGATGAAATCGCCAATACCTTAACCCATGGTATCGGCCTCATCCTCTCGATCGCCGCGATGTCGGTGATGATTTACGAGGCCGCCACGCATGGAGATGTGTGGCACGTGGCTAGCTGCGCCGTGTTCGGTGCGACCCTGGTCATGGTGTACCTATCGTCCACGCTCTATCACGCTGTCTGGAATAAACGTGTCAAAAAGTGGCTGCGAGTCGCAGACCATGCGGCTATTTACTTTCTGATCGCTGGAACCTACACGCCGTTCACCTTGGTCACTCTGCGCGACAATCTGGGGCTGGCGCTATTCACGGCAGTTTGGGCTGTGGGCTTGGTGGGTGTGATTCAAAAGCTGCGGATCAAAAACCGGCATGAGGACGCCGGAATCGTCCTGTATCTGGTGATGGGTTGGATGGCTGTCTTTGGCATCAAACCCTTGCTTGAACTGCTTGATCCTGTCGGTGTTGCGCTCTTGGTCGGCGGCGGAATCGTCTACTCTTTAGGCGTGCTGTTCTACCGACTCGACCGCAAGTTTGCCCATGCAGTTTGGCACCTGTTCGTGATGGGTGGCAGCACCTGCCACGTCATCGCGGTTCTCTATTACGTGATTCCAAGCTAGTCTCGCGGGTAGGAGCCCGCATGGCAGAACCCACGTTCCAAGAAGTCTGGGAGACACTAGGTCTCGACCGAACGATCGAGGCCGATCTCGATAAGACCCTCGTGCGCGAGCAAAGCCCTCGTGACACGCTTCGTGATTCTCTGCCGCAACTTCCGGTCGGCGACGATGCGGACTCACACTTTCAAATCTCACAGATCCTGGGTAGCGGCGGAATGGGTGTCGTCCACCTGGCGCACCAGAGCTCTCTAAACCGCGATGTAGCTATCAAAACGGTTCGGTCCGAGGGCTCGCGCGCGGCCGAGAATGCGCTGCTCCAAGAAGCACGTGTCATGGGGATGGTCGAGCACCCCAACGTCGTCCCCGTTCACATCATCGGTCAGGACAATAACGGCCGGCCCATTATCGTCATGAAGCGCATCGATGGGACGGCTTGGAACGACTATGTCGACCGCCAAACCCCTGTCGAAGGCGATTGGTTGTCGTTCCATGTCGGCATCACGATCTCGATCTGTCGCGCATTATCACTGGCTCACGACCGCCAGATTGTGCACCGAGATATCAAGCCAGAAAATGTCATGGTTGGGTCGTATGGCGAGGTCTATTTGTTGGATTGGGGTCTGGCCGTTTCGATGGATCCCGACTCGCCGAAGATTCCCTACGCAGGCGATGCGAACGAGGTCGTCGGCACGCCCGGATACATGGCACCTGAAATGACCATCGGGCAAGGGGCGGGGCTTGGCGTTCATACGGATGTCTTTCTGGTGGGCGCAGCTCTCTATCACGTTGCCACCGGTGCACCGCCCAATCGGGGGGATTCGCTCTTCGAGGCGCTGCGATTCGTCTACGAAGGTCGCGACCGGATGTACCCCGCAGATACACCGGTTGAGCTTGTGGACATCTGCGAGCGTGCGATGGCTCACGATCCGGCCGATCGCTATCAGGATATCGACGACCTGCGTGTTGCCTTGGAAGATTTCCTGACCCACCGCGACAGTCATGCGTTGGCAGCCGAGGCTCATGAGCAGCTTACGAATCTGAGGTCGGCGATTCGCGACGATGAACACGAGCAGGTCACCGTGCTCTACAGCGAGGTTCGCTTTGGCTTCCTGAGCGCGCTGAAACTGTGGAAGCAAAACGCTGACGCAAAACGTGGTTTGGCGCAGTGCCTTGACCTGATGTTCGACTACGAACTTGGCCGGGAGAACATCGCTGCTGCGCGAGCTGTTCTTACCCATATGACCGGGGACACGGCTGAACAGCAGGTCCGGTTGGACGAGCTAGAGGCCGCGCTCGAAGCGCAGAAGCAGCGTCTGGAGAAGTTCGCATACGACTATGACGAGAACGTCGGCGGTCGCATGCGGTGGATGGGAATCGCGGCCTTGGCTGTATGTTTCTTCCTGGCCCCGTTCTTGAAGTTTGCGTTCTACCGAAGCGATATTCCGGAGTGGCTCTATTGGGCGGGGAAAACTCCTGACATTTTGGTCGGGAACCTGATCGCGCTCGGGTTGGCGCCAGTCGTCTTTGTGTACGGATTGGTGACCTACAAGTATCTGCGTGACCACAAGGCCAGCCGAATCATCGTAAACAGCCTGATCCAGCTCTACATTTTTGCTGCAGCCATTCGCACGTCCACTGTGTGGGCCGAAATGCCGGTATCGCTGGCGGTCGCCGCGGAGTGCGCGGTCCTCTCGGCAGGGTTTCTTCCCCTGGGGATGGCCGTCGATCGCCGTTTTTCGATGGGGGCGTTTGCCTACTTGCCGGCGCCAATCGTGATCTACATGTACCCGAGCCAGGCGACGAATATCTTCCTTGTCTCAAGCGTGTTCGCCTGCCTGGGTTTCTTGGTCTATTTCCGACTTCCTTGGACGCCGAAATAGGCAGGCTGGTCAGTCGTACTTGGTTCGGCGACGTGTCAGATGCGCAGATTGGTCGGTGCTGATAAGCGCACCTTCTGCGCCTTTGGAGAGTTCGGCGGCGTTTCCTTCGTCGGTGTCGATATGCATCTCGAGCTTGTAGGAAGACTTCACGCGAACCAGGACATCCCCAAAAACAAGGTCGCGTCCACCTGAGCTAACCGCCACCTCGACAACATCGCGGTCCTGAACGCCGAATAGTTCGGCGTCTTCGGGGGTCATGTGAATGTGTCGCCATGCACAGATGACGCCTTCCTTGAGCTCGACAGTGCGTCCATCCGTGCCGATGAGCGTGCAACCTGGCGAGTTTGCGACATCGCCTGAAGCGCGGACCGGAGCGTCAATGCCTAAGTAGAATTCATCGGTACGGGAGATTTCGACCTGGTTCTTAGAACGGGTCGGCCCAAGAATGCGGACACGTTCAAGCTGGCGTTTGGGGCCAACGACCGTGACCGTCTCGTTGCAGGCGAATTGGCCGGGTTGCGACAGCGGATTGCGCTCGGTCAGTTGGTAGCCTTCACCGAACAAGCCCTCAACCGCCTCTTGAGTAAGGTGAACGTGGCGCGCGCTGACCGCGACCGGGATCGTCAACTCACCGTGGCTTCGTTGTTCTTCGATGAGGTGGTTCGCGGCGTCTTTAGCGATCTGGAACTGCTCGTCTGTCGCGACGACCAAGATGCGAACGCGGCTGTTGCGGCTGGAGATTTCGGCGACAGGGTTGTCGAATTTGTCGACGCTTGCGTCCCGGTTGGCATCTTCGTCCAGCACCGCCCCCATGTACTCTAAGCGTTGCGCGATGCGGTGCCGGGCCTGGCTGGAATTTTCGCCAATGCCGGCCGTGAAGACGATGGCGTCCACGCCGCCCATCACAGCTGCATAGGAACCAATGTACTTACGAACTCGGTGCGAGAAGACTTGAATCGCCTGGCGGCATGCGTCGTCACCGTCTGCTGCGCGCTCTTCAATATCGCGCATGTCGTTTCCAACACCAGAAAGGCCGGCGAGGCCGCATTCTTTGTTGAGGAATCGATCGAGCTCGTCGACGTCCATGCCGTTTCGCAGCATGGTCAGCAGGATGCCGGGGTCGATATCGCCAACACGAGTGCCCATGACGAGGCCTTCGAGCGGAGTCATGCCCATCGAAGTTTCGACGGAACGACCAAACTCCACCGCGGCGACCGAGCATCCATTGCCCAAATGGCAAGTGATGATGCGAAGATCGCGCTCGTCAGCTTCCATGTATTCGGCGGCTTTCAACGCGACATAGTGATGGCTGTTTCCGTGGAAACCGTAGCGTCGGATACGGTGTTCGGCCGCATATGACTTAGGGATAGCGTAGTTTTTTGCGCGATTCGGGAGCGTGCTGTGGAACGCGGTATCGAAGACTGCGACGTGTGGAACATCGGGAAGGATCTGTTGTGCCGCCTTGATGCCCGCCAGGTTTGCGGGATTGTGCAATGGCGCCAGAACAAAGTTCTCTTCAATTGCTGCTTCTACGTCCTCGTCGATGACCGTTGGGCGATCAAACGCGTCCCCCCCGTGGACCACACGGTGAGCGACCGCATCCACCTTGATATCATCAGGGAGCGCGGCAACCAGGCGGCTTAGCCCGATCTCGAGCGCCAGCTTGTGGCCATCCGCTTGAATCGATTCCCAATCGCCATGGTTGATGCGCATTCGTGGCTCAGGCTCACCAATTCGCTCAACTTTGATGCTGGCGTGGCGCGCTCCGCTTGCGTGATCGAGCACAGCTCCCTTGAGCGACGAACTTCCGCAGTTGACGATAAGAATCTTCATAACGTTCCCATTTCTAAGGTCGATTAGCGTCGATCTTTCTTATGCCCTGCGCGATGTACCTGCAAGCACGATTGAGCACCTGCGGAGCGCCTGCGGCGCGGCTTTTGAGCACCTTCGGTGCGGCTTTTGAGCGCCTGCGGCGCGGCGATTGAGCGCCTTCGGCGCGGCTTTTGAGCGAAGCGAGCTCAGTCGCCGTGAGCGAAGCGAACTCTAAACTAAGTATTCGCGTGCGCGGGCTGCGGCTGCAGCAAGACACCCTGTCTCAAACGGTGAGCGCAAACCGGCGGACTTCGCCAACTCTTGGAATGGCGCCTCGCCACCACGCTTGCAGAGTTCAACGTACCGCCCCAAAGCGTCCTCAAAATCGTCCTGCATCTGGTCCCAGAACTGCAGAGCACAGGTTTGTGCGAGCACGTAGTCGATGTAGTAGAACGGCGTTTGGTAGATATGCGATTGCATTTGCCAACGTCCGCCTGCTGCGCCCCATGAGATATCGTCCCAATCGCGCCACGGCAGATAGGTCTTCTCCATCTCCAACCACAGGTTGCGTCGCTCTTCAGGCGTCAATTGTGGATTGGCGTACACTTCATGTTGGAAATGGTCGACGGCGGTGCCGTACGCAAAGAACTGTAGCGACTGCGCGAGGTGAACCTGGCGGAAGCGCTCAGCGTCGTCTCCGAAGAACTTCTCCATGTGTGGCCACGTGAAGAATTCCAAGCTCATCGAGTGGATTTCGCATGCTTCAAGCGTCGGCCAAACGTAGTCATACAGCGGCTTGTCCATGCTCAGATAGCATTGGAAAGCGTGCCCAATCTCGTGGGTAAACACCTCGGCGTCGTGCTTGGTGCCGTTGAAGTTCGCAAAGATGAACGGCACGCCGTAGTCGGCCAAGGTCGTGCAGTATCCGCCGCCGGCCTTGCCCTTACGGGTATCCAAGTCCATCAGCTGACGTTCGACCATGATGTCAAAGAACGCACCAAGCTCCGGGTGCAGCTCATTGAACATGTCCTGAGCTGCCTTCGTCAGTTCATCGACATTGCCATTCGGCGTCGGGTTGCCTTTGTCGTCGTAGACACCTTCATCCCAAATCTTCAGGGAATCCAGACCAAGGCGCTCACGCTGCTGGTCGAACAACGCCGCGGCCAAAGGCACGATGTGCTCTTGGACTTCAATTCGGAATCGCGCGACATCCTCGGCGGTGTAGTCGGTGCGCTGCAGACGTGCATAACCGAGCTCAATATAGCTATCGAAGCCGAGTTTCTTGGCCATAGAGTCGCGAAGTTTCACAAGCTCGTCGTACAGGCGGTCAAACTCCGCGCCGTGCTCTTCAAACCACGCGTACGTTGCTTTTCGAGCCGCATGCCGCGTCTCGCGGTCCGCCACATCATAGAATTTGCGAATGCCAGACAGGTTGTACGTCTCGCCCTGAAACTCGATTTCTGCGGAGGTCTTCAGCTCGGTGTATTCGCTGGTGAGTTTGTTCTCTTTGACCAAATCGTCCTGGATCGCAGGATCGAAAGACGCGATATCGGCTTCCCATAGTCGAAACGCGTGTTCACCGAACGACTGCTCGAGAACATCGCGATTCTTGGACTCCAGTAGTTGCTTGAGCAGCTTTACGTTCAGGTCGGTGAACTTCGGCGAGATTTCATCCGCGTACTCGCGCTCCTTCTTGAACGATTCGTTTCGCGTATCCTGCGTGAAGTGCAATCGAGCCAGCGCTGACCAGGTCGAGAAGGTTCGCCGCGTGTTATCCCACTCTTTGATGGTACCGATGATCTTATCGCGGTCACCGGAGTTCACAGTCTCCAGCAGCTGATTGAACGTCGTTTGGAGTTTGTCGATCTGAGGTCGGTCGACGTGCATGTCCGGGAATGCGGTGCTCATATTGGAATCCTTCGGAAAAATCAGACGAAAACGGGTAGCACATTCCAGCCGCACCTTCCACGTTTTCAGGATGCCAATTCGCCGCACTTTTATTGCAGAGTTCGCGCGGCCCACAAAGGCTTCCAGCTTTCAGCACCCAGCTCTCAGCTCCGGCTGGGTGGATCGGAACGAATGGGAACTACCTCTAATCCACAGACAGCACAGACGGTTCACAGAAACACACAGAAGTATTTTTCGCGAAGGCATGTAACACCTCACAACTCTAGAATTGTGACTTGGCTGGTGCCCTCTTGAAAAAAAGTCTGTGGACGTCTGTGTTTCGTCTGCGCCATCTGTGGATACTGCTCCAAACTTGGCTATCATTGGTTGTTAGCATCTTGCCCATCAGTTGCGGTTCTCCCGGCCAAAGCTGACAGCTGGAAGCTGATTGCTGGAAGCCCGTGCAAACGACCCGTTGAGTTGGAACACGAACGAAACACACTGGGTGCTGAAAGTTCTTGCGCGACAAGCGTGCGACAGTGATCTCGCTTTCAATCGCGGCTGTGGTACAATTTTACTATGCCAAATCAAGTTCGAGTTTGGGCGCGTCGTATCTTTTTGATCTCGATGCTGTTTTCCATCAGTTGCTCGACCGACCAGTGCGCATGCGATGGTTGGGAGCAACGCGATTTCCCGTCCAATAAGATCGATGTTTCGATTCCGTCCGCTGGTCAAGCGCGGGTGACCAGCCATGGCTTGGACTACGTTGAGTCGCAAGTTCCCTATCTCATCACGCAGTTTTTGCCTGACGGGCTGAGCTTTTGCATTCCTCGGGACACATCGGGCAACCCGGACCTTTGCGTCGCCAGCACATGCAGCAATGGCCAACCGGGCTGCCAGGTCGACCTGACGCTCGACGACCAATCGTTGACGCCAGTACCAAACGATACTCTCGAAATCAGCATCACAATTGGCGACGTCAATGAACGCCTGAACTTCGATTACGACACATTTTTGGGCAACGTGAACTGCTACGTTCAGCTGTTCAAAGACGGGGCCTCGACCAATACGCCCGCGGTCATCATGGGTGACGTTGAGGTCACGATTGGCGTGGACGGAGCGAGCCCAACGCAAGAGCTGACGGTGTCCATTGGGCAAGTGAATGTCGACCTGAGCGACGTTGACTTCAATATCAACGGGCGAGGAAACGTTGGCGACACCATCGCGTGTGAAGGCGCAAGTCTTGTCCGTGGCCTGTTCAGAAATCGAATCGAAAGCGAGATCCAAACACTCCTCAACGACACGGTCGCAGGGATTGCCGACGAACAACTTTGCACACGATGCGGAGCAGGATTCGACGCGTGTTCTGACGGCACGTGCGAGGCAGGCATTTGTCGACGAACGAATGGTCAATGCGTTCCTCGACCGTTGGGTGTCGAAGGGCGCCTGACCGTAGGCACGTTCCTCGACGGCTACACGCAGGAGCCCACCGCAGCATTGGATGTGTTAGGGAAGGCCGGTGACCACGCGATCGTCGACTCCGGCGTGTCTGTTGGCCTACGTGCCGCTGTGGATACTCGTTCGTTGAGCCAATGCATCCCGGTTGATCCAACGCGTCGCCCATCGTCACGTGTTGTGCCGGTCAGCGACGTGATCAACGCGAATACCAAGCCTGGCGGCGGTGAGTTCCACCTGGGTGTCGGCATTCACAAAAGCGTTGTCGAACAGGCGCTTTGGTCTGTTTGGGCCTCCGGCGTAGGGTGTATCGAGATTACCGGCGATGATGTGGACATTCTCTCGGCAACGACGTTTTCGCTGGTCGCGCCGAGCATTAAAGATCTGGCCTCCAATGGCGCCTACGCCATGGTCGCCCTGGTGCCGCAGAAAGCGCCGGAAGTCGAGTTGGGCGCGAATCGAATCATGCCATCTGGCAACAGCTATTCGATCACTGAACCATTGCTGACCGTGAACTGGGCAGATTTGGATTTCCATGTGTTCTTGTACGCGCAAGACCGTCTGATGCGCATGTTCTCGCTGCGGGTAGACCTTGCGCTGCCCGTCGCTATTGCGCCTGATGGGAGCGGTCAGTTGGTGCCGGTGTTGGGCGCGTTGGACAGCGCCGTTCAGAATATCCGTGCACGACGGACAGAACTCTTGGCTGAAGACGACTCACGCATCACAGATTTAATCCCGACCGTCATTGGGCTTGCTGGGCCGCAGCTCGCCGGCGCGCTTCCTGATGTCATCGAACTCCCGGAGTTCCTAGGGTTTGCCTTGGCGCTAGACGAAGGCGACATCGCGGCCGCGGATAATGATGAGTTCTTGGCGGTGTTCGCCACCTTAGAGCGGACCACGCAGAACGTGACCGAGCTTGGGCCTCAACCGTTGATACTCGAGCAACAGGTTGACTACTCCAACGTGCTTCCATCTGGTCTGGTTCGACCAAAGGTACATCTGAAGGTCGGCCATCTACCGCGACCACTGGCGACGTGGGACACCGCGGAGTACTCCTACAAGGTGAACGACGGCATCTGGAGCATGTATACGACTGACTCGAATCTAGTCATCGATGACCCAGTGCTGGTCCTGCCCGGGACGCATACGATTGCTGTCCGCGCGCGAGCCAAAGGTCTGCAGGGCTCGAACTCCAGTCCGATGTATTCATCGGTCACGATCGATGCCGAACCTCTGATATCATTGAATGAAAAGCTGTCAGAATATGTCATCAAAAAGCACACGGTGGAAACACAACCGCACCCAATTAGTCGGGCGGTTGAACCACCGAAAGCACCACGGACGTCGGGGTGCACTGCCGGGGGCGCGACGCCGTTTGCTACACTGATTCTGTTGGCGCTTCTGGGACTACGACGACGTCGACTATTGGCAGTGCTTGGGCTTGCTCTGATGGTGTTCGGGTGCAAGGGCGATGTTGTCACCAATGCAGATCAGGTCTGCTTCGGCCCTGGGTGTCGAGTCAATCAGGCCTGCGAAGCCGATGTCGATTGTGGTGGCATCTGCCCCACTGGAAACAGTGGTATCTGTGTCGATAACGCCTGCCAATGCGTGAGCGCCTGTGGCGATGGATGCGGCGAAGGTGAATTCTGCTGTCTGACGACCAGCACGTGCGACCTGATAAGTCCGTCGTGCGACCAAGCCTGCGACCCCGGTTACGAAGCCCGTGTCGTGGGCGAGCCCAATCGTGACACATGTTCTGTGGAGGGGGCTTGTGAGTGCGTGCCGCTTCCGCCGGTGCCAATTGGAGTGCATGGACAGTTTTTAGACCTCGCATCGAACGGCGCCGTGACGGCGGTTGCCGCATATAATGACACGTACGCCGACCTTATGATTGGCGAAGTTCAGAGCGACCGTTCGATCAATTGGGAGTTTGTCGCAGGTGTGCCGACAGATGGTGATATTGTTGGCGACCCCAACTTCCGCGGCGGGCGCGATGGACGCGGTGACAAGGCTGGAACGCACCTCGCAATAACCATGTCAGATGATGGCACAGTTCACGCCGTCTTCCGCGACGACGAAAACGACGGACTCGCCTATTTGAGCGGTACGTTCGGTAACTGGTCGGCGCCAATCACCATCGCCAGCGACGACGATGCCAAATGGCCAAGCATTGCGCTTGCCAGCGGTGTGCCGCATATCGTGTACAGCGCAGTGACTGGCGGAGAGAGCAAGTTGCGCCACTTTAGAATCGATGCCGGCGCAGCCGTCGAAGTCGGCGATATCGCAGCGAGTCCAGAGGATGAGTTGACAGACCGCGGATTTGCCCGACGCATGGGCATGTTCCCAGACCTTACGGCGACGCCTGATGGTGGGTTGTTCGTGGTGTTCTACGACGGCAATGCACAACGGGTCGGGCGGTCATTATTCAGCGGTACATCGTGGTCAGACCCCGTGTTTCTGGCGGCGGGAACAGGCCCCTACGCTTCGGGGCGTGTCGACGCATCGGGCGCCCAACACGTGGCGTTCCAGCTAAGCTCAGGGATTCGGTACAGCAAATTCGAGGACGGCGGCGGACCTACAACTAGCCTGATCATCGGCACCGTTCGAGATGGCACAGGGGAGTACTACTCCGGCCCAACCGGCGCCGACCTGAAGCTAATGTTGGCAGGCTCAAATATCGTTGTGGCGTTCCACGACCCATTCGACCTCTCGCTCGTCAAAGCCTTTGGCGACGGCACATCGAACGAGAGCTGGACGGTTGAGGTCAACCGCGCATCCGGTACTGCAGCTGGTCTGTACGCCACGGTTTGCCGGGACTGCTCGCTGGTTGCTGACTTTGTGATCGACCGCCAGTCCGACCCCTGGGGCTACGTTCGTATCGAAGAATACTAATCGGATTACGGCAAAAGAGTTGGGGTCCAGGCAACACCCAAGAACGGTGTGAAGTTCTGCGTTCCGTGCACGATCTCGTCTGCTAGCGCTTCACCGCCGCGGGCATCGTAGTAGCGAACGCGATACGACAATTTCAGCACGACATTGACGTCCTTCATCACCTCGAATTTTCCGCCCAAGCTTGCGACCCAGGCGACCGTTGGCGAGGTCTGAAGCGCGCTTTCGTTGTCGCCGCTTTCGGTGGCGAGGTCGTCCCGGGCATCATCGGTTCGACTGCCGATAAGTCCGTAACCAAACTCAAGGAAGAGGGCTTTCCAACCGGCGCGGATGAGCGGACCAAACCAGAACTCGGTGTAGCTGCCACCGACCTGGTCAGTAACCTGGGTGCGCATCTGATCGTCGAAGCCGTCAAAACGAGCTGCGGTTCGGGTTCCTGTGTCGAATTGCCCCCACAAACCGATGTCCAGAAACGACCAGACGTTCCAGGTCGCCACAAGCTGAACGCCGAGCTCCGTATCCTGAACCAGCTTCTCGCCTTTCTCGCCACCGATCTCGGTTTTGACCTGTTGTTCAAAGTGGCTGAAGACAAGGCCGGCGTCCAAGCGAAGGTCGTACTCGAAGGCGTGCGCAGTGCTCGATAGCAAGGTCAACGCGACCACGACCAACGGCATCAATTTTCGCGAAGTCTTCACCTAGATATCGCTCGAATTCAGGATGGATGGGACGACAACGACAACCGGACGTCGGTCCACGATCTGGTCGTCACCTGTGACCTCTAAGACTCCGCGATAGACGCCCGCGGGTGCGGAATCGTTGAAGAAGTCGATCGAATAGCAAGCGAGTGTGCCCGGAATCACCTGGCTCAGGTCATCCAGATCTCCGTCCGAGTCCAAGTCCTGTCCCGAGAACTGACCACAAGCTCCAGATGAATCCAGCGCGATGCGGTCGATGAATCTCAACACATCACCAGAGTCGTTTGGCGAGTCGACGACGTCCGCGAAAACAGCCTTGTAAGGAACCCCCAGGAGTTCGTCGAACAGGTTCATAAGGCCGGTTCCAGCCCCATTGTCGATTCCATCATAGACCAACGCGGCGTTGTTGGCGTCGACCGAGCCTGACGCAATGGCCAGCGCCTGTGCGTCTTGCTTCGCCGACCCTGTGAACGCCTCGTCGCCTTGGCTGATGACACCGGCGAAGAGGATATCGTCCTGCATCAAGAATGAAGCCACCGTCGGTGCCAGGAACATATCGCAGCGGTTGCCCGAACATTGATTGTCGGCATCCGTAATCGAAACGTAGACCCGGCGAGCGTCGTCTGCGAAATCGACACAACCAATACCGATGTCACATGTATAGGAGTTGAAGCAGTTCATTTGGTTCAACGCGCATGCAACGGCTTGGTATGGTGATTCCGTCCCACCTTGCCCGTTGTTGTCGACCTCATTCAGACCTTGATTGATAAGGGTTCGGTTCGCAGTCAGGCTCTGCACATTGTCGAACGTTTCTAACGTCGACCATGTGCCAAGCCCCAACCGCAATTCATTGACACAGAGCGAGGTCTGCGGGTCTTCGGTGCAAAGACCGGTGGGCGAACAAACACGGTTTGGCCCGCATTGTTCGTCAGCCTCACACCCCTGAAATGTCTGACAGATACCGTCATTCAGCAGCGTCGGGACGACAGACTTGACCGAGAATTGTTCCTCTTGCATCGAGCCCGAGTTATCGAAACTCAGATACATGTCCAAAGCCGATAGGTCCGTCCGCATACGAATGGGGAGACGTGTCTTTCGCTGATTGTCGTTCAACGCAACAGACACAATTCCGCGCTCGGCTGGATTATCCATGCCGTTGAGCGGATCGGTCGAAAGCGCGATTTCTTCGTAGTCTGTCGCGCCGTCGCTATCCGAATCTGGATCGTCGGGATCCAAGCCCAACATCAGTTCTTCGTCGTTTGACAACCCGTCTCGGTCTCGGTCGACCAACACCATGTTGTTGATGTTGTTCGAGTTGTTGACGTTGTTGACGTTGTTTGAGTTGTTGATGTTGTTGATATTATTGGTGTTATTAACGTTGTTGACGTTGTTGATGTTGTTAACGTTATTCGTATTGTTAACGTTGTTCGTGTTGTTGACGTTGTTCACGTTGTTAGCGCGGTTGTTGTTGCTGAACCCCTTTTTGGATGGGGTGTCACCACATGCAACACACAACAGAACAGCGAAGGTCAAACAGGTTAGTCGTTTCATTTTCGGCCCTTAATCAATCTCAGTGGCGATAACCTAGGCATTGTCTTCGCCGATATCAACAGTGCGTGGCAAGACATGCACCCACAACAACACCGCCAGTGCGCCACCAATCAGGGCGATGATTCCCGCCGCCGCATGATGACCTATGTAGCCGAACCAGGTGGCGGTATATCCGCTCAGCAAGCTTCCAAGCCCCTGGATCGCCACGACGACCACGGCGAGCACGGTGTAGTCGGAGCCGCTATGCTCGCGTCGAACCAGGTCCATCATGCACGTGAACAGGACGACAGTAGCGATCGAGCCTAGAAAGTTCTCGACCGAAACTGCGATGGCCACCGCCGTCTTCGTCGACTCACCGATGACCTCGATATAGAGCAGCGCGCCAATCGCTTGGAACACCGTCCCGACGGCGAGCGCCGTTGGTCGGCGGAGTAAATACGCGACGATGGCGCCTGCTCCCGTGCCAATCAACGACGCCGTGAAGCCAACGCCGCCGGTAATCTTGCCGATGTCCTCCATCTCGAAGCCTTGATCGACGAGCATCGGCCGGATCATGCCTGCCGCCAGCCCGTCGCCAAGTTTGAAGCAGGCCAACATCAGGACAATCCACAGAAACCCCGGAGATTTGATGAAGCTCCATAAGACCAGAAATCCGGTGCCATCCGACTCATCTTCAGCCTCAGCTGGCTGTTCTTGCACGATAAGGAGCGGAATCAGCGCCACCAACAGCGCAACTGCGCAGACGACCATTCCCATGAACCATCCGGCTTTCGCGATGATCCAGAGCGCGAATGCACCGCCAAACAACATTCCGATTCGGTATCCACCAACCTGAATGCCATTTCCCAGCCCGCGGTCTTTGGGTTCCAAGACGTCCACAGCCAGCCCATCGGTCGCGACGTCTTGTGTGGCGTTTAGGAAGTTCAGCCAAACGTTCCCAATCCCAAGGACAATGAGGCTTTTCCAGGGGTCCACGAAACCGAACGCCAACATCGAAACTGCGGTGAGAATTTGTAGCGGAACGAGCCAGCTCTTTCGGCGTTGCGCGCTCCACGGCGCAGCGCGGTCAATCCACGGAGCCCAGATGAACTTCAATGCCCAAGGAAGGGCAAACAGTGCGGTGAATCCGATGGCTTTCAGGCTCATGTCTGCCTGACGGAGGATTACCGGAACCGCCTGAGTAAACAGGCCGAAAGGAATTCCCTGCGAAAAGTAGAGGAGGGTTAGGAGCCCGAATTTCTGCCATCGCGAAAGCGCGTGTAGCTGAGGGCGTTGCATCTACTGCACGTGTTCCCAGATGTCGGAATGCAAGTCCTCAATTGAGGCGCTGGCATCCAGTATCACAATGGGTTGACCTCGCGAATGTAGCTCAGCCATGACCTGATCGTAGCGCCGCGCGAGGCGGATGAGCTTATCGCGCGATTCGTAGATATCGCGTTGGTCACGTCGGCCCAGACGCTCCAGGCAGATTTCTGGGTCAGCCTTCAAAAAGATGGTGATATCGGGGGTTCGTGCACGCGAATTCAAAGTCCAAACCCAGTCCAGATCGAATCGGTCATCCCCGTCGATATCGCCTTGATAGGCCAAGCTCGAATGATAGTAGCGGTCCGACACGATGTTCTTTCCCGCCGCCAATGCTGGGTCGATCTTCACGTGATTGTGGTCAAGACGGTCGGCCGCAAACAGCAGCGCTAACGACTCACGATTGATGGGCTCGAATTCACCGTTGATCGGGGCGGCGATTCGCATGCTCAGCATCTGTCGGATCATCACGCCAATCGGACCATCGGTGGGCTCAGCGGTCAGGACGCACTCTTGGCCTTCAGCTTCGAAGCGTTCAGATAACATGTGGCTTTGCGTCGTGGTTCCTGCACCATCGAGGCCTTCAATAACGATGAACTTACTCACCAGGGTTCTCCAAGAATTCGGCGATATTGGTCAGGCCTGTCTCCAGGTCTTCATGTGGATACTTTAGAATCGACGTGACGGCATCCCCAACACGTACAAGCGGCGGGTCGAACGAAAACACAAACGTGATGAACGTACTTTTGCCGGCCTCTTCAAAGATAAGGCTGCCAGAAAGTGACACAGATGATTCTATGACTTTCCAGCTCAAGACGTGATTGGTAACTGAATCGGTGATGATGATGCTCAGCGTGCGTGCGCGACCAAGCAGGCCTCGGTAGCTGACGACGGTTGAATCATCACCAACTTGCACCGAGTCCACGCGTTCGAAGAAACGCGAAAGATTCTCGAGGTCGCTCCAGACCCGGAACGCACGGTCCACGGGAGCTTTGACCTCGATGACATGTCGGATGGTACCCATGTCGCGCACGTTATCCGCAAGCGTGCTCGGCGTCCACATGGGGTTTTGGTCAAACGTCAGTCACGCGGCCAGGGATTTGGTGCCTGCCCAATCCGTTCAGTCGATGCGCCACGCTGCAAGATGACCTGCTCAAGCTTGCGCAGGTACTCAAGGTCGTTCTCAATATCGACATCGTCGTTTGTTTCAAGCCACTCTTCGACGCTGACAATCAGCGGCGACAAGACGTTCAATGCCGCGTCCGGTGAGCCCGCCTCGGCGCGTTGCGTCGCCATCTGGAAGCCCACGAAGATGTTCAAGGTCACGAATCCTTTCTCGACGGCGGGACTGTCGAAGGCACCGTCCTCTGGGGCTGCCTCAAGCTCAAGGGGATTTTGAACCTCGACCGTTTGCGTTACATATTCCTCCGAGCCTGGTGGACGGAATCGCAGCATGACTTGACCGACGCCACCATCAAACTGAGCGGCCTCCGCCTCAAGTGACGACGGCGTGAGTTCAAGCAGAATCATGCCACCGCCACCACGTCGGCCACCAGTTTGGCCGAGGTCATCGATCGTCTGACGGCTGGCCATGAAGAGGCTGTCGATGTCGATCGTCGCGTGATTGCGGCCCCCCGTCCAATCGTTGGTGCCGTAGGCAGCGCGGAATTCATAGGCGCTGTCTGCAGCAAACGCGATCGAAACGTCCTGGGCGAGTGGCACCAGGAACGAGGTCGCTTCTTCAACAAACACTTCCTCAACTGCTTGGGAATCCTCCAGGAAGTAGAAGTTTCCGGGCCCCGTTTCGCTAAGGGACTGCATCAGGTGTTGGTCGAATTCAGTTCCGACTCCGATGGTCGTAATGCCGATTCCTTGTTCTGCATAAGACGCACCGAGGTTGATGATGCGACCTGAGTCCATGATGCCTGACGTCGCAACACCGTCGCTAAGCAGGATGACGCGGTTCTGGAGCGCATCATTGGCGCCGCTCTTCGTTGATTCCAACGCCAATCGGAGCCCTTCGTAGATATTGGTCGAACCACCCGCGTTTAGCCCCAGAATCGAGCTGCGTAGCTGCGTCCGCTCAGGGTCTGACGAAGGGGACGATACGGTCGCAACTTCTGCGGTCGACTGATACCGCACCAGGGTAATCGTGTCTTTGGGGTCCAACTGCTCGACCAGGGCCAGTAACCCGTTGCGCACGTCTTCAATGGGCTGCCCAGACATCGAACCACTTGTATCCACAGCAATCGCAAGATTCAGCGGCGGGCGCTCGTAATCAGAAGGCTGAAGCGCAGTATTCATGCCCAAGAGCACGATATTGCAGCTTGCGCCGTTGATCATGTTTCCCTGAACGCCGAACTGAGCGTGCAGGCAGATACTTTGCTCGCACTCGGGATTGGGAAGCTCAACTTTGTGTTCGTTGAAGAACCCAACCATATCCAGCGTCTCGGGCGAGGGTAACTCACCCCGGTCGATGATCGCTCGGAATCGACCGAAGTCCTGAGCGCCGGATTGGCCGACGCCCGTGTTGCCTCCGCCTGTGTTTTCGGGTGCAAATCCCCCGAGGTCACTGGCGGTCTCGTCGTTTGCGCAAGCGGCAGCCAACGAAATCATGCAGATTATTGTCATTAATTTGAGTTTCATTTCTATCTCCTTCACTAACCGCCAATCAAAACAGCTTCAAAATACGTTGGGTTGTCGATCTGCATGGGTGGCAGGGTGCCACCGGTAGACTCGCACTGGGCGTCGACCACAGGCATGTAGACTGCCCGGACGACGACCGCCTTTTGTTCAGTGGCGCGATTGCTCAATTGTGTGAGCGCGCCCATCGCGACCGGTTCGTTTCCGATGCGCAGGTCGACCGGCATCGATGCCTGTCCGCAGCTCTCAAACACAGGTGAGCACCCTTCGCGCGGGGTCGCATCCAGCTGGAATCCCGTCGGCATTTCATAACCACGAATCAACTGCAGACGTTGTCCGGACGCGTCCCGTCCCTCATAGTCAAAACGAGACACATCGATGACCAGTGAGTCCCAACCCCCGCGAAACCCGGACCCCTGCGTGTTCTCGTAGACGAAGTTTGCGCGGAGGAATCCGTTGTTTGGATTCAACGCGTCCGAGACTACGGCCGGACCACAGATCCACGAAGGTCGCTCGCGTCCACTGAGCTCCAGTCGTACACATCCGTCTTCTCCGACCTGTGCGGCTTCGATCACGTGAGAACCCAACAGGTCGTTATCCCAGTACAAGGCCGCTGATTCGTCTGGCATCTCGCAATGGGACGGCACTGCCTCAGGGATTGGCAACGACGAGCGGCGCTGGACCACCAGGTCACCGTTAGCTTCCCATCGGTACCGCGCGCCTTCGGGGACTTCCGCCAGCTCTTGTTGATCTGCGACTGTGCACCAGTCAGCGCGGGTGCCACACGCATTACGGAAGCGGTACGGCTTCATGTCCTCTGCGGCCACGCCATCGTACTCGCCTTCAATCACGAGTGTGTTTGGGGCGTTGTCGGTGTCGACCTCGCCATCCATGTCGAATATGCGCATTTCGGCGTCAGCGTTCATCACGACCAAAACATCAGGAAGCGTATCGGATTGAATCCACGCGACCCCGCAACCCGTGGCGAAATCGCCTCCGCGCCGTCCCTGGAAGGACGCGTTCATTGCATCAATGGGGATTTGCTGACCCGATTGGATCATCCAGCGCGACGCGGGTCCAAACGATTCATCCTGGAAGAAGTCGCTTGGAGATTCTTGGATGTCGCCACACCCGAAAACGACGCTCTCGCGAGGCAGCCGGATGCGAAGGACGTGCATTTCGTTGCTGTTGTTGACGATCGAGTAGCGAGACTGCATCGCGGGCTCCCACCAACAATCGTCACAACCGCACTCGTCGCCTTCGCAAGGCGGGGGGCTCGTCGCCACGCTCGCTAGACCTCCGGCTACCACCAGTGCGATCTGCAAAAGACGTTGGGTGGAATGCGTTCGTCCATCACGCTCCATAAGGGGCAGGAAGGCGACGACACCCAACGGGATGCTGATCAACGCGACCAGATCGGACGGGTCGACGGTCGTGTAATAGGGGTAGATGACCGAGGCCAGACGGTCCCAGTAATGCGCTGCGGTGTACGACACGTTGATCGCCGCAAACACACAGCCTGTGGCAAGCGCTGAAAGCCACACACCGCGTTTGGTGCGTACCTGCAGCAGCGTCGCGAGCAAGACGGGCGCGATGAGCAAGCCCGCGAAGTCGCTGACCTTTCCGGTCAGCCACCCCGCGTGCTCGCTCGTCTTCATCACATGGTCATTGATGACCAACACAAATAATCCAATCACCCAAAGTGGGTGCAAAACCGCGCGCCACGGCCGCAATTCATTGCTCTTCATAATCAACCTCACATTCAGTCCAATTCGGTTTTCTGTAAGAGCAATTGGCTTGCCAACTTTTCAAGTTTCACGATCGCGTAGGTTTCATGCGCACGAGCGGCAAAGTGGGCTGTAGAGACTTCGGAGCGCCGGTACTCCAGAGCGTTTATCCACGTGGAGTGAGAACCCTCCAGAATTTACGAATGTGACAGTTGTGTTACGGTGTGTGGATGTGGGCTGAAATTCTTGGTGGATTGGGGGTGTTCCTGATCGGCATGTCGCTGATGACGGACGGCCTGCGTCAAGCCGCTGGTGACCGGTTCATCGCGATCTTAGAGCGGCTCACGAAGAATCGATTTGGCGCTGTGGGAACCGGCGTGATGATTACCGCGATTCTGCAGTCCTCCTCAGCGACAACCCTCACGACAATCGGCCTCGTGAGCGCAGGACTCATGTCATTTGTGGGCGCGGTGGGCGTGGTGTTCGGTGCGAATATTGGGACCACCGCGACATCGTGGTTGGTCGCAACGATCGGGCTGAAGTTCAAGATCACAGCGTACGCGTTTCCGATGGTTGGTATCGGTGCGCTCGCAAAACTCCTTGGTCGCGGACCCTGGCGAGATGCCGGCGGAGCGCTCGCCGGTTTTGGCCTCATCTTCGTTGGCATCGACCTACTTCAAGCGGGCATGGGCGGCTTGTCGGACGTATTGGACCCCACGACGCTTCCATCTGAAGGGTTGGTAGGGGCGCTGGTCATGGTGGCACTTGGCGTGGTCATGACGGTGATCATGCAATCATCCAGCGCGGCAGTCGCCACAACCCTCACGGCGCTGTCTACTGGCGCGATCGGACTCTATGCCGCCGCGGCGATGGTCATCGGCCAAAACGTGGGAACGACCGTCACGGCTGCGATCGGCGCCGTCGGAGGAAACGTCGCCGCGAAGCGAACCGCCGCGGCACATGTCGCCTTCAACGTCGCGACGGGCGTGATCGCCATGCTCCTTCTCCCGGTTTTCCTGGCGGCCGCAAAAGAGGTCGCCGACGGGGATCCGGCCGTGCAGATTGCCGTCTTCCACACCATGTTCAACATCATGGGAGTCCTCGTGCTCTTGCCGTTCATCCATGGGTTTTGCGCGCGTATCGAAAAGTGGTTCCCCGGCGATGACCTCGAAGAGCTCGTCGAACTACATGACTCAACGTTGAAGATTCCAGCTGTGGCGCTTCAGGCTGCAAGACGCGTGAGCTTCGAAATCCTGCATCGTGCGTGCGACCTCATCTTGAGTCGATTCGACGGCGAGGTGAAAGCGGCAGAATACACGGCCGAGATTCAGAAACTGCGCGTCAGCCACAAAGCGCTTCGCGATTTTGTCATGCGAATTGAGACCGGTGCTGAGTACGAGGGCCAGGTCGCCACGCATGTCAGTACCCTGCACGCTGTCGATCACCTGGGGCGACTATTGCGTTCGGCCGAGCGAGACTCTTTGTTCCGAACCACTACGGACGCCGCTGTGCTCGCGGTAAGCGAGCAGCTTGAAGATATCCTGCAGAAGGCTGTCATCAGCAACGAGGACAGCGATGACGCCGAATACGAACTTGTGTCGGCATCCATCGCCAATCAGCGGCGTGAGACGCGTAAGCGGTTATTCGATGCAGCTGCGCGAAATGGTGGGCAGGATGTCGACGCCAGTGTTCGGCGTGTTAGCCGGACTGATCGCGTCGCCTATCACCTGTGGCGTTTCATGGTGCACATGAAAAACGCCGAGGCGGAAGCCGACCTCGGCGTTGATGCATTGAAAGAAGAAGAGTGACTAGGCGCGTCGGCGTCGAATCAGTCCAACCAATCCGACAATAGCCAGCAGGATCCAGCTTGCGTCCGCATCCTGAGGCGTTCCCGAAGATGCACAGCCGCAGCCGCTTCCTTCCAGGTCGCCTTTTGGCACCGTCGCGCAGACGCCGTTCTGACAGGACTCGCCGTCAGCGCAATCCGCATCGACAGAGCACTGAGTCGACTCACCTTCGCAGACGTTGTCGTCGTTGCAGGTTTCGCCTTCTGGGCAGTCGTCGTCTGATTGGCACTCGGTAGAAGCCTCGCACGTGCCATTGTTGCAGGTCTCGCCGTCAGCACAGTCGTCATCGGTCGTGCAGTCTGCGCCAGGCTCTTCACACACACCGTTGTTGCATGTTTCGCCGTCAGCACAGTCGTCGTCCGTCGTGCACTGAGCGTCGCAGCGACCGTCGTTGCAGACTTCACCGTTCTGACAGTCCATGTCCGTGGCACACTCAGCGTCAACACACTGGGCGTTTTCGCAGATGAAACCATCGCGGCAACCATCGTCGTTTGAGCAGGAGACCTGACACGCTCCGTCGACGCAGAAGTATGCGTCGCAGTCGCGCTCAGCGCCCTGGTCGGTCGTGCAAACACCGTTGTTGTCGCACGCACCCTGGAGCACCGCAGTGCCGTCAGCGTTACATTGGGCGAGGTCACACGCCGAGCCTGCGGCGGCTGGCGAGAATGCGTCTGTGGCGGTTCCTGGCTCGCAGACTTCACAGCTGCTTGCTGGGTTTGCCACGCCTGATGCGTAGCAGGTGCTATCGATGAGGCAGCTGTCAGCATTCAGACTGTTGTCGCAAGCACCTGACTGGCAGGTGCCCGTCGTGCATGAGAGGCCGTCACCGATGCACATCGTGCCGTCAGCTTCGTTTCCGAACTGACATCCGAGCGCGTCATCACAGGTGTCTGCAGTACACTCGTTGTTGTCGTCGCAGACGATTGCCGTGCCGGAGCACGTGCCACCCGTGCAGGTGTCGTTCTCGGTGCAGACCGTGCCGTCGTCACACGCCGTGTTGTCTGGCTCGGCCGTGAAGACACAGCCTGTCGCGGTGTCGCATGTGTCGACCGTGCAAGTGTTGTCGTCGTTGCAGACCACGGCGCTTCCGCCACCACATGTGCCAGCGGTGCAGGTCGTTGTTTCGGTGCAAGCGTCCATATCATCGCAGGTGGTGCCATCTGGGCGAGCCTGCGCTTCGCATAGGCCGTTGCCTGGGTTACAGACGCCAACCATGCATGCCGTGTCGAGGTTCGAGCAGTCGAGCGTCATGCCGGAGCACGTTCCGCCCTGGCACATGCCCGCCACCGTGCAAGCGTCACCGCCGCAGGCGGTGCCGTCCGCGACTGGAACTGTGGGTATGCAGGTGTCTGAGAACTCGTTGCACGCAGTTGATGTATAGCACTCACTCGCCGCACTGCTGCAATCCCTTGCCGTTCCGCCGTTGCAGGCTCCGGCGCCGTCGCAGGAATCGTTTACTGTGCAGAAGGCGCCATCGTCGCAAGAGGTACCGACGGCCGCGTTCGACCAAGCACTTTGGGACAACGCGGAGTTACACACTTCACATGGATTTGCTGGATTCGGATCACCATTTCCATAGCAAGTTCCGCCGATCACACAGCCAGCAATCGCGCTGACCGTGCAGGTGCTGGATTGACAGGTGTTTGTCTGACAACTTGGCTGATTAGGAATTGTGCAGGTGTTGCCTTCCGCCGCCGTTCCATCGAAGTCACACAAACCCGTCGCGGGGTCACATGTGTCGACAGTGCATTGGTTGCCATCGTTGCAGGTCACAACGTCAGTGCTGCCACAAACACCTGCGGTGCAGATGTCGTTATTGGTACACAAGCTGCCGTCATCGCATGAACTGCCGTCAGCCAGCGTCGACCAAGCAGTCGTAGACTGACTTGTGTCGCATACCTGGCAGGTTGCGCCCGGATTCACATCACCATTTCGGAAAAAGAAGCCGTTGATGTAGCAGTTGCGTGTACCAAGATACCCAAAGACTGCGCCGATTCCATTGTAGTTCCGGGCCGTTCCAACAGCGTCTCCAATTCCATCACCGTTGACGTCTCCGGCATAACCTACTGCCCAGCCAATCTCGGCCGATGCAATGTTCTCTTCATCGATGAATGCAGGATCAGTCACGATACCATTTGGGCTGCCCTGGAACTCGAGCATGATTCCCTCGTCCACCTGACCATTTGAGTACTTAGGGGCTCCGATGAGCAGGTCCCCATATCCATCGTCATTCAAGTCTTCAGCGATTGCCACCGCGTGTCCTGCTTCAGAACCCACAGAGGTCGTCCTCAGGTCAACATCAGGAATAGCATTGAGGCCACTTGCCGAACCTTCGAAGACAAACCAACCACCGACTTCTTGACCAGACATGTTTTGGCGGCGAGGAGCACCTACAACAAGGTCGTCGTATCCGTCGCCGTTGGTGTCGCCGCCTGCGTCCACACTTAATCCTGCTCGAACCTGATTCTCTTGCGGGAACCATGTTGCTGTTGCCGTCGTGGGGAGCCCAGCCGCCGAGCCGTGATAGACGTGAATTCGCCCGGCGTTCGTATAGCTCGGCTGATCGTAGCCTGGTTCGCCTACTACCAGGTCGAAACACTCATTTCCGCCGTTGCTGTCGCCGTTAAAATTGCCGCCCGTGATCGACGAACCGAAACTGGCCAACGAACTGCCGCTTAGCGTCACATCTGGATTCGGTCCAATACCTGCCATGGCTCCGTAGTAGACCCACACCCGTCCGTTCCCGCCTCCAAAAATGCTTGAAGCTGCGACAACGTCGTCATACCCATCACAGTTTACGTCTCCGACCCCCGCGACCTTGAATCCCAGAAAGGTATCTGGAGCATCGCCGAATACCTTGGATGATGGAGTCGTTGGGAGCCCTACTCCACTTCCGGTGCCAAGGAACAGGTAAGCAGCCCCGGCTAGCAATAACCCCCCGTTGGCTTCGCCAGCAGCCCCAGCAATCACATCTGGATTGCCATCACCATTTACATCTTTCGCCAAATCGACGCTGGCGCCCAATTCGATAAATGCTTGGTTGGACTCATATGTCCATGAGGCGGTGGCTGGCAAACCGTTGGCCGAGCCCGGATACAGCAGGATTCGCCCCTCGTTTTGCTCCCCATTGGCATACCTTGATTGGCCGACTACGACGTCATCGAAGTTGTCACCATTGACATCCTGAACTCCTGCAATGGAGTAACCAAATCGGGAACCCGCTCCTGTGCCAACGACTACCCAGGATGGGGTGGCAATCAATGGGTCAATTCGTATCGGATAAAGCGCTTGGCTATCGTCGATAACGTACTCAATTCCAATTGGGGTGACCGCAAAATGTGCCGGCAAAACGTTGTCTCCCGCATCGTAAACCAAGAGTTTCTTCCAGCGGAACAGGTACTCACCAGCGTACTCGACGGTGACCTCTCCTTCATCGGTCAGTTTGTGTTTGAAACCGTCCGACACTGGCATTTGGACTCTCAGAGGCCCAGAACCCAACGGTCGAGAAGCGATATCCAGGTAGTGTTCCAGACCCTCCGGGCGGTGCTGCCAACGGGTTTCAAATCCTCCGATGCCCATGAGTTTAAGGGTATCGTCAGTTCTTTGGATCCGGCTGACCGGAGGAAGGGGAGTCAACTCCTCTCGGCCCACTGCAGCATGCGCAATCTCATATGTCCATTTACTTGGGTTTCCGTTCACACTCTCCGATTTCCGCAGTGAAACAGATCCGTCATACTTGATGCGTGCGTCCATCCCCAATCCCAAAACAGTTGCGGTTGCAAACGTTGGGTGCAGGTCAAACGAGTAGAAGGACATCGGATCTTTCCCAAAATCCTCCACGGAAATCGATTTCACGACCTCGTTGGGTCTTGTGTCAGGCTCGCTAGCATCTTCAGAGCAACCTACTACTGAAGAGAATAGAGCGAGAATTGCGAAACATCGTGTCAGTTTCATGCTACAGATCCGTTGATTGATATCTGACCCCATGGCGCCAGCATTGAAGTGTGTCTCTTGGATTTACTATAGTTGCGAATTGGATTCAATCGCCCGGCGTGTAAACCATGTTTGCCACAACTGATTTCCTCCTCCTGATTGGGGAAGAGACAAGAAGACATACAGATGAGCGTCGGTGCTTCCAATCAATCATCGACACCTCGGATGTGTGGCTTGGTGTCGAGCCAAACTCAGACTGGAGATTCTCGGGGGATGACCAGCAAAACTGGAAGCTCCTCACTGGACTCTTCGTAGATGGGGATGGTTGGGGCTGCGACACGACAGGTGTGAAATGTGACAACGGCGAGATTACCGTCATTCGCGACCGGTTGGGAAGGGTTCCGGTTGTGGGGAGTTTTGGAGCATCGGGGTGGGCTAGTTCCAAAATCAATTTGTTCGGAACGAAGCCTCACGAAAGCGCGATTCAAACGTACCTTTCACAAGGGAAGGACGACACGCATGTCGATTTCTATGCGGGACAGATACGATTGCGACCGGGCGAAAAGTGGTCTCAATCTGGTGGCTTCGAGCACTATTGGATGCGTCAACATCACAACTTGGATTTTGCCGAGTGCACCGCCAGAGTCCGAGGAATCCTAGCCAGCTACTGCGAACCAGGTTCGCTTATTATGGGGTCAGGTGGCTTGGATTCGAGTGTATTGTTCGGACTCACCCAATCTCCGCGACTCTGCACTATGGGTTTTCGAGGCTTTCCTGAGTCTGATGAGTCAGAGTGGAGCCAACTCTTGGCTTCCACCCGAAACGCAGAACATTTCCTTTTGGATTTGTCCAGCATGGTGGACTCCGAGATAGCGTCGGGACCGACATCATTAGAGAATCCACAATTCCACCCAAACGAGTTTGTTGAAGCCACGTTTCTTCGAGCTTCGGCGGCTTGGGGGAACACCCAACGGATTCTCTGCGGGGTGGGGGCGGACCAACTGTTTTCGATGCCGAACCACTTTGCCTGGCAGGGCCTCGTACAAGAGGGAGAATCCTGGCGAATTTTTGATTCAGCTTTGGACACGAAACCAATGTTGAAAGCTATTATTCGAGTGATTGCGGGTGCCGGTCTATCACGTCATGAGATCTCAGATTACCACCGGAGACTTACTCAATCCTGGGATTGGGAACACATAGTACGACATGTTAGACGTGTTCAAAGGGCGTCGGGCGTTGGGTTGGTCTTGCCATTTCTGGATTGGCGACTTTGGGACATCATGAACGACGTTCCAGTTTCATGGTTGTATTACAAGGGTCCCAAGGGGCTTTTGAAGGCAGCAGGAGCAGAGGATCTTGACCCTATATTCTTGAATCGGCCCAAGGACACACTTCTTGGAACAGTTGCTTACGGTGTGGTGTTCGGCGGACGTCCAAACAAGCAAGTCGGGCGCAGCTTTAGGGATTCTGCGCTTCGAACGTTTGGGTTTGTTGACGAAGATGGAGTTGATTACGCTGATGAAGTTGTGCGAGAGTGCGAGGCAGGTAACCAAAGTCTCCTAACAAAAGCGTGGGTGCACATATCCACAGAAAGGTGGTTGCAAAAGATGGAAGAGTTAGAAACATCGGTAGAAGAAACCGACTATGAACCTCCGGCGTTAGAGTACCTTGGCGAACTCGGAGAAGTAGTCCGTGGGGCAGCCAGCGACGTCTACGACACAGCGTCGCAAGGATGCGCAACATCAGGTGGGCCATTCGCGGACCCGCCATTTGGGTGCTAAATGCGGATTGCCGACCACATCGTCGTCGAGACTGTCGACGACCAGTCGGTCCTCCTTGACCTCAATCGAAACACCTATTTTGCACTCAATCGTGTAGGCAAGATGGTCATCCAGGGCATTACGGATGGTTTGTCGAAGGACGACATCCAGAACTCCGTTTGCGAGTGTTTTCCCGCCCAACCACGTGAGCGAATTGCGGACGACGTCGCAGCGTTTCTCGCCCATCTTGAATCACAAGAGATGCTGATCGTCTCGTGAACACTTACGCAGCGTTCGCCTACAAACTTCAAGCGCCGTTTGAACTGGAGTTCGATACGGCAAATCACGGCAGGCCGATGTCTTTGGTGATTGGTGATGTGTCACCATCCGGGGACATCATTCACGAAGCGCAAGATAAAGGACGGCCTGATACTCTGGTCGTTCGGAAAGACGACAGCGGCATCTTCGTGACCTACGGAGACCTCGACGCGAGCCTGGAGCCAAACCGAATAACGTTCAATCAGAAACCAGACGAAGGGGTGCTTGAGCGCTCTGTTCTGCCGCTTCATCGACTTTTGGTCGTCGACGACGCTTTCGGACTTCATGGTAGCGCCGTGAAATTGGGTGACGAGGGTGTGGTCTTCATTGGCGACAGCGGTGTTGGCAAGTCCAGCACGGCAAATGCACTGGTAGAACAAGGGCATGCGCTGCTCGCCGACGACGTTACGTTGATCAAAAACGGCGCCATTTTGCCGGCCCCAGCGTACACCCGGTTGTGGCAGGGACCCGAGAAGGTCAGGTCCCATGTGCAGGGCACCGAACAGCTCGAAGTACCGATTCGTGCGGTCGTTCGGCTGACACGAATGGACGCAACCCCGGCCGCATTTCAGGCGTATCTCCCCCATGTTTTTGTGCTCTCGAATCCGCCTGCCGAGTGGCGAAAGACGCAATTCCTACGACTTGCAGAGTTCGCTCGGACCAACGAACTAAAGACCTTCTTGATGCCGGTGGACCCAAACGGCGAACCAAGCCATGTTGACGCCTTGCTGGAGGGGATTCAGGCATGGTGAAGGAGCATATCTCGATGTTGTTGATGTTGGGGGCAGCGAAGTTCGTTGGGTCCCGACAGACCGTGCAGGAACTTGTGAGTTTGTCGGCCGAGCTCGCACACCCAGAAGGCACAGAATCTCGGGATGCGATCGCGCGCGGAGAGCGAATCTGCCGCCGGATGTCGCGTCTTGTACCCGGCGCGCGGTGTCTTCATCAGGCAGCAGCCACACGAGTTTGGCTCGCCGCGCACGGTGTCTCGAGTGAGATCGTGGTTGGGTTTCGACATCAGCAGCAATTCGCCGGCCACGCTTGGCTGGAGCTCGCCGACGGGGAGGAGCTCTTTCACGACCAAACCCGTTTTCACGAGGTCTGGCGCGGATGAGCACGGTCGACGATCTACTTAAGTTTGTGGGGGAAGGACGCGTCGTCGAAGCACGTGCTCGCGAACTAGCCGTTTGGCCATTGATCGTCCATCGCGCTGGTAGTCCTACATCGCCTCGAGAGACTGCTCGCGTGGCGTTGTTGCGGCATGAAGCAAGACACGCGAATGCCTGTTTGCACGCAATCCCGAGCGTGATTCTAAAGGGGCCCGATTTAGCCGATCGTCTGTTCGGCTCACGACTTGCGCGGACTTCTGGTGATATCGATCTTCTGGTCGAGCGGAGGTGCGTTCATCAAGCGATCGCTGCCTTGCGATCCCATGGCTGGACTCAGGAATCGGAATTTCGAGATTTCGAAACGAATAACCAGATCGCTCTCACCTCACCCAGAGGCGTGACAACCGAGTTGCATTGGGCGGTTGCGTTGCCTCACATCCCACAGCCACCGCCGGTCTACTTCATGGATCGCCCTATGCGAGCTGAGCCGCTGCTGATCTACCTGGCTTTTCACTTCCACAACCACGTGGGATTCCTGAAGGGGCTAATCGACATCGCTGCGTGGGTCGATAAGTACGGCGACACGGCGGATTGGGCGGAGATTCACTCGATCTGTCGCGGCTATGGGATCGCGGCCTTGGTTTCGTGGCCTCTGCGCATTCTGGAGTTGATCAGCAATTCTAAGTTGAAACTCCCCCAACGTGATCCCCGCGTCGACTTCTGGGCCGGCCGAAGTGTTGATTCGCTGCGTGGAATCCTCAGCTCCACGGATCCGATCGCCCCAACGATGATGCTGGGCTACAAAACCGAGCAGTCATCCGAGACGATCCGGGTTTTGAACAACTGGCTTTCGTTGTCCCTGATCGACCGACCTGATACAGCGGCGAAATCATGGCTAAAGGCAGTGTTTATCGGCCCGACCGGTCTTCGTCAGAGGTCGCCGGAAGCATCTCGTCGCAGGCTACTATATATAATGATGTCCAGACCGCTTCGTTTGGTCAGCGAAGCGATAACGGCACGTCGATAACGCCCGTGATGGCGCGAACCGTGATTATCGCTTGACACAGGTCCTTCTCCCCCTATAATCCCGCGGCCTACCGGATCCCCAGTACTTGCTGGGCACCTCGCTCGTTAAGTAAATACGCGGGATTTCGGTGATTGAATGTTAAGTGGATTGAACACGTGGCCTGTAGCGCTTGTAATGCTGGGCCAGGTAAATAGGTAAGCAGAATGCCGACGATCAACCAGCTTGTGCGTAGTTCGCGCAAAGCAACGAAAAAGAAAACTGACGCTCCCGCACTGAAGGGTTGTCCACAAAAGCGTGGTGTTTGCACCCGCGTCTACACCACGACGCCTAAGAAGCCGAACTCGGCGCTTCGAAAGGTCGCTCGTGTCCGTCTGACGAATCAGATGGAAGTGACGAGCTACATTCCAGGCGAAGGACACAACCTCCAAGAGCACAGCGTTGTTCTGATTCGCGGTGGTCGTGTTAAAGATTTGCCTGGTGTCCGCTACCACATCGTTCGTGGAACGCTCGATGCTATCGGCGTTTCCGACCGACGTCAGGGACGTAGTAAATACGGAACGAAGAAGCCGCGCTAATTATTGGCTGAATGGATGAGAGGCTAGAAGATGCCACGACGAAGAGAAGTACCTAAGCGACCGATTATTCCCGACCCGAAGTACCATGACAAACTGGTAACTCAGTTCGTTAACGCAATGATGCGGGACGGAAAGAAGTCGACTGCAGAAAAGATCCTCTACGCTACGCTCGACCTCATGGGTGAGCGCTCGCAAGAAGAGGAGCCACTGAAGATGTTCAAGAAGGCCGTCGACAACGTACGACCTTCGGTTGAGGTTCGTTCACGCCGTGTTGGTGGTTCGACCTACCAGGTACCTGTTGAAGTTCGACCAGAACGACGTACCGCACTGGCAATTCGCTGGTTGCTGACGCACTCACGAGCTCGTGCTGAGCGCACGATGACTGAGCGTCTCGCGAACGAAATTCTGGACGCTTACAACAATCGCGGTGGTGCTATCCGCGAAAAAGACAACAAGCACCGTATGGCAGAAGCAAACCGCGCATTCGCTCACTACCGCTGGTAGTCAGCAGGCGCCGTTTCCCTTTGCCTCTCGCCTCGATTGAGGTACAAGCTTCGTCGCTAATCGCGACGCGACTTTAAGTCGAGTCACCAATTCGGGACTCGGCTTTGTTGTTTATGCACGGTTCGAGAGAAACAGGACGCCAAAGATGGCACGCACAACACCACTAAATCGGGTTCGGAACATCGGCATCATGGCTCATATTGATGCTGGAAAGACCACTACGACCGAACGCATCCTCTACTACACGGGGAAGTCGCATAAGATCGGGGAAGTCCACGATGGTGCGGCCGAGATGGACTGGATGGAGCAAGAGCGCGAGCGCGGGATTACGATCACCAGTGCTGCGACGACATGCTTCTGGAAATTCGGAAAGGATGAGTTCCGAATCAATATCATTGATACGCCAGGTCACGTCGACTTCACGATGGAAGTTGAGCGATCACTCCGCGTGTTGGATGGATCCGTCGCAGTATTCGACGGTGTTGCCGGTGTCGAGCCTCAATCAGAGACCGTCTGGCGACAGGCTAACCGATATAATGTGCCTCGTATCGCCTTCATCAATAAGCTCGACCGTACGGGGGCAGACTTCGACTATTGTGTTCAAACGATCATCGATCGACTGAGCGCTCGTCCAGTCCGCATGCAGATTCCGATCGGTGCCGAAAGCGATTTCAAAGGCGTGGTCGACTTGGTCACCATGAAGGCCATCATCTGGAACGATGAAACGCTAGGTGCTGAGTACGAAACCGTCGACATCCCAGACGACCTCGCAGACCTGGCGAGCCAGCGGCGTGAGGAACTCTTGGAAGCCGCATCGGAATTCGATGATGAATTGATGATGGCTTTCCTCGAAGGCGAAGAGCTGGAGCCGGAACAAATCCGCGGTGCGATCCGAAAGGGAACGCTTTCGATGGACATTGTCCCAGTGTTCTGCGGTTCCGCGTTCAAGAACAAGGGTGTGCAACCCCTGCTCGACGCGGTTGTGAACTACCTTCCTTCGCCGCGCGATATCGGAAGCATCAAGGGCGTCACGCCGGATGCTGCACGCCGCGTTTCAGAGACGAAGGGCGATTTCGAAGAGGGCGACTATCTGACGCGCGAATTCAAAGATGACGAGCCGTTTTCCGCGCTCGCCTTCAAGATCATGACCGACCCATTCGTTGGGCAGTTGGTCTACTTCCGCGTCTACTCCGGAAAGATGGAGACGGGTTCCAAGGTTTTGAACTCGACCAAAGGCAAAACGGAGCGATTGGGTCGCATCCTTCAGATGCACGCCAACAAGCGCGAAGAGATTGATGAAGTTCGTACCGGCGATATTGTCGCTGGCGTGGGTCTTCGCAATTGCACCACAGGTGACACGCTCAGCGCGGTCAACTCACCGATCGTGCTCGAAGCGATGGACTTCCCCGATCCGGTTATCCAGATTGCGGTCGAACCGATGACCAAGGCCGACCAGAGCAAACTGGCCGAGTCGCTACAGAAGCTTGCCGTCGAAGACCCGAGTTTCCGCGTCAATACCGACGATGAAACCGGTCAAACGATCATCTCGGGTCAGGGCGAGTTGCACTTGGAAATCATCGTTGATCGCCTTTTGCGCGAGTTCAAAGTCGCCGCAAACGTGGGTAAGCCCCAGGTGGCCTACCGTGAAGCGATCACTGAAACGGTCGAACATGTCGAACGCCTCAAGAAGCAAAGCGGCGGTAAAGGTATGTTCGCCGAGGTGAAACTCCGCCTAGAGCCTGGCGAACGCGGCACGGGCATTGTTTTCGAGGAAGATGTCAAAGGTGGCTCCGTTCCCCGAGAGTTTTTCAATGCCGTTGAACGTGGTATCCGCGAGTCGGCCGATGCAGGTGTTTTGGTGGGTTATCCGCTGATCGACTTCAAAGCGACGTTGATCGACGGTGCCTATCACGAGGTTGATTCCAACGAGATGGCGTTTAAGATCGCCGCCTCGATGGGGCTCAGAAATGCCGCGCGAAAGGCGGAAGTGCACGTGCTTGAGCCAATGATGGAAGTCGAAATCGTCACCCCTGAAGAGTTCATGGGAGACGTGATCGGTGACGTCAACAGCCGGCGCGGTCAGGTTCATGGAATGGTCCAACGATCTGGCGCACAGGTCGTGGACGCTGAAGTTCCACTGGCAAATATGTTTGGATACTCGACCGACCTGCGCAGCAAGACGCAAGGACGTGCGACGTACACCATGAAGTTTTCGAAGTACGAATTCGTACCGAAGAATGTTGAAGAAGAGATCGTCCAGAAAGCGGGCGGATATTATTGATTCACTAGATTCACACCGTGAGAACCGGGAGAAGTAAGAAATGGCTAAAGAGAAATTTGAGCGGAATAAGCCCCATGTCAACATCGGCACCATCGGTCACGTTGACCATGGTAAGACGACCCTGACGGCGGCTATTACAACGGTTATGGCGAAGCAGCAGGGCGGCGCCGCGATTGCCTTCGAAGATATCGACAAGGCACCGGAAGAGCGTGAGCGTGGTATCACGATCTCGACGGCACACGTTGAGTACGAGACGGACAACCGTCACTACGCACACGTTGACTGCCCAGGTCACGCTGACTACGTCAAGAACATGATCACGGGTGCTGCCCAGATGGACGGCGCAATCCTCGTGGTTTCGGCTGCTGACGGCCCAATGCCTCAAACGCGTGAGCACATCCTGCTCGCACGTCAGGTTGGTGTCCCAGCGATCGTTGTGTTCCTGAACAAAGCTGACATGGTTGACGACGAGGAGCTCCTCGAGCTCGTCGAGATGGAAGTTCGTGAACTTCTGGACACCTACGAGTTCCCTGGCGACGACGTCCCGATTGTTATCGGTTCGGCTCTTCAGGCACTCGAAGGTCAAGACGGAAAGTACGGCGAGCAGTCGATCATCGACCTGATGGCAGCTGTCGACGACTACGTTCCAATGCCAGAGCGTGAAACCGATCGCCCATTCCTGATGCCAGTTGAGGACGTGTTCTCAATCTCGGGTCGTGGAACGGTTGTGACCGGTCGTATCGAGCGTGGCATCGTGCACGTTGGCGACGAAATCGAAATCATCGGTCTTGCTGAGAAGTCGGAAAAGACGACC
>JAUIBR010000033.1 GCA_030427705.1 bacterium | reverse complement strand
ATGAGCCTTCAGGAGCTCAGCCTGCGCACCCATATCGGTATCAAATACCTCGCCGCCATCGAGGACGCCGATGCGGAGATTTTGCCGCGCCCGGTCTATCTGCGTGGCTACCTACGCGAGATTGCGAGAATCTTTGAGGTCGACCCTGACCACCTGATTGACCAATATTTTCGCTTCTTGGGTAAATCCTGATATGGTACCGTTCTACTCGATACAAACGCCCTAACAGTCGCATATAACCTAACCCAAAGCAGGGTTCTGAAGGTCTTATGAGCAAGATTAACGACGAAAAGAAAGCTGCACAGCGTGCACGTGTTATCGCCTCCGACATGACGATCTACCCCGACATTCAGCGGAAGATTGAAGAAGGCATCAAGAACGACACGCTCTTCGTGGAACTCGATGGCATCATGCGCGAAGCACGCGAGCACTTCCGTACCCACGTCAGCGACGAGATCGTCGACAACACCAATATCTTGGAGAAGGCGTTCATCGATATCGTCTTCGCCAACGCCGGCCATATCGACAGCTCCATCTGGTAAACTCTACGTTTGCAGCCCTCGATTACGTTTGAATTCCGAGTCGACGCCGATTTTAGCGGTGCTCGGCTCGATGTTTTTCTTGCTGAACAATCTGACCCGCCCCTTTCCCGGTCGCAGGTCAAAAAGCGAATTGAAGATGGGGAGATTTCGGTCAACCAAACGGTTGCCAAGAAGGCTGGCGTCAAACTTGAGACCGATGACTTGGTCGTCTGGGATTACGCGCCACCAATGATTCCCGACAGCCTGACCGCCGAAGACATTCCGCTCGATATCTTGTTCGAGGATGACCACGTCGCCATCGTCAACAAGCCGGCCGGGATGGTTGTCCATCCAGCTCCTGGGCACTACACCGGGACCCTCGTCAACGCGCTGGTCCATCACTTCGACAAACTGCCCCAGATTGGAGGTGCGCTTCGGCCGGGGATTGTGCACCGAATCGATAAGGACACCTCCGGAGCTCTGGCGGTTGCGAAGTCTGACGCCGCCCATCAGCATCTAAGTAATCTGTTTCGAAACCACGACATCGAACGGCGGTACCACGCGCTCGTCCATGGTCCCGGCCTTCCAGATTCCGGGACGTTCGACACGCTCCATGGCCGCTCGCCAAACGACCGCAAACGGTACACAGGCAATGTCGCTGAGGGACGACATGCTGTGACACATTTCAACGTCTTGGAACGCTTCCAAAACGGGGCAGCCTTGGTGGAGTGCCAGCTTGAAACCGGCCGAACCCATCAAATTCGAATGCACTTCTTCGAGACGAATTCTCCACTTCTCGGAGATTCGGTGTACGCTGGTAAAAACGTCTCCACGTCGCGATTGATATCGAGACAAGCCTTGCACGCAAGAACGCTTGGCTTCACGCACGTGGATGGTTCAGATGTGTTTGCCCAAGCGCCCTACCCCGACGACTTTGCGTCGGCACTAGAGGCGCTTCGCAATGGCAAGGACTGGCGAAGGTGAGTGAGATTGAAACACGCGGGGGCGTGCTGAAGACTGCGTTCCACGATGCAATGCGCATGCGTGAGATTGCGACCGTCCTCAGCAAACATGGACTCCAAGAGGCCACCCGTGCGCTTGGCTTGGACTCCTATATCGCCGACAACCGTGCCCAAGACGCGCTCGACCTGACGCGTGCGGACCAGCGCAGCTTGGCCGCCCGAGCGCGTCGAGTGCTCGAAGACCTTGGCCCCACATTCATCAAGCTGGGCCAGATTCTCTCCACGCGCCCCGACATCCTACCGCCACCGTTCATCCAAGAATTCGAGAAACTCCAAGACAGCGCGCCGTCGATTCCGTTCTCTGAGGTTCGTCAGCTCGTCGAAACCGAGCTTGGCGGTACGCTCGACGAGCTTTTTGGGTCGTTCCATGAAGAGGAACTCGCAACCGCCAGCATGGCCCAGGTTCACCGCGCAACGCTCAAATCTGATGGGCGAGAAGTTGTGGTGAAAGTGCAGCGGCCTGGGATTGACCAGACCATCCGCAGCGACCTCGCCCTGCTCTACTACCTGGCTCGATTTGGTGAAGCGACGGTTGATGAAGTGGGTTTGTACAACCCGGTCGCCATTATCAAAGAGTTCGAGAAAGCGATTACCCAGGAGCTCAACTTCCTCATCGAGGCCGACAACAACGAATTCGCACGAGAGAATGCCCAGAATCTCGAATCCGTGGTCATTCCGGAGGTCATTCCAAACCTGACCACCGGCCGAGTCATCACGCAGACCTACATCGATGGCGATAAGCTCGGCACAATTGAGAGCGGCTCTGAGCGTGGCAAGAAGCTGGCGCACATCGCCATGGAAGCAGCATTCAGTCAGATCTTCGAAGACGGTTTCTTCCATGGTGACCCGCATCCAGGAAACATGCTGGTCACTGAGGACGACAAGGTTGTGTTTTTGGATTGGGGCCTCGTCGGTCGAATCTCGCGAGCCCAACAAGATCAGCTTATCGACCTCATCATCACCATCATCTCGAATGATATCGATGGAATCACACGACTCGTACTGCGAATGGGCGTGCCGGAGTCTCGCGTCAACATGCGGATGCTCCGTCGCGATATTCAGAAGATTCGCGACGTCTACCTGACCCAGGAACTCAGCAAGTTGGACCTGACTGCCATGATGGAGGACATCATGGCACTCGCTCACCAGCACCGTATTCGGGTCAACCCAGAGTTCGCGCTACTTACCAAGGCCACAGCGACTGTTGAGGGCATTCTTCGCCGTGTGTATCCGGACCTCGACATCATCGGAACCTTACGCCCAATCGCCGAGCGACTGATTCGCGAGCGATATGACGGCGAAGCCATCGTTCGAGGCGGTTTGGTCACGTTGATGAGCCTCAATCACCTTCTGCGTGACCTGCCGCTGCAGCTTGACCAGGTGTTGATGGACATTGAATCCGGTGAGCTCCGGATTCAGGTCTCTAATGATGCGCTCGATGCCCACACGTCATCCATGACCATCCTTGGAAGCCGTGTGTTCATGGGCTTTCTATCCGCCGGGCTCATCACTGGTGGGTCGATTCTCATCAGCAGCTACGACTGGCGGCCTAACGACGTACCTATTCTCGCGATTGTTGGTGCGGTGTTCATTCTATCGGCGGCTGGCTTCACGTTTGCCGCAATGTCATGGCACTTCGTGACCGGCGGCATCAAAAAGCTGCGCCTCGCCCCGTGGATTCGACTGTTCCGTCGACGCTAGGATTCCTGAATCAGCTTGGAAACGTTCAGAATCTGCCGGTTCAGCGGGCGGTTTACGAACAGGTTGCGGGCTTCCTCGTCGGGCAGCATGTCCCGGCGGTGCATGATGACCTCGCGAGCGCGGGCAATGGCCTGCTGACGATACTGCGCGTGCTCTTCATCATCAGGAAGGATGTCGAAGTGATAGTAGAGTATCTCTTCGATCGCGTAGATCTCGCCCTCGTTCACATAATCGACCGCTTTCTGGGAGCGTTTTATCGCCTTTTCGCGCTCTCCGAGGATTTTGAGCGCGCGCGCCATCAACATGTTGCCGTAAGAAACGCCCCACACCATATCCGCACCCTCGCTTCGCTCAACAGCGTCTTCCGCTTGCATTAGGGCAATGCGGGCCGCATCGGATGTGCCAGCAGCTAGATGCACCTGCGCCAACAAGAGCGTCGCATGCACGCTGAGGTACACATTCGGGATGGAATCAGCCAGCCGCAACCCCTCGTGGAGCGAAGGCTCGGCTTTCGTGTGCTCGTTTCGCTCCACGTAGATCAGGCCCATCGTGATGAGCCCGTCGGCGAGCTCAGGATGCGAGTTCGTCTTTCGCGCCAGGTAATTGCCTCGCCGAACTGCTTTAACCGCTTCCTCGTGCGCACCACGAAGTAGGTGAGCGTGACCAAGGTTGACCAGCAGACCCGCTTCCTCGCGACGATGGCCAAGGCGGCGTGACTGTTCCAGGGCTTCTTCGTATCTCGTGATTGCTTCGTCAAAGCGCCCCAGGTACGCCAATGCAATTCCAGCATTGGTCAGCAACGTACGGCGAGGCTGGGACAGCTCAGCGCTTTCCGCGAGCTCGATCCCACGCTCGTAGGCCTCAAGTGCTTCAGAATGTCGACCGGATTGACGCAGGATAATGCCACGAAGGTTCAACGCGTCGACGATGACGGACTGGCCATCCTCGTGGCCTGAAGCCACTTCTTCGGCCTTGCGCGTTCGCTCCAGCGCACTCTCGCGGCTCCCTTCGTTCAAATCGACCATGGTGTGAATCAACCACGACCTGGCCTCGAAAAGCGGTGCGTCATTTTCCTGTGCGAGCTCCGCAACACGATCCGCAAGTTCCCGCGCACTGCGCATCTGCGACCAATTGAACTTGAACCGCGCCAACCGCAGAAGCACATCCGCGAGCTCCATTGGGTCGTCTTGCGCCTCAGCGATCTCTTCCAGGTTCTCAAGTGTTGCGGCGGTCTCTTCTTTTCCACCGACCTGAA
This sequence comes from bacterium, assembly GCA_030427705.1. GTDB lineage: Bacteria > Myxococcota_A > Bradymonadia > Bradymonadales > Bradymonadaceae > JAUIBR01. Next base: position 70,437 of record JAUIBR010000033.1, on the reverse strand, counting down.
CCAACGCCTTCGCCTTGATTTTCAGCGCCTGGTAGCCCATCTCGCTCTCGTGGTCGACGCGCTGGAGGACTTTCTCAACCAGGCGCAGACTCTCGGCGGCGCCAAACTGTTCAAACGCGGCATCGGCCGCCTGAAAGTAGTACTCGACAGACCGTTCGGTCTGGCCTGCACCATCGAAGTGACGGGCAATCAGCGCCGACGACGGGTCGCCACCCGAGTCGATCAGATGATCTGCGAGTTTTCGGTGTATCTCGGACGCTTCATCGTCAACCAGCCCGCGCGCTGCGACTTCCTGAGTCAGCGCGTTCGCAAAACGATACTCGCGTTTCTCGGGCGGGGCCTGAAATGGGTCGTAGGTCTCGTGAGTGGCTCCTTGCGGCATATCCGCGCGACTTAAGAAACCCAGTTCGACCAGGCGATGCAGGTCTGCAGGGACATCTTCCCCCTCCAAGACGAGGTCCGCATCCGACCCTGAAAACGGGCTCCACAGCAGCGAGACACGTTGGAGCATCGTCTTGAGTGTCAGCTCCAATCGGTCGATTCGCGACCGCAAAAGGCCATCCACGTTGCTAGGCAGCCAGTTTGGGCTTTCGCCATCAGACAACTTTCGCCGTTCGTCTGGATTCGTCAGGACCCCCCGATCCCTCAGCACATCCACGACTTCCTTGATGAATAGTGGGCTTCCGCCTGACCGGCGCAAAATCTCATCCACCAAATCGGCATCGGAAATACGATGCTGTCGAAGAAGCTCCGTGATCAGTTGCTTGGCTTCCGTCGGTGTGAGCTCATCAAGCTCCTCGACCCAAACGTCCTTTTGGGCCAGCAATTGCTCCCACTCATTGCTTTCAAGCGCGGGCACGGTATCGGCGGTTAGTACCAAGATCGCGGGCACATCGGCTTCCTCGTCGACGTACTCGGCGACGAAGCTCAAGGTCATTGAATCGAGGTAATGGGCATCGTCGATAACAACGACGATGGGCTTCTTCTCGGCAAACTTCGTGATGAGCTTGCGCACACTTAGGAAGATGCGATGCCGTCGCTCGTCGGCAGCCAGCAGCTCAAAATCACTGTCCGGAAAACGAATCCCAAACAACGCGCCAAGTGAGTGAAGGAGAATGTCCTTCTCGGCCTCATCCTCGCTGTGAAACAAGGCATTCACCCGCGTGGATAGCGTCGTTCGGATTTGCCGAAGGTCTTCACGATCCCCAAGCCGCATCATTTCGGCCATCAGGGTAGCCAGACATGCCAGCGGCACATCCCGATCGTATGAAGGCACCACCCCGCGCAGGAACCGTACATTTCGCGGGTCTAGTCCACCCAGGAACTCTTCTACGAGCGTGGATTTCCCAATCCCGGTCGGCCCCTTGATAACCACGGCCGTGCTGCGATTGTCGAGCATCGCTTCGCGAAAGCGCTCACGCATGGCTTTGAGCGGTAACTCACGCCCATGAAATCCGTGGTAAGCCCGTTTCACTTCATCGATTCGGTCCGTCTGACTCTTCGGTCCGGATAGCAGATACGCCTGAATCTTCTGCGTTTCTTCGTCTTCGGCGCCCTGGAAGCGCAGGCTATCCACGGATTCGCAATCGTACGTTTTGCGGATACGACGGTAGACTTGGCCGCCCAATAGAATCTCGCGGGCCATCCCGACGCGCGCCATCTTGTCGGCTAGCTCATGCGCTGAGTCGTAGAACGACCAACTAAACCGACGCCCGGTCTTGTCGACCTCCTGCTCAAGGATGACGTGGCCAATCGCGATACCGACCGATAACGAGATTGGATGGTCGAGGCTGGGGTTCATCCCAGCGACCGCCTCGTGCAGGTCTAGCGACACTCGAGCGGCTGTTTCTGCGTCGTTCACGCTCGAAACCGGCACGCCGAGCAAAATGACAAAGCCATCCTCGTTTACACGGTGAACCACTGCATCACTCTTGTAGGCGATGCTATCGACGATGCGTGTATATTCTTGAAGAATCTGGAACCAACGGTCCTGACCAAGCACGCTTCGAAGCTGAAAGAGCCCCTGCAGTCGTCCAGAAATGATCACACACTCTTTGCGCTCGCGCGTCTGCATTTGCGCAACTCGCGTGACGTCGTCAGCCACGACAGTCAATGGAGGCGTCTGTGTATGAACCATCGTCCCGCCCGTCGCTGTCACGACGCCGGTCCCCTGACGGAACGTCGCAAGGTCACTCGCGATCGCCGTAGATTCCGTTTCTGGATCGGGGCTCAGATGCGGCTCAAGTTTGTGGAAGTAGGACGCAATCGTCGCCGAATCGCGAAACTCGCCCATCGCGTACAAAATTTTGGTCAGCTCGACTTGCAGGTCCCGCGCCGTCTGAGGCCGCTCATCCGGGTCTTTGGACAAGACACGGTACACAAGCTCAATCAGCTCCTCTGGGATGTCCGGATTCAAACTGACGATGTCAGGCACAACCGCAGACTTCACCATGCTCAGTGTTTCGTCCTTGGTCGTAAACTTGAACAACGGACGCCCGGTTAGCATCTCGAACAAAACCACGCCGAGGCTGAAAATATCACTTCGGTTGTCGACGTCTTTGCCACGTGCCTGTTCAGGGCTCATGTAGCTGAACTTGCCTTTGACCGCCTTCGGGTTCTGGTCTGCGACGCTCGACGCCTTGGCGATACCGAAGTCCACAACCTTCACAGTGCCATCGCGCGAGATGAGGATGTTCTGCGGGCTCACGTCACGATGAACGATGTTGAGCGGCTCACCAAAACGGTCTTTTCTGCGGTGTGCGTAGTCCAACCCTTTCGCAATTTGGGTCCCGATGAAGACCGCATCCCCAACGCTCATGGGTTTTTCGCCCTTACGGGCGGCCGACAACACCTCGCCCAGGTCCGCACCATCGACGAATTCCATCGCCAGGAAGTACGTCTCGTCGACTTTTCCGAAGTCGTAGATTTGAACGATATTGGGGTGATTTAGGTCGACGGCGATTTTTGCTTCGGAAATGAACATGTCCACGAAGCGGCGGTTATCGCTGATATCCGGCAAGATGCGCTTGATGACCAGGATTTTCTCGAGCCCTTCAGCGCCAAAGGACTTGGCCAGAAAGACCTCAGCCATGCCTCCTGTTCCGATCTTCTCGATCAGCTCATATTTGCCGAATTCTTGGTCCAACCTGAAGTCCCTATACCGACCGTCCCCTACCCTATCACTGCGTTTTTAGGGGCGTCCACGCCAATTGGCGCATCGCTTCATAGACCACGACGGCGCACGCATTTGAGAGGTTCAGGCTCCGAACACTTCCGGTGGTTGGTATGCGGACCAGACAGTCTTCATAGGCGTTCAAAATCTCATCCGACAAGCCCTTCGTCTCGCAACCAAACACCAGGACATGGCCAGGTTGATAGTCGACGTCGGCATAGATATTGGTCGCCTTCTTTGTCAGCATCACCAACCGCTCCCGTGGGAAGATGGCGGCGAAATCGTCAAACGACTCATGCACACACAGCCGCACGTGCGGCCAATAGTCGAGCCCCGCGCGTCGCAGATACTTGTTGCTGAGCTCAAAACCGAATGGCTTGACCAAGTGCAACCAGATATTTGATCCAGCGCAGAGACGCCCAATGTTCCCGGTGTTTCCGGGAATCTCGGGGTGCACCAGCGCGATATGTAAATCGGTGTCGTCGTCGGTGCCCCACACGGGGTCAACCGGTTGAATGACGAATCCCTTCGGTTTGTCTGTCACTCGTCGGGGATGAAGAATTCGGCGGTAAGGGCACTGTGGTCCGAAGGGCCGTAGCCTTCAGGGCCGTCTCGAACCGCGCTAAGCGAGCCATCGACGTAAGCGTCAGCAGACGAACCGCCCACGACCAGGTGGTCCAAGTGCGATGTCTCTTCGAAGAATCGGTAGGTCCAAACCCCGTCTTCCTGCAGCACCGTCAGCTCTCCAGCATCAAGTTCATTGATAGGCGCCGAACCGGGCACAGAATTGAGGTCTCCGCCAAGAATCACCAACTTGTCGGGATTGGCGTCGACAACGGAAGTCATTATGCCTTCGGCACCCTGTGCTTCGGCGAGCCGTCGGTCGTCGTTTCCGGGATTTCTCTGCGAGATGAAGTGGGCTGAAAACAAAACGACTGGGATGCCTTGTAGCTCAGCGTGGACCTCTAGAAAGTCGCGCGCAAAGGACGTTGAGCCGCCGCCAGGCAAGGCCAGAGTCAGGTCTTTGTGAGAGATGACATTCGTCTGCTCCCCTCGACCAAACACCGCGACATCGAGCGAACCTCGGCCGCCGGTCTCGCCCAAAACGCCAAAATCGTAGACTTCGGTACGCTCCATGATGGCATCAACACAGTCTTGCGTTTCGAACTCTTGGACCATCACCGCATCGGCGTCCAGGCCGTCAATCGCCTGCGCAAGCTGGTCGGCCTTGAAGCTGAATTCAGCCTCACTGTTGATGTCCTCAAACGCATCGCCGCCACATGTGGAACTGGCACACACCGTGTCGAAGAATCGCCGAACGTTGAAGGTCGCGATCCGCAGGGTCGTACCCTCGACCTGCATGTCCTCAACGTTGTTGGCATTGTTGGCGTTGTTTACGTTGTTGACGTTGTTCTGGTTGTTACCGTTGTTGGTACCGCTTGGATCGGATGACCCACATGCCGCCACCATCAACGCCAGAATCAGGGATAGTTTTCGCACCGTATTGCCTCGTCCGGGTGACTATTTGTGCCCGAGTCCGCAGATGGATGCAAGGCGAACCACAACGGCGCGATGTATCAGCTATTGAATGATGATGGGGCAGGAATAGGTGACTTCCATCGCCCGGAGTTTGGGCGCAATCACGTTGTCCGCAGCGTCACGTTCGGCCGAGAGTGCCGCTTCAATTTCTATGAATTGCGAGCTTCCCAGTCCGTTTGCGGCCAACGCTGCCGCAAGGTCGAACGGCGACATATCAGGCGGCACCGTGGCGATCGCGAACCACTCCGCGTTGGCTAGCTCCGCACGAGTATTGGCCCCGCGAACACGGAAAAGCACCTTGGAGTTACCAGGTGTGGAGACATCCCACCGAAGCTCATTCCACTGGGTTTCCAGTACACTGCTCGTGAGCGCGCAGCCTTCGAACACACGCCGATAGAACCCACGTTCATCGGTTGCGAATCGGAGCTGCGAGCCTGTCATGTCCGAGTACGTGTATGGAGCAACCAGACCATTAACCGGCACAGATACCGTGTTGTCGTTCAGCGTCGCACCAGGTTCGATGACGATGGCCGAATCATCCGACAGATTGATCGCCCAAATCTTGCCATCCAAATCGACCGCCATTCCCTTGGGACTCAAGCCTGTTTGAGGAACCGCCAGCATTTGGCTTGGGTCCTCGGCGTCGTAGCGAATCACGCCAGATCCCAGGCCAGCGCCCCAAATGAAACCCTTATCATCGGCAGCGATGCCGTGAATGAAGACCGAAGAAACACGTGTGAGTCGAGAACCTACGGCGTCGGTGAACACGTACCGAGCAGTCTCATCACCGCCAACCCAAACACGCTGTTTGAAGTCCACGGTGATTCCATACGGCCTGAATGGCATCGGAATGCTTTGCTTCACACAATCGTCGTTGCCTGGGCCCTCTCCGGTGCACACCGGAACATTGCAGCTCGCGTTGTCGACGCAAAGCGTCGTATCGATGCGACCAATCGCATTATTGGTCCATCCCGAGATCCAAAGATTGCCCAGACCGTCGAGCGCAAATCCGTAGTTCTGAACCGGAGAATCGGTCTCGACCAAGATATCACCGCGATCGCTGGACAACTTCCAGACTCGACCATCCCAGCCACCGACCCAAACAGCCGGTTGCACGAGGTCATCGTCAGGTCGAACATCCTGTGCAGCAACGGAGCGAATCAACCCGCCATTCGGCAAATCCACGTGCCACATGACACAATCGTCTTGACCCCACGGCAACACATCCGTCGGTCCCGTGGACGTCGTCACCATGCCGTCGCCATTGGTGTCTGGACAGAACTCACCGAGTGAAGAGATCTTCGTCAGTGAGCGCCCTCCGCGGTTGCCAACGAATACGTCACCAAAGGTGTTTACAGACGTTCGCGAAGGATCGTTTCCGTTTCCAGCTGGCCCGGTTTCATAGCGAGCCACTTCTTCGTAAGTACGGGTATCGACCTTCGAAATCGTGCCTTCTCCGGTGTTCGAAATCCAAATGAACTGGCTCTCGATTCGCGTCACATCGAGCGTGATTGAGCCATCTGGGTCCAAGACCACACCACCGCCGGTCTGGTCAGGGTCCCCCTCCAGAACGAAGGGATCACCCACGCCGGTGCCTGTTCGTCGGCACGTTGGGTCACAGTTTCCACATGGACCGGGATCTGCGCAGTTGTTGCCGCCTGTGGTGACACAGCGACCGTTTTCGCATCGGCCAGAGGCGCAATCGGTGCCAACAGTGCAAGAACCCATCTGATTGTTCGACTGGGTGTTATTGCTCTTGTTGTTGCCGTTGTTCGCTCCCTCATTTGTCCCCGTGGTGTCGTTACAACCACCACAAGCCGTCAATGAGAGGGCCGCACACGCGAGAAGAATCGTGATTACTTGTTTCATCATGTGTCTCAACTGTTTCTGACCACTCGCAGTATAGCAACGCGGCAATCACAACCAAAACCAGTTAGTCTGACTAAACCTGACTTTAGCCTTCGTGTTCCAAAAACTCACGGGCACCACTCACGATCGCCACGATCGCGGGATGTTCGATCTGGCGGTCCGCGGAGACCACGTAGAATCGTTCCACTACACCATCTGCCGTGCCAAGACACTCAACATTATAGTGACGCATGGCTTCATCTCGGACCGAATCCGGGATCGGAATGATGCCCAGGCTGTGCTCACCCGCAACTTTCAAGAGCGCGAGGTCGTCGAACTCCGCCACAACGTGTGGCTGAATCTTGTTCTTCGAGAACCACGTATCCATCGACCGACGAAGTTCGGTGCCCGCAGATGGCAATACGAACGGAGCTCGGTCTAGAGACGCTGGAAATCCTGCTTGATAGCGTTTGACCAAGTCCGGAGCTGCGAACAACGACACGTAGCTTTCACCAAGGAGGTGATTGTAGAGCCGTCCGGTCGCGGCTTTAAGCGGCACATCACTGATGACGACATCTAACTGATGTAGCAACAGGTCCTCAACAAGCTCTGAAGGCGACTCTTCGCGACAAACCACATGGCATGGCTCCTCCATCTGCGTTGCAGGCTCCAGAAGACGCCACGTGACAAGCTTGGGAAGAACTGGTGCAACGCCAATCTCTAAGCGCATCGAACCTTCGTCGCGTTGACCTTGAAGGAACTCCTCAAGCTCACGACCTGTCGAGAAGATGCTCTCGGCAAATCGAAACGTGATTCGGCCCACTTCAGTGAGCTGCAATCCCCGGCCCACCCGATGGAAGAGTTTCTGCTCAAACTCCTCTTCGAGTTTGCGGATTTGCACGCTGACGGTGGAGGCAGTGACTTTCATCGAACGCGACGCGGCATTAACACTGCCTTCGCGCGCAACCGCCCAGAAATAATAGAGATGCTGATAGTTGAGTTCGCCCATATCACCTGTGCCCTACGTTCGTTCTCATCAAACTCGAGAACCTCAATAAGGCACGAATGATATAGTGTCTATCGCTAGTTGAGCGAATTCAACCCGCCGCGATGGGCCTGTTGTGCCTCTGCAACCGTGATGTCGAACTGCCCCGCCCAAGTTAGCCGGCCTGAGTCCGTAACCGTCCCTACGACGTTGGACTCGATGTCTGCCGCCTTCGCGCAAGCAAGCACTGACTCCACCGCGTCCGGTGCACAAGATACGACAATCCGACTGGCGGATTCGCTAAACAACCATGCCTGCGGGCTGTCTGCCGTCACGTCGAGCGTAAGTCCGGTTGCGCCTTTGATTGCCGATTCAGCAAGAGAAACCGCCAGACCACCTTCGGCACAATCGTGGGCAGACTTCACCTTCCCGTCTGCGATCAGCTCGACGATGAGGGCTTGGAGCCGCTTCTCTTCTGCCAGATCCAGTGACGGTGGTGCGTCACCGAGCTCACCTGATTTCACCCAGAGATACTCGCTGCCGCCAAGCTCAGTCGCATCGGTGGTCCCCAACACGATCACGGCATCGCCAGTGTCCTTGAACGCCGCATCGCAGAAACCAATATCAGTGGAATCGCGGCTAATAGTGTGACGAAACGCACCGACCGCGGCCACGGTTGGCGTGGGGTAGATCGCCTTGTCGAACGACGAGTTATAGAGACTCACGTTTCCGCCGACAACCGGCGCATCGAGTGCGGCACAAGCCTCACCCATCCCTTCGATCGCCTCGACAAACTGCCACATGATTTGGGGGTTTTCAGGGTCGCCGAAGTTCAGACAATCAGTAATCCCAAGCGGTACAGCCCCGGTGCACGCTACATTTCGAGTGGTTTCCGCCACAGCCAGCTTCGCCCCCAAACGTGGGTTCAAGTAGCAATAACGGCTGTTGCAATCGACGGAGGTGGCAATGGCGCGCTCGGTGCCTGGAATGCGAAGCACAGCTGCGTCGCCCTCGCCAGGATTAACGACCGTACCCACCCCAACCATATGATCGAACTGTTCAAAAACATCGGCGCGCGAGCAGATATTTGGGCTGGCGAGCAGCTCCAAAATATCTGCGCCTAAGTCGTTGGACTCTGGCAACACCGCGGGTTTGAGCGCGTCCAGATAATCCGGGCGCTGAGTCGGCCGATCGTACACGGGTGCTTCGCTGGTCAGCAGCGATACGGGAAGTTCGCATTTAAGTTCGCCTCCCTGATGGATCTCGAAATTGCCGGTGTCGGTGACAACGCCAATCTGTCCCCACTCAAGCTCCCATTTCTCGAACACCTTCCCGACTTCGTGCTCGCGGCCCTCAGCCATGACGATCAACATGCGTTCCTGGCTTTCGCTCAAGAGCACTTCGTAGGCTGTCATGCCCTCTTCACGCATCGGCACATCGTCGATATTGATGCGAATGCCAGCGCCGCCACGGTCAGCCATCTCAACGGAAGAACTCGTAAGGCCGGCAGCTCCCATATCTTGAATTCCAACGATTGCGCCGGACTTCATCAACTCAAGACACGCTTCGATAAGCAGTTTCTCGCGGAACGGGTCGCCAACCTGGACCGTAGGTCGCCGCTCTTCGCTACCTTCGTCGAAGTTCTCGGAAGCCATTGTGGCGCCGTGAATTCCGTCGCGTCCCGTGCCAGCACCGACATAGAAAACCGGGTTACCAACGCCTTGCGCAACACCTCGGAAGATCTTGTCTTTTTGAGCCACACCCACAGTGAAAACGTTCACGAGGATATTGCCGTTATACGAAGGGTCGAAATAGATCTCGCCGCCAACAGTCGGCACGCCCACGCAGTTGCCGTATCCAGCAATCCCGCCCACGACACCGTGGAAAAGGTGCGGTGTTTTTTCGTGGTCCAGCTGACCAAATCGCAATGAGTTCAGGTTACCGATCGGCCGTGCACCCATCGTGAACACATCGCGAAGGATGCCGCCTACGCCCGTCGCTGCGCCCTGGTATGGCTCGATGTAGCTTGGGTGGTTGTGGCTCTCCATTTTGAAGACTGCAGCCAAACCGTCGCCGATATCGACAGCACCTGCATTCTCGCCCGGTCCCTGAACGACCTGAGGCCCTTCGGTAGGCAGCTTCTTCAGGTGGATCCGGCTGGATTTGTACGAGCAGTGCTCGCTCCACATCACGCTGATGACCCCCATCTCGGTGAACGAGGGCTCGCGACCCAAGACCTCCAATACGTGGTCGTATTCTTCGTCAGTCAGGCCGTGCTCGTGCGCTTGTTCTCGCATGTTCATTGTTGGTCCTACCGATTCAGGTGTTCAAGAGCGGATGTAAACAGCGCCAGTCCATCGTCGTTGCCGAGGACAGACTCAGCGGCACGTTCAGGATGAGGCATCATGCCCAAGACGTTTCCGCGGACATTGCAGATACCAGCGATGTTAGCGCGTGACCCGTTGGGGTTGGATGCGTCGCTCACCTCGCCCTGCGCGTCACAGTATTGGAAGACAATCTGGTCGTTGTCCTTCAACGCGGCAAATCCATCGTCGTCGATGGTGTAGTTGCCCTCTGCATTTGCGATTGGGAGTCGGAGGCGACTGCCTGCGGATAACTCGCCCGTGAACGGTGTGCGCTCAGTACGGCAAACCAAGTCGACGGTCTTGCACATGAATCGCAATGAGTTGTTTCGCTGCATTGCGCCCGGCAGAAGACCGGTCTCCAGAAGAATCTGAAAACCGTTGCAAATGCCGATGACTGGGCCACCTGCGTTCGCAAACTTCGCGACCGCCTCCATGACTGGGCTGATCTTGGCAACCGCTCCGGCGCGCAAGTAATCGCCATAAGAGAAGCCCCCCGGAAGAACGACCGCATCAAAGCCATTAAGGTCGGTGTCTTGGTGCCAAACATAGTCGGCTTCTTGGCCGAGAACGTGGCTCACAACGTGATGGCAGTCGCGATCACAGTTGGAGCCAGGGAAAACGACGACTGCGAACTTCATCGCACTCTCCTAGTCCAAGAATTCGACGGTGTAGTCTTCGATAACCGGATTCACCAGGAACTGCGCGCACATCTTATCGATGCGCTCACGAATCTCATCCTCGGTGCCGCTTTCAAACTGAAGGTCGATGACTTTGCCAACTTTGACTTCAGCCACTTGGTCATAGCCAAGGCGCGCCAAACCGCTGTGCACCACTTTGCCTTCTGGATCGAAGACGCCCTTCTTATTGCCAACAATTACGCGTGCTTTCTTCATGCTTCCACCGGGTTGTTGAGGTCTACACCGAGCTTTTCGGCCACAACGCTGTAGGACTCGATGAGTCCAGCCAGGTCATGACGGAACACATCCTTGTCCAACTTCGTATTTGTTTCTGCGTCCCAAATTCGGCAGGTGTCGGGGCTGATTTCGTCGCCGAGAATCAAGCGACCCGCTGAATCCCAGCCGAACTCGAGTTTGAAGTCGATGAGCTTAAGGCCCGCGTCTGCGAACACTGGCCGAATCACATCATTGACAGCCAGAGCAGCCTTCTTGACGGTCTCAAGCTCATCTGCGTTCAGGATGCCAAGCGCAAACACGTGCGTGTCAGCTAAGATTGGGTCTCCCAGCTCATCCTTCTTATAGTAGGTCTCCACGATCGATGGCTGCAGCGGCGTACCTTCGCCTAGCCCCGTTCGTTTCTGAAGACTGCCCGCGACGTGGTTTCGTACGACCACTTCAAGGGGGATGATCTGCAAACGATGAACGCGCATATCCGTGGCGTTATCCCAAGAGATGAAGTGTGTCGGCACCCCAGCTGCTTCGAGCTTCGAGAACAAAAGCGAACTGATTGCATTGTTCAGCGCTCCCTTCCCTTCGAATTCTCCCTTTTTCACGCCGTTGAAGGCGGTCGCGGAATTCTTGAAGCGTTGGATGACAACGTTGCGATCATCCGTGGGAATCAGCTGTTTCGCTTTTCCTTCGTACTCAGGCGAATTGCTCATGATTGTTCTCCGAAGACTCGGTCAAAGATGTCGGGCACATTTCTAAGGGCATGATCCAGGTCGAAACACTCGTCTAGCTCGTCCGCCGACAAGTATTCCGTGAATTCCGTCGCCTCCTTGGCGTTCGACTCGAAATCTAAGCCGTTTTCCCACGCGTTCATCGCAACGGATTGCACACGTACATATGCATCCTGGCGCGAGAGGCCTTTGCGAATCAGGCGAAGCAGAATTCCCTGGCTAAACGGCAAACCGCGCGTCTGATCCAGATTTCGCTTCATGTTCTCGGGATACACCACGAGATTCTCGATAACGTTGTTCATCCGATGCAGCGCAAAATGCAGCAAGACGTTGGCGTCCGGACCGATGACCCGCTCAACCGATGAGTGGCTGATGTCGCGTTCATGCCAGAGCGCGACGTTCTCCATGGCCGGAATCGCGGCCATCCGCACCATGCGAGCCAACCCAGTCACGTTTTCCGTCAAGATTGGGTTTCGCTTGTGCGGCATCGCACTACTGCCCTTCTGACCGCTATGGAAGCGCTCTTCCGCTTCACCCACTTCCGTTCGCTGCATGTGCCGAACCTGAACCGCAAACTTCTCGAGGCTGCTGGCGACCACCGCAAGCGTCGTGAAGTACTCCGCATGTCGGTCACGCTGCACGACCTGTGATGAGGCGGGCGCAGGTTTCAACCCAAGTTTTTCGCAGACAAATTCTTCAACCGCCGGTGGGATATTGGAGAACGTCCCAACCGCACCCGAGATCTTGCCGACCCGAATCACGTCTCGGGCACGCTCTAGTCGCTCTCGGTTGCGACGCATCTCGTCGTACCAAATCGCGAGCACATGCCCGAAGGTCGTGGGTTCCGCGTGAATACCGTGACTACGGCCAATCATCGGCGTGTTGCGATGCTCGAATGCGCGTTTCTTAATCGACGCCATGATCGTGTCGACGGACTCAAGAATGAGGTCACACGAATCGCGCAGTTGCATGGCCAAGCACGTGTCCAAGACATCCGAGCTCGTCATGCCGAAGTGAATCCAGCGGCCATACTCCCCACCAACCGACTCTTCCAAGCTCTGCACAAACGCGGCGACATCGTGACGAGTCACCCGTTCGATTTCCTGGACGCGGTCGACGTCGAGAACGGCGTTTTCGCGGATGTACTCGGCGGCTTCGCGAGGGACGACGCCCTGCTCTGCCCAGCCTTCTACCGCAGCCAATTCAATTTCAAACCAGTTCTGAAGCTGGCGCTCAGTGGTCCAGAGCGCCGTCATTTCGGGACGAGAATATCGTGAAATCATGAAGAGCCCATGGGTTGGAATTTTGGAACCGGGCCACCGAGGGCGAGTAGTAGTCAGATCCGACTCCGATTGCAACCCCTGTGATTTCAGCAGATTTTACTCAGGATTCGCGCAACAGCGGAAACCCACATCAGCTCCCGCCGAACGGGGAGACTTCGGAGATGAGTAACGGCAAGATGCCATCTCTTCGTCACTTTCGAACGATCCACCAGCGACGCGTTGTTCTTCGACCCACTCGAAAACGTTGCCGGACATGTCGTAGGCACCACTACTGCTTCTGCAGCGTTTGAACGCCCCGGCTTTACCCTTCGCGCGCTCGAATCCGTCTTCATCTTGGGTGTTGCACTTATTGGGATCAAACCGGCGGCCGTACGGATACCGGGAGCCACAGGCTTTCTTCCACTCTTTGAGCTTACAAAGACGCTTGCCCTTCGATTTGCACGTTTTCGTCGCTTGGAACCAATTGACGTTCTTAGGACGAATGCTGCGACCAGGGTACTCGTACTTATCGATGCAGTAGTTGCCGTCCGACTTGCTCTTGATGAGGGCCATACCACTGGGGCATTTGGTGCCAGCCGCCGCGGGTTTCTCTTCCGGTTTGGTCTCGGGCTTGTTCACCGCAACCACGTTTTCCGGCTTCGTGGGTTTCTCAGGTTCGTTGACCTCAGGTTTGTCGGTCTCAGGCGTTTCTTCTGGTTTCGACCCCATATCGGGTTGTGCCGCAGGCAAACTCGCGATCGCTTGCGTCTTTGCTGAATCGACCTGACTTGAGGCCATCGTCGCTGACGCGAGGAACTTTTGAGGGTCGATGCCTGCATCCGCAGCTCCGGCGTCCGGCTTTTCAGCGACCGCCGCGTTATTGGTTGCGGGTGCCGTACCTGCATCTTTCTGAACTTTGGTATTGGTACCCAGTTCAACAACTTTGCCTTTGTCCTTCTTGTTGTTGTTCATCCCGTAAAACAGCAGCACGATCAGTGCGAACGCGATGACGCCCACAACATAAGGCAGACTACCCGGCCCTTCCTTGTCGTCGCCCGGACGCCCCTTTGGAGGCGCAGTGACTGCAGTCTTTGTGACCGAGCGTCGCGTCTCAGGAACGGGGTGCTTCTCACGATCAACTTCGTTCGTGGGAAGAAGGTCTTGAATCTCAGGATCGCGCGAGTAATCCAGCGTGGCGAGGTCCTCTTCACTGACCTCAATGATCTGTGATTCGGTCGCCTCTTGGTATTCATCATCTCCAATTGGCGCGGGAGGCGGCTCTGGTGGCGCAGGTGCACCCTTCGGCGGTTTTGGAGGCGCAGGAATCTTGCTGCTTTTGGGTGGCGCAGGAATCTTCCCTGTTGCCGGAGGCGCCGGAGGCGGGCTGGCCAAGAGGGAACCCGTCGAAATGAGGGTCTCAAGCTCCTTGCCCAACGCTTTGACGCTTTTGTATCGCTCCTGTGGGTCAAACGCGGTCGCGCGTTTGCACAATGTATCGATAGCAGCCAGTTCCGCAGGCACCGTGCTGCCTGGCGTGTAGTCGGACCCGAATACCATCTCGCCGATGATGACGCCCATCGAGTAGACGTCCGCTCGCGCGGTCGCCTCCGCATCGTCGCTCAACAACTCGGGCGCGATATAGGCGCTGTCCTCTAGCGCGTCGACGAAGTCAGCCTTGTCAAACGCAGCGAAGACGTAAGAGTCGGAGACCTTCATCAGGTCCGGCATGAAAATGATATTCTCAGGCTTCAGGTCGCCATGCGGGCCAGATTTGATGCGCTGCAGGGCTTCGGTCACCTGAGTGATCATCGGTTGGAGTTCGTCCAACTCGAAGTGTTGACCCTTGCTCTTTCGCAACTCCAGAACTTTGCGCAGGCTAAGTCCCTCAAGATACTGCATCGACACCCAGGGGTGGTCTTTGTGAACACCTGAGTCGTGCAGGCGCACGAGATTTGCCTGAGTTTGGCTTCGCGCCGTGCGCGTCGCGTTAAGAAATTGCTCGTGATTCTGGGGCTTCTTGATCAATTCCTTTCGGAAGATCTTCACTGCGACATCGTCGTCGATGAGCTCGTCAGTCGCGCGGTACACCTCGCCGAACGGTCCTTTGCCGAGCATCTCGGCCAACACAAAACGATCCGAAAGCTTCTCGCCAGGCGGGAAAAGCTGCTCGTCGAGCTTGATCGCTTTGATTTGTTGGGAGATTCGGAGGCCCTTCGACTGCGCGACGTCGAATCGTTTAACCGACTTCTTCAGGTCGGCTCCGCAGTTCGGACATTGCTTGTCCGATTTCTCGACAGGGCTACCGCATTGATGGCAAAGCACGAACAACTCCTACATCGGCCTACATTGCCCGCTCGTCTAAAAAACAGCCATTCGAACAAAGGATGGCGAGCGGAAAAATCATTTAAAAACAGAGCCCGGGATTATTAGCAGATGGAAAGTGCTTCCGCAAGCACTCCCAAACGCGTTTCCCCAAGGAGGATTGGAGGGATTAACTACTTGTCGCGAAGAACAATCTGGGTCTTCGCGAGCGGTTTCTGGCCGTAACCCCGTGCGAATACCATCAAGTACTTGCGGTCCGCTTGGAACCGCTCCCGCGACAAACGCTGATGACCATTGATGATCTTCAGGCTCTTGTCTTCTGGATAGAAGGTGAAGTTATCGACCATCGTCTCGGTACCAGGATTCGTGATGTCCAATAGCATCACGCTCGCCTGGATGGTTCCGACTGGCTTTCGAAGAAATGCCATGTACTCAAACTCCCAGTCTTTTCCGGCTTCTGCCTTCACGACGTGGGTATTGGCCTTCTTCATATGCTTGATCATCGCTTCATCAGTCTTGAATCGACTGGGAAAGCGCTTTTCGCTAACGATGATCTTTCCTTTGAATTTCTTGTGTGCCTTGTTGGCAAACGCGTGCGGCATACACAGCACCGACAGTGCCATTCCAACCAACAGTGCAGACATAATTCGGGCGAACGGGTTGAGAGCGGACGAACGTACCACCTAAGAACTCCTTTCGATAACCAAGCCCAGCCAACACAGTATAGGGGCTGTGCCCGGTCCCGAAAACCCCAAACCTGGATTACATGTTGAGGCCCTTAAATTTCGGGCATTTGCGTGTATTCAAGTAACCGTATCTGGATCGCAATTCGATCAGAGCTGCTTCGGAGGAAGCGCTAGACCCGCATCAGGCTGCGTGTCGGTCTCGTCGACTTCGACAGAATCGACGGCAGGTTCAGTGGTCTTCGTATCCACGATTGGGTCGATTTGTTCCGTGGGTTGCGTCGGTTCTTCGACCTTGGGCACCTCTTTGGGCGCAACCGGTTCGTTCTTCACCTCAGCCGGCGCCGTCGGTTTCTCTGGCACTTCCGCAGCTCCGTTGGATTCACGTTCGAGAATCCCTTTGCAGCGTCTCACGCGCCGTTCCAGCCGCTGCTCGTAGCCATCACTCAGCCCTTTCGCTTCGGAAGCAATCTTCTCGGCCTCATCACACTCACGAGCATCGAAGGCGGTTTGGAATCGCTCGTCGATTTTCTGCAGAGTCTCAAGCCGATGCTTCAACGTGTTTCGGCGATCGAGCAATTGCTCAGGCAGCGCTGAATCGTCCAACCACATGTCCGTTTGGCCCACCGACCGCATCGCAGCATCGATGGCACCTTCCTCGACCATATCTTCGGCGGCAGTCAGCAGCCCCACTACTTGTCCGGTCACCAGGATGTTCTCCAAGTCCGGTTCGGAATCGACCGCTCCGTCTTTCATCAACGTCGCAGCCAGAACCACACCCACCACGACGATCACCGAAATCGCGACCGCCACCGAGAGATGGTTCTTCTTGTCCGTCTTACGAACATCGGTTTCCCGAGTCGGCTGTTCGCGCCAAAGCTCGACGGATTCCAATTCCGATGCAATCTCGCGTGGCACCTCGGTTGAAGCCAGAGTGTCGGCGAACGAATCGACTTCGACGCTGCTGTCTGCAACACCCAAGCGAACGGTATTGTGTCGAATCGCCTCAGGTGTGTTTGTGGTCGAAACTTCCGAACTCTCCGAAAGTTGCGCCACACCAACCTTGTCCGTGTGCTCACCCACAGGAACGGTGAGTTCCTCTAGTGCATCCAACAGGTCGTCAGCCGAGGGGTAGCGCCCCTCGGGGGTCTTGTTGAGACACTTCATCACGACAGCTTCCAAGCGCTTTGGAATGTCAGCGTCTGGCCGCAATTCGGTCGGTCGAGGCGGGTGCTGGTTGAGCTGCTTATTCAATACGACGAGCTTGTTCTTGCCCTTGAACGGCAGCTTCCCTGTGAGCATGAAGAACAGGATGATGCCCACCGCATAGATGTCGGACCGCGGATCCGCCGCCTCGCCTCGTGCTTGTTCAGGCGACATGAACTCCGGCGTGCCAAAGACCGAACCTGTCTCGGTGTTTGGACCTTCGTGCTCCTCGTCGACAATCTTTGCGATGCCAAAGTCCAAGACCTTTAACGAATACCGCCCTCGAGAGGACGGCGTAAGCATCAGGTTGTCTGGCTTCAAATCTCGGTGGATGACACCTTGATCGTGCGCGGAGGCAAGCACTTCGCAAAGTTGCGACGCCAACGCGATGATCTGAGGGAACGGAAGAAATCCATGCGCTTTCATGTGCTGCGCGAGGTTCTTTCCGTCCACGAATTCCGTGATGATGTAGAGCGTACCATCGTCGTGCTGCCCATATTCCAAAAGCGTCACGGCGTTCGGATGGTTCACACGGCAGTACGATCGGGCTTCATTCAAGAAGCGCTGAACAATGCCCTCGTCGTCAGCGAACTTTCGGCTCAGGAACTTTACGGCGACTTTTTGGCCAAGGTCGTCGTTAATCCCAAGGTAAACTTCGCCCATTCCACCCTGACCAATCTTCTTGGCCAAGCGGTACTTCCCGCCAACGTGTTGTCCAACATACGTCCCAGCGTCGAGCACCTCGACGTCCGACAACGCCTGCGGCTCGTAGGATTTAGGTACAGACGTAACGCTAGATTCACCCGCATCCTCAACAGGACCAGTGACTCCGGGAATCGTGTTCCCTTTCCGTTCTTTGACGTCGTCTGCCAACACAGGCTCGATGAAAATATCTAGCATGAACCGGTCCAATTTCTCCCGGCCCCGCCTAGGCGAGGTCATTGTGCCACGAGGCAGCGGGATTTCAACGTTTCCAAAGTCTTCAACATCTCTGCAACGCTGGAATGTTCCTGTTCGATAAAGTAAGCATGCGGAAATGCTCATTACCGCTGTACTTTGTGATTGTTCTCATGCGTGGAGACGGAGCATGTCGAAGGTCTATTCAGAAGAACTGCAGGAATCTGATTTTGTGCAGACGGTTTTCCTGGTCGTAAGCAAACAAACGAAGACAAGTCGCGATGGTCACAACTACCTCGCGCTCGTGTTGCAAGACCGCACCGGCGCAGTCACTGCGCGGGTATGGGACGATGTGGAATCAATCGGTTCCCGGTTCGAAAAGGACGATTTCATCGCGGTTCGCGGAGAAGTCGAACGCTTTCACGGCGAGCTCGTGTTGAACATCCACGATGCAGAGATCATGGAAGAGTCCGACATCGATCTCGCGGATTTCTTCGCGCATAGCCGGTGGAAGGCCGAAGACCTGTACGCCCAGCTTTGCACGCTCATCGAATCCAACGTGCGTTCCGACGCGCTCAGAGAGTTGTTGATGCTGATTCTGCAGGACCGCCCGATCCGAGCTGCTTTAATGCAGGCCCCGGCTGCGATGAAGAATCACCACGCCTATCGCGCCGGATTGCTTGAGCACTGCCTATCAATGGCGCGCGCTGGAGTGCACCTCAGCGAACATTACGCTCGATACTATCCGGGATTGGTCAACGTCGACCTCGTCGTGGCAGGCTGCGTTCTACATGACATCGGAAAGTGTATCGAACTCGATTTCCAACGTGACACCACGTACTCCACCGATGGTCGCCTTGTTGGGCATATCGCCATCGGTGCGGGTTGGGTCGAAGAATATGCGAAACGCTGCCCAACTCCGATCCCGTCAGATCTGGTCCTGCAATTGAAACACCTCGTGCTGAGCCATCACGGTCAGCTGGAGTATGGTTCACCTGTGGTGCCCCAGACCGCAGAGGCGATATTGCTCCACCATATCGACATGATCGACAGTCGCCTCAATCTATGTTGGAATCTCCGAAACGACACCGAGTCACAGGGAGGCGAATATTGGACCAAGTATTCGCGTTCTTTAGGGGGCAGCCTTCATGTGCGCGGCAAATCATCTTGGGAAGACAACCCTGAGTTCGCGCAGGATGACTTACTAGGACCGGGTGTCGCAAAACCGGACGCTGTGGCGCAGCAGCCGCCCGTCAACTTGGACCTCTTTGAGAGAACGGACTCATGAGCATTCTCGACCGCATCAACTTACTCGTTCGCTCCGAAATCTCTGATATCGGCCGTGGACGCGGACCGATGAAAGAAATGGAAAGTTCGCTGCGTGACGCAAAGCGGCAGCAGATCGAGCTACGCCGAAATGAAAAGCGACTCATCGAGCAGATTCGTGAGGCCCGCGCCAAAGTTGACCGCTGGGAAGATCGCGCTGTGCTCGCGCTGAAAAATGGTGATGAGGAGCTGGCTCGTGAAGCACTCATCATGAAGAACAAAGCGCTTGGTGACGCGGACCGGCTTCGCGACGAACTTGATGAGCTTCGTGCATATCAGAAGGACATCACACGGGCACTTGAAGCGCTTGAGGTGAAACTCCAGGGAACACGCGGCCGAATGGAGAACTCCCGTTCAAGTTCGTCAGGCGATACGCGGTCTGAGTCTGGATGGGATGCTGAGATGCGTCGTCGCATGCGCGACAAAGACGGCGGAAGTTCCAGCGCTCCACGAAGCTCGACGGCCAGTGGGTCAAGCTCATCGAGTTCTGACGAAGACGTTTCAGGTGAAGAATCCGAGCGGACATTCCGCGCATTCGACCGGATGGCCTCCAAGATCAATGAGATGGAGGCGAGCATCGAAGCCATGCGAGACCTTTCGCTGGACGACGTCATCGACCCCCGAAAACGCGAGCTCGAAGAGATCTTTGGCAAAATGGAGAAAAAGAAAAAGACCGACGATGACCTCGCCGATCTTAAGAAGAAGTTCTCGGACTGATTCTACTGGGGCATCACGATGGTAGCTGAGTAGCTATCCGCGCCCTGTCCTTCCGCGCCACCTGCCAGTCCGCCCGTACCTGCGGTTCCCATCGTGACATCCGTCGCGACTGGGTTGACGACCGTATCTGAATACAACGCAATCGAGGGACCACCAGCGCCGCCGCCGCCTTGTCCACCGCGGCCTCCGACCCCGCCACGGCCGCCTTTGCCGCCCTTGCCGGAGTTTTCTTCCTCGTTTCCGCCGTTGGCGCCTTCGCCGCCCATACCGCCGTTTCCGCCCATTCCACCGGCCCCGCCGCGGCCGCCCTGGCCGCCAAGAATCGTGCAATCCCGAATGGTGATGGTGCTATCCAAGAGCATCAAACCAACCGAAGCGCCGCCAGCTTGGCCTCCGCCACCGCCTTCACCGCCGCAGCCGCCTCCGCCGCCACCGCCGCCAGCACCGCCCCAGGATGCACACGGATTGAATGGAAGACTTCCATCTCCACCGCCGCCGCCACCGCCGCCGCCAGCGCCGCCCCCGGGTATACCTGGCTCGCCATCAGTTCCACTAACACCGACCCACATGGCGCCTTCAAATGAACCACTGTCGTCGCCACCGGTCCCAGGACCGCCCGTACCGCCGGACATGCCGTTGTCGCCGGTGAATCCAGGGGTGCTCGCGCCACCTTTGGCACCGCCTTCTGCTCCCTGGTCGCCGTCGCCGCCGTCGTCTCCCGACTGATTCTCGAATCCACTGCCTCCGCCGGCTCCGCCCTGGCCTCCCGCACCACCACAAGCATCTTCGCCGCCTGCGCCGGGATCGGGTGGTGAGTTTTGCCCTCGGCATTCGAGGCCAAGAACCCCGCCGTTGTCCTTGGGTGCATTGCCGCCTGGAGCCCCGGGGTTACCATTCGCCCCAGTGGCACCTGCGGCACCATCCGCTCCGTCCCCGCCGGTTCCGCCAACGATTCGAACGTCGGAGATCACGACACCTGGACTCGATTCTAGAAGGATTGTGATGACGGTTGATCCGGGCTCTGGCATGTCAGTGGGTGTCACCTCAAAACCTAACAACGGCGTGAAGGCCGTGATGTTTCGGCCTACAATCGCCGGATTTCCACCCCGTATAGAAGTCTTCGCCCGCCCATCACGGTCCCAACCAAAGCCGTAGCCGCCGGCGATTCCGATGCCCTCAACAAGCTCGATCCCGTCCGATTCGTGGAGACTCTCCCCCACCAATACCCACGATTTGCCTTCTGCCTGCGCCGCTTCAAGTCCCGCAGCGATTGTCAGTTTCGGCAGTGATTTGGTTCCAGGGTTAGCGTCGTCGCCGTAGGTGGCCACAAACACGGACTGTGATTCGTCTCCATCGATGCCATCGCAGTTTGCGTCGAAGAAAAACTCGTCTGGAACATCTTCCCGGTCCTCGCTGCATTCACCGAGGTCTGGCACGCCCATATCGTCATCAGGGAAGTTCACGTTATTCGTGACGCGATTGTTAACGTTGTTGGCGTTGTTTGAATTGTTGACGTTGTTGGCGTTGTTCTCGTTGTTCTCGCCGATCAGAGAAGGACCGTCGTCACTACAAGCGACCAACGATAGTGCGACCAAACACAACGCTGTAACGGAGAATGCCTTCATCTACTTTCCAATCGAGTTACTTCGAGATTAAATGGGTAGCGAGAATCGGTCAAACCCTAGCTAACCCTTTGCGCCGCCCCATGTTCCACGCGAATTTGCGAGCGTCCCTGCCCCGTCTTCTGGATAACAATCCGCGTATCCACCATATCTTTTAGTGATTCGACGTGGCTGATGATGCCAATCTGACGGCTCCCATCGGCGTGTAATTGATGGAGTGTGCTCAACGCCATTTGCAGTGCATCCCGGTCCAACGTGCCAAATCCTTCGTCCAAAAGAAGTGTCTCGACCGGGAAATCAATGCGCCGATAATCACTCAACGCAAGCGCCAACGCCAATGACACCAGGAACGTCTCGCCGCCGGACAACGTCGACAACGGGCGAGCCATATCGGCGCGATACTTGTCGCGAATTAGAAACGAGAGTGTCGGTTTTGAGGACGACACCGGCACATCCAGCGAGTATCGCGCATGCAATCCAGCCAACCGTATGTTTGCGCGTTCAACCAACCCGCGAAGGTTCATCGTTTGAGCGAAAAGCTTGAAGCTAGTGCCATCACGAACGCCGATCAGGTCGGCGACCACGCGCCATCTCTCTAGGTCGGTCTCAATAGCTTTCAACTCTGCCGACAGCTCCTGTTGGCGGAGTCCGGCTGTTCGCACTCTATCCAGCTGCTCCTTCAAACCACCAAGCTTCAACACTGCGGCATCCAACTCCTTGGCCATCTCGTCGACTCGCGCCGAATCCACCTGCCCGTCAAAGTCAGGTTTGGAGTCTGTGTGTTCTTCGATCGAGAGTTCGGCCTGGGCGACCTGCAACTCCAACATCGTGGCCCGCTCTTCGAGCGCCGCCTTCTCGCGCTCCAACGAATCACGAACGTCCGGGTCTAGAATCTGGGCGCGAGCCTCCTCCTCAGAAACTTCGAGCGTCTCCAGAACCTCGGAAAGAGTCTCGGTCCACATCGTCTCGGCCGCCGACAACTCTTCAATTCGTTGGTGCAAGGCTTCTGCGCGCGCGCTGACGTCGGCAGATTTCGCATCGTGGTCCGCAAGTTGCTGTTTGACGTGCAATAGGTTCTTTTGACCTGATTCCCGTTGGTGTTTCAGCTCGTCTTTCAGGGCGCTTGCCTCGCGCCCGCCGAGCGTGTCCGCGACTCCCTTGCGGTCGGCGTCGATGGACTCTCGTGTAGCAGTGACCTGGGCTTCGAGCTGCTTCACCTCGTCGGACAGCTTCTGCCCTCGTTGGCGCCGTTGCGCAAGTTCAGCGTTGAGTTTTGTGAGTTGCTCGGCGATTTGCGCCGCCCGGGAACTCAGTTTTTCGAGTTCCGCGTGCCCCGCTCGGGCCTTCTCCACGAGCTTCTCCGCATCACCGAACGACGTAATCTGCCCGTTGATGTTCCAAACACTGAGCGTCTCGGACAGATCCGCCTTTCGTTGACTCAGGGTTGATTCCGCGCGTTTCAACTCTTCCTCAGCCCGTCGTACTCGGTCCTTGGCTTGCTGCAACTCGGTCTCGACAGAATTGGAATCTGAGCCTTCCTGTTCATCGAATTCACGAAGTTTGCGTCGCGCGACCTCCAACTGACGCCGGACCGCGTCGATCTCCAGCAACTCGGCATCGAGCGTTTCGTGTTGATCGCTAAAGGACGCAATCGTGGCTGCCACGTTGTCGGACTCGCGAAGTTTGTACGCTTCCAGCGGCGAGTAACCCGCCTCCTCGACGCAACGCGCGAATTGTTTCTGTGTGCGTTCCAAAGTTGAGGAAATCGAGACAAGCCGGCTCTCCTCATGCCGTAATGAGGTGGTTCTTGAAACATAGTGCGCGGCAAGCTGTTGGACGCGAAGGTTGGTGTCCCGCAGCCGCTGACGAGCTTCCTCCAGCGCGCCTTCAAGCTTCGACTGGTCGGATCGCGCTTCTGTATCAATTTTGTCGAGTTCGTCGCTTTCGCAAAATGGATGAAGCGGACTGCCGCACAACGGGCACGGCTCTCCAAGTTGGAGTTCACCTCGCAACTCAGCCAACATCGTCACTTGTTGGTTTAAGCGCAAAGCCTCCGCACGAGTTGCCACAAGCTCGCGCTGTTCCCCCTCCAAGGTCTTGATGGCCGCTTCCTCTTCGGCAATCGACTCCACATCAACCCGAATGTCATTGATGATGACGTGAACATCTTCGCGTTCGGCTTGCAGGGTCTCAATCGCCTCAGTGTGGCGTGTGGCCTCGTTCAGAGCATCGATCTTGCGACGCAATGACTCGACCTTTGTCGCGAGCTCTGTTCGGTACGCTTCCGGCTGTTCGCCAGCGAGCTCAGTCAACCGATTCTCGTGGCGTGTCACCTGAGCCTGAGCAGGTGCCCGCCGCTTTCGTTTGGCAGTGTTCGATCGGGTCTGTTCGTCATGGGAGCTCTCAAGTTCACGCACATGCTTCTGCAGTTCTCCAAGCTCTTTCCGACGGTCTTCGCAGGCTTCAAATGCCGGCCTAAGCACGTCGTTTAGCATCGTGTTGAGCGCATCGATCGTCCCTTCACCGCCTGATTCCAGATTTTCGAGAATCTGCTGCCGTTCAGTAGAGAGCGCGGAAATCCGTCGCTCGCTATCAGCGACTTCTTTGCTTAATCGAGCCTGCTCCCCCAGCAGCTGCGTAAGACGTTCAGCGTCTTTCGCTACCGCAAGCCCGCGCTCTTCAATCTTCGCCAGGTCTTTCTCAGCTTGTTCGATCTTTGGCTGCAGATCCGATTCGTTGCGATTGGCTATCTGTACGGCTTCTTCCGCTTCCTTGACCGCGCGATCCAATTCGACACGCAGCTCGCTTAGCCGCTTCGTCTCGGCCTGAACTGATTGCAGCTGCCCATCAATCCGACTCTTTGCCGCGCGCGACTCGCCAATGCGGCTCAGGGGTTCCACGGCAGGTCGTAGTCGACGATCTGTTTCCAACCGTCCGAAATCCGATTCCCGCTCCTTAATCTGTGCCCTGGTTTCAGCCAACCGGGACTTGGCCCCTTTTAGATTTTCCGACAATCGCTCACGGTCGGACGCCCAGGTCAGGTACGTCCGCGCCGATTCAAGCGCTTGGCGTCGATTGGCCACGTCGGATTGCATCGCTGTGACATCGGCCGCGAGTTGGTCAACATCGACATCGATCGCCGTCGATGACTCGCCAAGACGCGCGTTCTTAAGCTTCCAGTCTTGCTCAATCTCTCGACGTTTCGCCGCAGCTTTTGAGCCAAGCTGACGATAGACCTCGGTATTTGTAAGCCGCTCCAAGATGCTGGCTTTCTCAGAATCGCTGCTATGCAAAAACGCCGAAAACTCCCCCTGCGCCAGCATGACGCTGCGTTTGAAGTCCTCGATTTCCACGCCCTTTAGCACCTTGGCGAAATGCGGGTCGAAGAACTTAGCGCGATGGTCGCTTACCAGCAGGCTTATCTGTCCGTCCGGTTTCAGCTCGTAGAGACTGCGCTCGGGGCGCTGCGGCGCGCCATCGGGACTGTCATGCGCCCTGCGAATGGACCACGTCGCTTTGTACATCGTGCGTGAGCCGTCAGCCTCGCGCATGCTGAAGTCCAACTCCGCGCGTGAGTTTGAAGTCCCCATCGAAATGATATGGGCGACATCGCGGTCTGCAGCTCCGGTCTTTCGGTCCAGACGGGGCGTCTGCCCAAACAAGGCCAACGAAATCGCATCCAGGAGCGTGGATTTGCCAGACCCTGTCGGCCCCACAATCAAGAATACCGATGCTCCACCGATATCTCGATCGAAGTCGAGGGTGTGGGTGCCATAGAACGAGTTCAGGTTTTCCACGACCAAGCGGTGAAATCTCATGATTCCTCCACCAAAAGCTCGCGGAATGTCGAGATGATGCGCTCTGGAGGTGGCTCCTCGTATTTCGCGCGGTACATCTGAATGAAGACGTCTTCGGGAACCATCTCTTGCAGGTCACGGGCGTGGTCATCCGCGTCTTCGCTTTCCTGCACCTCGACGTTCGCACGTGTGCGGAACCGTACGATTCGGGGTAGCCGTTCGTCTGGAAAGCTGCGTGCAATCAGATTCTGGTAGCGATCCACATCGACATGTTGCCCAGGTTCAACGAGCACATCGAGATAGAGATACGGCGGCAACTCGCTCTCCCAGACCAACGTGCGAACCAAGTCCGCGACCTCTTGCGGGTCACCCTCAATCTCGAAGACGTCACGCCAACGCGGAACTTTGACCTTCCGAGTTCGCACATCTGAACCAATCTCGGAGACCAGCACATAGCGCGGCGAGCGCGCCTCAACCACACTGATCGGCACTGGAGAACCGCTGTACCAAATCTGCCGCTCACCGACCTGATGGCAGCGGTGGATATGCCCCAACGCAACATAGTCATACGACTTCGAGAAAATGTCGGTTGGAAGGCCGAACAACGAAGTGAAGCTGTGAATGGGCGTATTGAAATCACCATCCTGCACCGGCGTCGACTCATCGACACACGTCATATGGCCCATCGCAAACACTGGAACGTCGGGGTGTTCCGCTTGTGCCGTCTTCAGGAGATCATCGTAGAGCTGCGCAAAACGCGCGCGATAGGCGGTACGCAGCGCCTCGGGCGACTTATCTGTGGTGGCGATTCCCAACCGTGATTCCGAAAGATATGGCACGGCGATGACGACTGCTTCGCATGTTTCACCGTCAAACAACGGCACAATCGCTCGTCCGGACTCGTCGACGTCCAAGTTTCCGATGACCGTGACACCCACAGTTTCGAGAACCTGCCGGGGTGCCTCCAACCGCGATGGCGAGTCGTGGTTTCCGGCTACCACAACGATGTGCCGCAACGACGACAAACCGTCGCATTTTGCCAGGAATCCAAAAAACTCGGCCTGCGCCGCAGCTGAAGGCTGCGCGTAGTGGTACACGTCACCGCTAATCAGCAGCACTTCGATCTGGCGTTCCTCAAGTTCGGCGTACAGCCAACGCAAGAACTCCGTGTGTTCTTCATGACGTGGGGCGGTCTCCAGACTCACGCCGAGATGCCAATCAGATGTGTGTAAAACGCGCATTCGACGCCTTATATCACAAACAATCGCGATTGGAGCGGATTGAATGTTTGATCCTAGCCGTGCTAAGCCTTCCGCCGTTTGGACAATTGATGAGAGATCTCAATGACTGAGAAGACTGAAAAATCAGGCGGTCTCACCGCCAAGATTGTGCACATCCTTGAGCGCCTCGGCGAGATTGGAAACAAGCTCCCGGACCCGTTGACACTGTTTGTGATTTTCGCAGCCATGGTCGTCGTTGCTTCGATGATTTTCGAAGGTGCGAGCGCCGAGGTCATTCAGCGCTCTGGCGAGACCCAATTGAAGGTCGTTGGCAGTTTGATGAGCGCGGATGGCATCAAGTGGATGTTCCTGCACGCCGTCGACAACTTCGTCGGATTCGCCCCGCTGGGCCCCGTCTTGACCGTGATGATCGGTATTGGCGTCGCCGAGAAGACCGGGTTCTTCAGCATGGGACTCCGTGTGCTGGTGGGTTCGGTCCCGAAGTCTGCCGTGACGGCCACTTTGGTGTTTGCGAGCGTGATGTCCTCGATGACAGCCGACGCCGGCTACGTCGTCCTGACACCTCTGGGCGCACTTCTTTTCGCCGGCATGGGCCGCCATCCGCTGGCTGGCCTTGCAGCCGCATACGCGGGTGTCTCCGGTGGATATAGCGCCAACCTGCTCATCACGGGATTGGACCCGATGCTGGCCAAGCTGACGCAACAGGCAGCCCAGACAATCGACCCTGCGTACTCAGTCAACGCCACCTGCAATTACTATTTCATGGTGGTGTCGACGATCCTCATCACCATCGTCGGAACCTTCATCACGACCAAGTTTGTCGAGCCGATGCTCGGCGAATGGAATCCAAGCGATGATTTCAAGTTCGACGCCGAAAAGAAGCCTTCAGACAAAGAGCGCAGCGCATTCATGGCCGCCATGGCTGCGGCCGCCGTCGCTGCGGTTGGTGTCGCGCTGCTGGCTTTGGTGCCATCCTCACCACTGCGTGAAGAGGTTGCTGCCGGCGCTCCGGCCATCAACGCATACAGCCCGTTCTTTGAGTCGATTGAGATTCTCATCACCATTCTATTCATCCTGCCAGCCATCGTTTACGGCGTGAAAACCGGGCAGATTAAGAACGACAAAGACGTCGCCAAACTCGCCAGCGAAGCAATGGGCACGATGGGCGCATATATCGTCCTGGCGTTCGTCGCAGGCCAGTTCGTTGCGTACTTCAACTGGACAAACATCGGTGCGGTTTCGGCGGTCAAAGGAGCTGATGTCCTGCGCGACATCGGACTTACCGGGCTTCCGTTGGTGTTCGGTTTCCTCTCCGTTTCCGCCTTGATGAACATGTTCGTCGGCTCGGCATCAGCGAAGTGGGCCTTCATGGCCCCAATCTTCGTCCCGATGTTGATGCAGCTTGGATTTAGTCCCGAACTCACGCAGGCGACCTACCGCGTCGGAGACAGCATCACGAACATCATCACGCCGCTTATGCCTTACCTGCCAATCATCATCGTCTTCGCACAGAAGTACGACAAGAAGGCGGGAATGGGCACCATCTTGGCGGCGATGGTCCCCTACTCCGTCGCGTTCTTCATTATGTGGTCACTACTCTTGGCCGGCTGGATCCTGTTCGGAATCGATCTCGGGCCAGGCGCACCGCTGAGCTACGGTCAGTAGTTTGCGACCTTGCCCGCGATGGCAATGCAGTCAACCCACTCGCCTTCCACACGCCCCATTCCATAAAGGATGGCGTTGCGGATTTCTGCGCCTGGCGCAATTTCGACGCCATCCAAACACACGTTTGGGCCGATCTTTGCGCCTTCCGCGATGGACACGTTCAACCCGGTGAACACGGGACCGGCGAGCTGCGCTTTGTCGTGGATTTCGTCCTGTCGGAGCACAAAAAGCGCCTCCGCCAAAGGCGGCGGCAATGGCGCGAGCGCGAACAGCGTTGGGTCGGAAAGGACTGCCTGCGTTGTGTCCAGCATGAGCTTTGGGTTGTCGAGCGCAGCCCAAAAACCATCGATAACCAACGCACCCACCGCCTCTCCAGCTTCGACCATCGGGCCGTAGAGCTCGGTAATGATATCACCCGGTTCCAAAGACAATCGTTCCAACAACCCGGTATTGATAAGGTGCACGCCGCAAAAATCGTGTTCTTCGCCTGTTCCCGTTCCCGGCCGCTTGTGGTGACGAATCTTGTCCAGACTCCCATTGTCCCCAAGGAACACCTTCCCTGGTTGATCTGGAGCCTTCGGACGAACCACAAGGCTCACCTCGTTCCCACTAGCGACATGGCGCTGCACGAGGTCTGAAAGGTCCAAGTCCATCACGCTATCGCCATTGACGACGATCAGCACCCCGTCAGGATTGCCCAAACCATCCCAGATTCCACGAATTCCGCCTGCTGTGCCAAGAATCTCCCACTCTTGAACGTAGGTTGGTTTGAGCCCAAACGCCGGCGCGAGTCGGTCGACCACGGGCGGAATCGAATCCGCCAAATGGTGCATATTGAGACCGACTTCCCTCACCCCTGCCTGAGCCAACTGATTCAGCGAAAACGTGATGATGGGTGTGTTCAAAAACGGCAATAGCGGTTTCGGAACAACTTCAGTCAAAGGCTTGAGCCGGGTTCCAAACCCTGCGCAAAGTACCGCGCCGTAGACGTTGGTCATTTGTATTCTGTCCAAGAAAGAAAACCGGCCCGTACCAAATGGTCGAGCCGATGTGGATTGTAAGAGAAGACGGGCTACTTAGAAGTCTTCGGTGTCCCAGCTACCCCGACCGCCGGCCGGAACCGTCTGTTTCACTTCCTGCTTCTCTTCTTCGAATTCGAAGCTCTTCTCTTGCGTCTCTTCCATCATGCCCATCTTGGCTTTCAGGGCGAGCAACGCTTCGTTTGCGCCGTGGTCCTGCTCCAGGTTGTCGAACTGTGATGCAAGGTCGTCGCCGCTGAATCCTTCGGCAAGTTCTGCCGAAGCTTCAGCTTCAGCTTCCATCTGCTCAATCTTCTGGCTCATGCGGTCAAACGTATCGAACGCTGACGTGTCGTTGAGTCCAGACATCGTTTCTTGGATGGTCTTTTGAGCTTCTGCACGCTTCTGACGCGCGATAAGCAGATTCTTGCGACGCTTTGCCTCTTCGATCTTTGCGTTCAACTGACGCAAGGAATCACGCAGTTTGTCAGCAGCAGCTTTCTGCGCTTCCCAATGTGCCTGATACTCTGACGAGAGCTTGTCGTGCTCAGCCTTGCGCGCGAGCGCTTCAGTTGCCAGGTCGTCACGACCTGCGCGCACCGCCATCATCGCCTTCTTTTCCCATTCGCGGCCCATGTGCAGTTCGTTGTCGAGCTGCTTCTTGAGTCGCTTTTCGTCAGCGATCGCGACCGCCACCTGCTTCTTCGCCTCGATCAGCTGCTCCTTCATATCGAGGATAAGCTGATTGAGAATCTTCTCAGGATCCTCGGCTTTGCTGACCAAATCGTTGATATTGGCCTTCAAGAGCGTGCTGATTCTTCCGAAAATACCCATCTATCGTCTCCTTTTACCCAAGCGGGTTGGATCGTTCGCTACCTTAAACCTAACTCTGGGCGCATTAGCTTCCCAGTCGAGCGGATTTTTATTCTTCTGCCGAGGTTGAAGGGAAATATCCCTTCAATTCTTCGTAGTGCTCGCGCACTGCAAAGGCGATCGCATCTACCGACGCGGCGAACTCGTTGAAGTCCAGGTTCTCGCTCTGAATTGAGTCGACAATCACCACGTTGTCGTCCTCGAGTCCGTATGCACCTGCAATCATGCTCGTCGCGTTTAGACGCAGCAGATGCTGAAATAATTCCTGATGTCCTGCTTCGGGCAATTCCATGAGCTTCACGCGAAACGTGATCACCGGTGGCGTGTGCACGATGATGATGTTTTCGATGGCATCAGTGTCGTCGTGAATAATCCAGAACCCTTCTTTCACCCGCTCAAACGGAAGTTCTGTTTCGATGAGGTATGCCTCGATCTGGTCGTTGGTCGTCATGGGTCTTCCTTGAAATGGGCATGCAAAACGACACCGAGGTCGTTACGCAAACCAACAAAATTTGAGCTAATTCATCTGAACGAGCGGATAATATGGGGGCATCTCGAAGAGTGTCAACCCGGAGGACAATGCGACTCGGTTCGATGTTGGCGAATCGATTGGCTTGCCATACTATGGCTGCACTCCTTAAAGCGAAAAGGACGGCATGGAGCCCAACCCTCTGGCTAAACTTCTGCACGCCATCAATCAAGCTATCCACAACGATAAGCATGAATTGGCGCTGCGCCTGATTCTCGCGAACTTCGATGCATTCAAGGACACGGGGCCTTTGCGTGAAAAGGTCGCCCTTATTCTGGCAGACAAAGGCCGAAAGAAAGAGGCGGTCGAGTTGTACCAATCCGTTGGGCGACACTACGCCAACAGCGGAAACCCGTTGCGCGCGATCGCAGCGGCCCGTCAGATGTTGAACCTGATTCCAGACTCGACAGTCCTGCTCGACCACATCGCGACTCTGTACAACATTCGCAGCCCCTTCTTGGATGCGAACGCTGACCAGCCTACATCCGAAACACCTGAAAACGACCTCGACTTTGAAGGAAAGGACGTCGAAGGCGAGTTTGATGCACTGTTGGAGTCAGCGGTCACGAAAGCCAGTGAGAAGAAGGGATTGGTGTCACAACCAGGGTCGCTTCCGGCGATGTCGTTACTCAGCCTTCTGCCACAAGATGCGCTACGTCGCGTCTTGGAGTTGATCGAGTACGACCTCTTCGACCAGACCCAACATATCCTGCAGCTAAACAAACCCATCACTGACCTGGTCTGGACCGTCAGCGACAGCCTCGTGCTTCGAGATGGGAAGTCGATTCTCTACGTGGATTCGAACGCACTCGTCGGTCTCGGCGGATTTGGCGGGTCGGCTCGCCCTAGTGAGATCGACCTCTTCGCAACCGCAGGTTCGGAGATTCTCAGACTGAATCAGAAGGCGATCAAAAAGCTGTCTGACGAGTTTGAGGACTTCCAAAATCGCATCTCGACTCTTCGTCGCCACGCAATGACCGAGCGTGTGCTCCGACGTCACCCCATGTTCGAGAACATGGACGATGATGACCGCGTCCAGATCATGGAGACCTTCTCGGGCATTCGGCTCAACGAAGGCGACGTCATCATCCGCCAACATACGCCAAGCCCAGGCCTGTTCATCATTCTGGACGGCAAGGTCGATATCGTCCGAAATGATGAAGACTGGGAAATCACAATCGCCACCCTTGGGTCAGGCGAAGTGTTTGGCGAAATCGGCCTCGTCGCCGACTCCCCTGCCGTGGCGGGATGTGTCATGAACGAATCTGGCCACGTCCTTCACTTGCCACGCGATGATTTCGAGTCGCTCGCGAAGAAATACCCGAGCGTTCAGGACTACACCAAGATGTTGGCGGAAGAACGAATGAGCGATGTCGCAACGACGCTCTCCGCTGACGATCTGTCCGAAGTCGATTGAGATCCTTTTTTTCGCGCCTACGTTTAGAAAAGTAGTCCCGGGGGAATGATACCCGGAATGAAATCCGTTACACTGTTACTGCCATAGAAAGGCAGTTAACAAAAACGAGGCGTATTCTATGAATCGGACGCAAATTGGAATTTGGTCTGTCGGTCTAGTCGCGGCCGCTACCCTGTTCTCTTCGAACGCGGTTGCTGAGCCCACACCTGCAGATTCCTTTAAGGCGTGCTTGTCAGGCGCGAACCCCACGACACAAAACGCAACCGGCCAAGCCTACACAGGCGAAGCGCCGTTTGGGCATTACATCAGCGATACCGACCCTACGCGCGACGAAGTGATCTTCGACTTCGCGGACGGTTTGTCGAACGAAGAAGCCATCAACTACGGCCGAACGCTTGGCCTGTCACTGAAGCTCAACAGTGTTCACAGTGACGAGCCGAACATCTTTGTCGCCGAAGTCGAGGAAGGCGCGGTGCCGTATATCAAAGACTGTGTGGCGAAAAATGCGCCAGATGGTTGGATTGAAGGCATCGAAGAAAATATTGAGTACCAGATGCTCGGAGCTCCGAACGACCCGCTCTATCAGTTCCAGTGGAACTTCAAGCAGGTCGAGGCAGAAAGCGCGTGGAAGGTTACTCAGGGTAAAGGCGTTACCGTCGCTGTTATCGATACCGGTGTTGCGGCAGAAGACGCTCCAGACCGAAAGATCAAGAAAGCGAAAGACCTGGGCGGAACGGAAATCGTTGCCGGCTATGACTTCGTTGATAAAGACGCTTTTGCATGGGACGGACACGGCCACGGCACGCACGTCGCCGGCACGATCGCGCAGACGACCGGCAACAAATACGGTGTTGCAGGACTCGCCTACAAATCGAAAATCATGCCACTTCGTGTGCTGAATAGCCGCGGATTTGGACAGGTCGGCGATATTGCAGACTCGATTCGTTTTGCGGCTGATAATGGCGCGCAAGTCATCAATATGAGCCTCGGTGGACCGCTTCCTTCGCTCGTTATGAAGAAGGCAATCGACCACGCGCATAAAAAAGGTGTGACGATCGTCGCCGCTGCAGGCAACGGCGGCCGAAAGGCTCCGAGTTTCCCTGCGGCGTACAACCACGTCATCGCGGTCGCTGCCACCCAGTTTGACCGGCACACGACCTTCTACTCCCAGTGGGGAGGTTTCGTTGATATCGCAGCGCCTGGTGGAAACACCCGCGTCGACCAAAACAACGACGGTCGACCAGACGGCGTGATGCAAGAGACGCTTAAGAATGGAAACACCAACGAGCATGACTTCGCACTCTACATGGGCACGTCGATGGCATCGCCTCACGTCGCAGCTGCTGCAGCACTTGTGATTTCACAAGGCGTCACGCATCCAGACAAAGTCGAGGCAGTGCTTCAAAAGACCGCTCAAGATGACCAGGAGAAACGATTCTCTGACAAGAAAGAATACAAGGAGCGCTACGGTGCCGGAATCATGCGTGCCGACAAGGCTGCCAGCGCGGCTGTGAACGACCAGGGCATCTACCGACTCGGTAGCGGTATCCTTTTGGCGTTCCTCGCGTTCTTTGGTGTTCGACGAAAAGACATGCTCGGCATCGGACCAAAAACGACGCCACTCTTTGTCGGTTCATTGGTGCTTGCCTCCAGCGGCCTCTTCTTCCTGCCAATGCTGCTGGGAGATACGACACTGGCGGCTGTCTTGGCTGACACCGTCGCGCGCCCAATCGCAGAACTAGACGCCTCCCTTTTGGGTATCTCGTGGCACCAGAACCCATTGATGGCTAGCGCGCTGATTCCGTTCGGTGCCGCAGCCTTCCTGAACGGGCATCGTTCGCTCCGCTACCTGGCCGCTGGTCTGACTATCGGTTTTGCCGGCTTCCTGTTTACGGAATCCGTCATTCTGA
Organism: bacterium; assembly: GCA_030427705.1. GTDB lineage: Bacteria > Myxococcota_A > Bradymonadia > Bradymonadales > Bradymonadaceae > JAUIBR01. The sequence goes on along the minus strand of JAUIBR010000033.1, from coordinate 36,405 downwards.
CGTCTGATGTTCAGTGGATTCCAGGCATGGACGTACTTGACCGCATCTGGCTCGCAGCCAACGGTTTGATGTCGTTCGTCATCGGCTACCTCACTCTCAAACGGTAATCACACACACACATCACCGTTTTGAAACGCGCGCCCCATCGGCGCGCGTTTCTTTTTTGTGATTTTCTTCCCTACATCAGATCACATGATATTTCTGTAGGTGTGAAGAGGGCAGGAAGCCCTGAATTCATCGGACATGGAGGTCATCATGAGTGAAATTCGCAAGCAAAACCGGGTCGACTGCGACATCATCCTTAACAAGTTCGAAAGCGGCATCATCAACATCTGCCGAGCGACCAATATCTCACTGAGTGGCATGCGCGTTCAGCGAGTGCTCGAGCCCTTCGAAGCGCGCGAACAGAAGATTCGCTTCGAGATGGAGCTACCAATTGGTGGAGAGCCGCTCCAGATTTCAGGCCAAAAAGTATACGAGGGCGAAGACTACTTCGGCGTGAAATTTACCAATATCTCGCACCGCCATTTCATTCGCCTTCGCGAATGGTTGGCAGGTCAATCCATTCAAAACGAACTTCCGCTCTTCCAGTAGGAAGAAAGAAGCCAACGCGAATAGCGCGAGCATCTTGCTCGCGCTTTTTTTGTGCGCATTATTACGGTAGAAATCTGTTCGTCAGACTCCGACCATCACTTCGGGTTTAATTAATGAGCGAAACAATTCTGAGCACCATTCGTGATTCACAGCTATTTTCGCACCTTAGCGAGGATCAGCTGAATCTCGTTGCGCAAGGCGCTACCTTACTCGACATCGATGGGGAACATGTTCTGATCGAGGAGGGCTCGAAAGTAGAGAGCCTCTTCGTCATCGTATCCGGCACCGTTGAGGTTTTTACCAATGCATTGGGCCGGCACGTGGACCTCACGAAGCTGTCGGCTGGCGCATATGTAGGCGAAGTGAGCCTGCTTAGCGGCAAGACAGCAACGGCGACGGTGCGAACGCTCGAACCGGCACAGATAGTCGCGATCGACCGGGAAACCATCGTCAAAATGGTGGATCAGGATGAGACGCTGCGTAAGACACTCGAAGGTGTCACGCTAGCTCGAGCGAAGGATACGCTTGGCAAAGTGCTGCAATAGCAGCTCTGAGCATGTTGGAAGTAAAATGAAATTGATGTTTAGATTTTCGATAGTGCTAGCCGCCCTGCTCGTCTTGAGCGCCTGCGGCGACGACAGCAAGAATCAATTCGTAAAACCAGACGGTCCGGGACCTTGGGTGTATGTGGACGTGTATCACACGACCAAACAGAACCCGCTCGATTATCGCCTCGAGAAAGGCCAGTTCGGCTATCAGGGCGTCTTCGGATTCTGGCGCCTGTTCGAGCACATCGAAAACAACGGTTATGAAACGTCGTACGTTCGCGACTTGCCGATCTCACGGGAGCGGCTCGACGGATTCGATGTATTGTTCATCAACCTTGTCTCAAGCGACCTACCGGACTTCTCGGATGACGAAGTCGCAGCAATCATCGAGTTCGTCGAGAATGGCGGCGGGCTATTCGTCATCGCAGACCACACCAACGTCTACCGTCATGCGGAGCGCGTGAATAAGTTCCTCGTCCCCATGGGTGTCGAGGTCCTCTATCACATCGCTACCGACCAGCCGCCGGACTACGCGATCGCAGGATTGGGTTGGATATTGGTTCGTGATTTCGTCGACCACCCTGTCACAGAAGGGTTGGAAATGGTCAGCCTGCAGACGGGCGGCCCGATGGATTCGCGAGGTTCTGGCGTGGCTTTCACGAGCACATGTCCAGAAGGCACAAACAGCTCTCCGCCGGGTTGCTCGTTCGCGGACCTGTGGGATGAAGAAGACCAGTTCGGATTCTACGGAGACTGGACCTGGAATGGCGATGCCGACGCAGAACCACTGGGCCCGCTCGAGGTCGTCACGGCTAAACAATTCGGCCAGGGACGCATCGTAGTCGTCGGAGACCAGAACATGTTTGGAGACTCCTGGTTGCACTGGGGCAGCAACTTCGAACTTGCCGTCAATGGCATCGAATGGCTGGCGAACCAAGAGTCCACCGAGCGTCCGCTCCGCACGACTCGACCATTTGGTGTCAATATTGGCATGTACCAACCCGCGACGCGCTACAACGGCGGGAAGTTCTCGGGTGATTCTTTCTTCGGGTTCTTCGTGAATGCGAACCGTGACCTCGGTGTGACGATGAGCGGGCGAGAGAGCCTGAACCAAAAAGACGATGTCCTGATTCTTACCGATGTTTCGGCTGAGATGACCGAAGCCGAAGTCAATTCGGTTCGTCAGTACCTACGTGACGGCAAAAAGGTCATGGTCACGTTCGAGGCAGATGAAATTCGTCCTCAAACCATCGCACTGCTCAAGGAACTCGCGCCTGATTTCGCGCTGGAGGTTGATGGAACCACCTACGACTTGGACGCACTTGTCGAAGACGTCGAGGTTCCGCGCAAAGAGGGTAAGTTCCCTGGCACATCTGATTATCTAGCTATCAATGGCCTCAATCTCGCTTCATTTGAGGGTGCAAACACGGAGCCTTATCTCCTCGACGTTCGGTCTACCTGGGGCGACGCGTTCCTCCAAGCTGGAGATACCGACCTCGCTCGAATCAAGGAAGTTGATGGTGGAGAGCTGGTTATCTTCATCCAAGATGGATTCTTCCGAAATCGAACGTTCGGCGATTACCTGAGAGCACCGAATTCTACGGGCGTCATCAAAGGTGAGGACGATCGTGTGGCTTCCGGCTACAATGACGCTCACTCGATGCAGTTCAGGCTGCTCGATTGGTTCAAGTCGGAGCATGCGAGTGAAGAGTAGACTCCTCACGCTTTTCGTAATCGTTTCAGCAATCCTTTGGGCGGGTTCACTAGCCGCGACGACGGTTAAACAACTCAGCCTCGCTGAACTCACCGCGTCCAGTGATGTGATTGTTGTTGGGAAGATCGTTCATCAACGTGCTGACATCGTTGAGGGGCGAGTCTTCACGACCACGACCTTGGAACCCACCGAGTTTTGGAAAGGCACAGCCTCTCAGGAAAGAGTCGTGATGCGCCATCTGGGTGGACGCACCGACGATCTCGAGACTCGCGTGGCCGGAATGCCCGCGTTTCGAGTGGGCGAAGAGGTCCTCGTATTCCTGGTGAAGCCGCAGAACTACAAGTTCTACATCGTCAACGGGCTCGCTCAGGGAAAACTCTCGCTTGAGGGCGAAATCGCTACGCCAAACGTGGGCGACTTGCGATTGATGGAGACTCCCTCTGTCGAGTCCACCCCCACCGATTTCCATCTCAAGCCTCAGGACCTCAAGTCGCTGCGGCGGCAGGTCAACACCGCGCTGGAGACCAAATGAGAGCCGCAGTTTTGGCTTCCCTCGTCGTTGTTGCCAGCGTCGCTGTATCGAGCTCTGCGTTTGGTTGGCAAGGTACCCAAACCTGCTATCCGAGCGGCACGTATCTGTGTGACCCAGGCGAACAACCTATCCAGGTCCGATGGAAGTACCGATGCGTCGGATACGAAATCAACGAGCTGGGGAGCAGCGATCTGCCTCGGACGGCAGATGGCCTGATTGCTCCTGAGGTCATCGAGACCATCAATCAATCGTTTGACACGTGGAATCAGGTCGACTGCAGTGATCTGTCGTTCGTCTATATCGGAACCACCGAAGACAACACCACAGAGTACGTGGATTCTCGGGGCTGCGAGGGTAATCGCAACGTCATCAGTTTTCGCGACGATGCATGGCCATACGCCTCAACGTCGGCGTTTGCGCTGACGTCCGTGACGTTCGACCCAAACAGCGGACTCATCACCGATTCAGACGTCGAGCTCAACACGGCGACCCATGACTTCACCATCGGGGATGATGATGTCGTCATTGACCTGAAGAATACGATGACACACGAGGCTGGTCACTTCTTGGGGTTGGACCACTCACAGGTTCGTGTTTCGACGATGTTCTTCTCCGCGGCTGAGGGCGAGACGCGCAAGCGTGACCTCGACGACGATGACATCGAAGCGGTTTGCACGATCTATCCAACCATCGAAGAAGACCGAGTCTGTTCCAATCCACCGGAATGCAACGCGCCTACGGACGAGGATCGAGGCGTCGACAACGGGTGTTGCGCGGTCGTTTCATCACGTGAAGATGCCCCCTTCCCTCTCATCTTGGGGTTGTTTCTCGCGATCGGTTACGTCGTCAGACGTCGCGCGAGTTCGCAAAACTGTTCGTAACTGAGCTCTTCGGGTCGGGCGGTGGACTTCGCGCCCATATCTTCCAACGCCTCTTGAACCAACGCTTTGTCGAACTTCCCTTTGAGGCTCGTCGACAGCATCTTGCGCCGCTTTCCAAAACTCGTCGTCACCAAATCGTGAAAGGCCTCCAACTGCGACTTGGAAAGATCGGTCGCCCGTGGCGTCAGCTTCACAACCGCGGATCGCACTTTTGGCGGAGGTCGAAACGCTCCCGGCTCCAAGACGAACTCTCGACTCGACTCCGCATGCGCAGCCACACGGACGCTAAGCGCTCCGTAGGCTTTAGATTGCTCATCTGCACAGATTCGGTCGGCGACCTCCTTCTGAAACATCAGGATCAATCGAGCGATGTCCCCGTGCTCAAGCAATCTAAATGTGATGTGCGTCCCAACGTTGTAAGGGAGATTGGACACCACCACAGTGCCCGGCGCGATATCCAACGGAACCTTCATCGCATCGCCTGGAATCAGGTTTAACCCGTGGGGCACCAACGATTCGGTCAGAAATGTGATGAGGTCTTTGTCGAGTTCAATCGCAGTAACATTGGACGACCTCGCCATCAGGTGACGAGTCAGCGTCCCGCAGCCCGGTCCGATTTCAAGTACGGGGGTTTCGTCTTCGATATCAGCCAACTCCGCGATGCGACCCAAGATTGCGTCATCGGTCAGAAAATGTTGGCCAAATCGCTTTTTCGTAGAGTTTTGATACGCCCGATAGAGTTCGCCGCTGGTTGGAAGACTCATTCGCGTTCCGAGACAAACATCACTGGGCGCTGTGAAGCGTAAAACACTTTCTGAGACGTGGTACCGAGTGGTCCTTCCGGCTTGGCTGAGCTACTGCGGCCCAGAATGACCAAGTCAGCGTCCGCCTCCTCTGCACATTCCAAGATCACCTGCCAACGTGGACCGATCTTTACGTGATGCTTCGCAGCCAGGCTGGTCGCCCCCCAAGTTTCGAGTCGCTTTTCCATCTCCAGATCTGCCCGTTGTGCGAGCCGGTCATAGAACTCCACAAATTCGTCGGCGTCTTCATCGCCGTCATCGATGCCCATGATCGGCTCGATCGCACTGACGACGTGCAACGACGCGTTAAATTTCTCGGCTAACGCCACAGCATGAAGTTCAGCGGCTGCGCTGCGTTCGCTGAAGTCTGTGGCGAGCAATATTGATTTGAAATCGAGCTTCGTGTTCATGACGACCCTGTCTTCGGTTCACCTACCCGTATGCGGAAGGATAGTGTATTCACAGGCGACCAATTTTCTAGGGAACTTGCACAAATCCGAAGCTGCAAGCCCCTAGAATATGCAGTACATTTGTTTCCATCGGTTTTTTCGACAATGCGCTTATCTCGAATGGCTCGGCATATCTGCCTCATTTCGTTTTTCGTTTTCACCACCGGGTGTTTCCCGGAGGTCGAAGCACTCTGCGAAGATGTTGCATTCAACGAATGTCAGCGGTGCTTTGAATGCGGCGATGAAGCTGGTCCGACGTCGAATCAGCTGTGCCGCTTAAACTCGGAAACTGAACTCACCGAGGAACGCTGTCGTAGCCTGGTCGCTGAGCGTTGCTCGTATCAGGCAAGCACGTTGGATGAGCCGAAGAAAGACCTGAATGAGTGCATCGATACACAAGAGACCGACACGTGCGAGGCGAAGTTGAACCGCCAAGCGCTCGACCAAACAACTGCAACGTCGCAGTGCGCCTACTTCCTCTGATGACTTGGAGAAGTCATGCATTTTAGACTTTTCGTAGTTCGCTTGCTGTTCGCCTCATTGGCATTTGGATTCATCGCCCCGGCGACTGTGTCTGCACAGACCAATCCTTTTGCCGATGACGCCAAGAAGAAGAAGAAAAAGAAACGCAAAAGCAAAAAAGACCGCGAAAAGGAAGCCGAGGCATTGAACGAAGCCATCGGCAATGCCTCGACGGGTGTCACCGCCAGTACGTCGGCGGCATACACCACGGCCGACGAAGCCGCAGAGGAACCTGAAGCCGAAACGGTCTTTGACGATCAAATGGAAGAAGCGCCTGAGGTTGAACAACCGGAAGAGCTTCCGGCCGGTCGAATGCCAATCGCGGCGAACTTCTCGACCATCGAGCTCATTGTCGATGGGCTCGCGCTGGGCGCGGGCGGCGCGTTGATTCTCTTGGACGGCGACCTGTTTGGGAAAACCGCACCGTCGATGGGTTCGCCAGAAAAAGGTTCACTCGACTACGATCTGAGCATCGGATTCCACGGCGATTTGCTTGAGGGAGAGGCCTACTTCTTCGGTATCTCAGATATCATGGGCTACACACTGATTGGTGCTCCCCTGCTCTGGTACGGCATTTCCGCAGGTGTCTTGTGGTCGGGTGGAGATCCAATGCTGGACTCGCAGTCGGTCAACATCGACCACTCCCTTTGGGGCTACATCGAGACTTTGGCGTGGACGGCAGCCGCTACGGGGCTCACAAAGGCTGTGACCGGCCGCGACCGGCCCTACAAAGCGTTTGAGCGTCCCGGATATGGCGACACCAACGAAGAGTGGCAGTCCTCGTTCTTTTCGACCATGGCCGCATTCTCGTTTGCGTCAGCCGCCTACGTGTCTTGGGACCTCACGGACAACCTCATTCACAAACAGAAGATGGGCTACTTGCTTGGGCGAGTCGTGCCGTTCACGGTCCTTTACGGTACTGCGACGTTGGCCAGCCTCGGCGTCATGTATCAGCAGGAAGCATTCTTCACTGATGTCTTTGTTGGCGCTGCTGTCGGAAGCCTAATCGGCAACCTTGTGTACGTGACTCACTTCGACAGCAAGGGAGATCCGAACTTGCGACATCCGGATGCGCTTGAAAAAAGCGAGTCGGCGCAAGTTACTTTCACGCCGACGTTGATTCCGACCGGCGATTCGGTAATGATGGGTGCAGGAGCTGCCGGGAGGTGGTAATCCGGCGCTGTTCGAATGTTATTGCTGATTTATGTCGACCCCCAATCAATCTGACTCCAATTCGGGGATGAAAGCAGTCTACGGGCTCTTCGAGAGGATCTACCTCACTGTGTGGGCGATCCTGTCTCTGTTCTTCCTCGTGAAGTTCGGCTCTCTGGAAGATGGCTCCCGCGGCTTGATGACCACGCTCGCCCTGCTCGCTTGCGGGATCGTGATTCCTCAAATCACGTTCCGAATCGGCAATGTTGCACAAGCAATCGGCCGATTCTTATTGGGACTGGCGGTCGCGATGTACGGCTACGAGACCGCTGCGATCTTCATCAAGAATTTCCGCCACGTCAGTTATGAAGCCCAGATGTTGGCGATGGACGAGGCACTGTTTGGCGGCCACGCATCGGTGTGGTTGGAGGCAGTCCACCACCCAGTGCTGACTGAATACCTTCAAGCTGTCTATATCTTCTACTTCCCACAAGTGGTCTTGGTCGCGGGCGTCTTCATCTACAAACGTGAGTTCGGTACTTACTATGAGTACCTGCTCTCGATGATGATCGCGTTCATGGTCACACATAGTTTCTATGTGTTGGTTCCAGTGCAGTCGCCGTTCCTGGTCGTCGACCAGTTCCCAGAGGCGCTCAACTACTCGTTCCCGCTTGAAGGTCTTTGGGTGTTCGACGGCCTTCGCAGCTCGCTTCTGAACGCCACGACGATGCGACACGACTGTTTCCCGTCCGGCCACACCATGCACAGCCTGGTCACGCTCTACTTCGCCTACAAGGCGGACAAACGACTGGGCATATTCATGACTGTCATCGCCGGTTCGATCATCTTCTCGACGCTCTACCTGCGCTACCACTACGCCATCGACCTGGTGTTTGGAGCAGCGTTTGCCGCCATTGTCATCTTCACCATTCCGCCAATTGGCCGCTACGCCTATGCCAAGGAAGCGAAGCCTGAAGATGAAGTCGTTGTGCCGAAATCAGTCAGTCTAAGCTGATTCCGAAGAAACCGGCCGCATTTCCACACACCACCGACTCGATCGTGGCTTCGTCTAGCGACTCCTCAAGCTCTGCAATTAGTTTTGGGATACTCAGGACGTCTGCCGGCCCCGCTTGCATGGATGAGTTCACCACTAGCCGCTCGTGCGACCCGTGGCGTTCGATCGCATCGACCACGAGACCGGCCGCGCGGCGAGCACTCGTGCCCCCACCGCCTGCAACGATTCCCGCATAGTACCCATCCGACAGGACGGCCTCGACGGTGGTCTCATCTGTGTGGTTCAAGAGCACGCGGTCTGGCGGAAAGCCGATCTTCTCGATCTTCGCCATCATCTTGTAAGTCATGTTCACCGGCAGGTCATACGGCGGCGTCACGATAACCGGGAGTTTGTGTTCCGTCGCCAGCTTCAGCTGCCGCTCGAATAGTGACCATGCGGTCTTGTCATCCGACCAAGCACCGATCTCGCCGACGGCCACGACCGCTTCATGCTCCAAGAGCGTTGGAAGCGTTCGCCAAACCTCGTAGTGGGACCGTCTGGGCTGCGCGTCGGGCAGTACGCCAAGCGCGACATACCCCGCCAATCCGCAAGTACCAAGGCGCGTGGGTTCATTCGCGACCAAGTCCTCAAGGTAGTCCAGGAGGTCACTTGCAGTACGGAAGCTGCGAAGCGCATGTGCAGTGGTCACCACCGCTTCGGTCCCGAAATAGGCGAGGTTCTTCAGGTCGTCGTTTGTTCGCGTGTCGCTGCGCATCTGGGCGTCCAGGATTCGCATTCAACGCCACCCTTTGGGACCTGGCGGGTCCGGATTTTCGAACAGGCCCGACTTTCCGCCCTCTTTTCGCACCAGATGGATGTCGCGAATCGACACGGATTTATCAACGGCTTTGACCATGTCGTAGATGGTCAGCCCGGCAACTGACACTGCAGTTAGAGCTTCCATCTCGACCCCTGTCTTCGCGGTCGTCGTTGCGGTCGCTTCGATCGCCACGCATCCGTGGTCCTCCAGAAGCGTAAACTCCACGTCGACATGCTCCAAAGGCAGCCCATGGCAGAGCGGAATCAACTCATCCGTTCGCTTGGCTCCCATGATTCCCGCCAAACGCGCCACCGAAAGGACCTCGCCTTTTTCGACGGACCCTTCACGAATCTTCCGGAGCGTTTCCGCGTTCATGTGTACGAAACCAGCGGCGATTGCGCGACGACGACCTGGGGACTTTTCGGAAACATCCACCATTCGAGCCTTGCCGTCGGCATCAATATGGGTGAATTCATCTGCCATGAGTGTTAGCTATTGTGTCGATGATTGAACGCCTCCATCTTAGCACGTTGATGTGCGCCGTGTCCCTGCTGTTCGCATGCGCGGGTCAACCCAAGGACCCGATCCAGGCAGGAAACGAAGCTCTTGAGCAAGGTGAGCTTGATGTCGCCGAGACTCAAGCGCGGCTGGCGCTTGCTGAGCACCCGGAACGACGGGAAGCGTTGGAGATCATGTCCCAAGCGCGCCGAAGTCGCGCGAAACAGGCCTTGGATTCCGGGAATCTTCAGGATGCCTTTGCGCAATTTAAGGGTGCTGCGACGGTCGAGCCGTCGCGTCGAAAACGGGCAGCGGATTGGAGCAGTGCCGCGGATTTGGCCGTCGATCTGGCGCTCGCAAATGACGCGATTGAATGCGCAGAGAAGTCCATCGAGGCCGACCCAACCTCCCTAGAGGTACGCCGTAAGGTCGCGAATCTTCACGACGAAGCTGGCAACGCCAAGGGTGCAATTCCCCACTATCTGTACGTTTGGGAGGCTGATCGCGACGATACCAACCTCGGATTGCGCCTTGCACAGCTCTACCTAAACCAGGAACGGTACGTGGATGCGCAAGCGATCTATCAATCGGTCCTGGAGTCCTCCAAAGACAACACGCAAGCCCTTCTCGGGTTGGCTGAGTGCCATGAGCGGCAAGGAAAGAAAACCAAGGCGAAGCGTGTGTATGCCAAGCTGGTGAAGTCGCATCCCGAGAACGCTGGTGTGCTTTTTCGCTATGCGGACTTCTTGGAACGCATCGACCAGAAGCGCGCATCGGATAAATGGCGAAAGCGCGCCGAGAAACTGCTTCCCGGTGTGAAGCGCAGAAAGATGCGCAAGCTGCGTTAGTCTTTTAGACCCGACACAGCATCGATGATGTCTTTTGCGGTCTGGTAACGGTGGTCGGGTTTCTTCTCGAGCGTCTTCAAGATGATTCGCTCAAGTCCACGAGAAAGCGCAGGATTGATGGACCGAGGACTCGGCGGCTTCGTGTGCACGTGGTGATACGACAAGTCCCCTTTGAAGAACGGAACGGTTCCAGTCGCACACTCAAAGATGGTGCAACCCAAACTGTACAGGTCGGAGCGGAAATCGATGTTCTTCCCGATGATCTGCTCTGGCGACATGTAGAACGGCGTGCCGACCTGTTGCGTGTGCTCTTTCTGGTATTCGCGCATGAACTTTGCAAGACCGAAGTCCATGATTTTAAGCGCCTTATCACGAGTAATCATCACGTTGCCGCTCTTGATGTCACGGTGGATGATGCCCTTGCTGTGCGCGTATTGAAGCGCCTTGCAGCAGTGAATAAGGATGTAGCGAACCTGCTCCTCAGGTAACGCGCCCTTGCGCTTAATCAGCTCCTTAAGGGTCGTCCCCTCCACAAACTCCATCGCCATGTAGTAGTCGCCGGTCTGTTCACCAGCGTCGAAAATAGTGACGATATTGGGATGCGAGAGTGCGGCGGCAGCACGAGCCTCGCGCAGGAAGTACTTAACGGCCGTCTCGTTATCGCGCAGGTTCTCACCCAGAATCTTGTATGCGACAACGCGGCCCAAAACCGTGTCACGCGCCTTATAGACAATGCCCATACCGCCGCGGGCAATCTCATCAATGATCTCGTAGCGCTCGCCGGGGGCTCCGTCCTCACCAGGAGGGGCGGAGAAAATCCCGCTGCTTGAGACACCCGGAATGGTATTCGACTTCCGACGTCCCAAGAGCTGCTTCACACGCAGGCTGACATCTTCAAAGTTTTTGTCGACCGACAAGATGGAGTTGAAGTGTTCTAGCGCCCCGTTTCGGTCCTGCTCTTCCTCGAGCATACGTCCCATCTTGTAGACAAGCGGCAACGTCGCTTCGGCGACCTCTCGATTCCCCATCGCAGCGCGGTAGCGGCTGTAGGCCTTCTCGAATCGCCCCTGAGCCTGGAGGACATCGCCCTGTAGCTCAAGCGCTCGTGGGTGAATGGGGTCGCGCGAATCGATCTTCGACAGCGATGCCAGAGAGTCGTCATAACGTCGGTGTTCGAACTGCAAGCGCCCCGCACGGAAGAAGTCACCGACCTTAAGTAACGCTCGAAGTTCTCCGTCGACGTCGCCAGCCTTGCGATACAACTCTGCTGCCCGCTCCGGCTTGTCCAGCAGCTCCGCACACCGCGCGGCGTGGGCATGCATGTCGGCCTTCACGTATCGGTCGAACGCGTTCTTTTGGTCGCCCAGTTTTTCGAGAATCTCGCCGGAGTTACCCCAGTCTTCGAGCTTCTCGTAGATCTTCAGGGCTTTCTTGTACTCGCCGGCATTCCGGAACATCTCAGCGGCTGTCGCGTAGTCCTTGTCCTTCATGGCCGCTTCGGCCCGCATGCGCGCGGCTCGCTGGTCGTCCCCAGCCTCCTCTAAGACTTCGGCTGCCAACAACGGCTGCTTGGCCTTCATGAGCATTTCTGCAGCGCGGGTCAGGTCGCCAGTGGTCCTTAAGCACCGCGCAGCTTCCTCGAAATAGCCAGCCTGTTGAAGAATATGGCTGGCCCGCTCGAGATCTCCCTCATCGCGGTAAAACTCGCCGGCTTTCTTCGCCAGCGGACGAATCTTCGAAACAGCCTGGAGGTCTCCGGATGCCTTGCTAAGCGCATCATCAAAGTAGAGCGCGTAGTTTTCCGCCGCCAGAATGTAAGCTTCGCCCTTTTCGTAGTATTCGCCGGCTTTCAGGTGCTGCTTCGCACGTTCGAACGCTTCGGCAGCGCGCTTGAAGTCATCGGCGAGCGCATACTGCTCGGCAGCTTTTTCAAACGCATCCGCACGCATGTACTCCGCGGCCGCGGCCATATGCTGACCTGTGTCTGCATAGATCTTGGCCGCCTTGGTCATGTCCCCGGACTGCTTGTAGTAGCGAATCGCCTGCGCATTATTGCCAGACTCATGGAACGCGCGCGCGGCCTTCTCAAGCGCTTTTGCACGCACATAAGAATCGGCCGCTTCCGCGTGTTCGCCGGCCTTCCAGAGCAAGTCGCCAGCGATTTCAAAGTCGCCGGATTCCTTTGCTTCCATAATCTTGCGTCGTGTCTCTAACCCCATTCCGCTGGGCGCCGCGCTGGGTTTCCCATCTCTTGGTTTGAATAGACGAAACGCGAAGAAAACCCCAACCACGAGTACAAGCAACCCAACGACGCTCGCCGCTCCACCGAGCACAGAACCCCAGTCGACACCGGCCGAGGTATCCTCGCCGATATCAATATGTCCACCTGCCTGGGCATTGATGACCAGCCAGTACATGGAGTCAAACAGGCGCAAGTGACCTCCGACGGGTCAGTGGCTAGAAACTGCCAGACAGCCCGACGTGGGCTCCACCATGGGTGGGCGAGAAATCGAGTTTCATTGAAGCTTGGGATTCGGACCCCATGCCATCGATGATCAGGAACGTGATTCCAGTGGCTGCGACGACACCGCCAGCGACATAGAACGCAAGCGACGTGGAGTAGAAGGAATTGGCTGAGTCTTTCAGCTCTTGAAGCTCGCCCGGCGACGAGCCGGCTGCACGTTTGTCATAGTCATTCACTTCGTCCGTCTTCGATTGCGACAAGATACCGAACACGATACCGCCGCCAATCAGGGCCACACCCGTCCCAGTCAAAACCCAACCCCAGGTCGACAAGGTTGAACTGCTTGACTCACCGCCGGTCTCTCCGTTTGGATCGACATCGACCAGCTTGGCCTCCTCCGACATTTCGAAGGAAAGCGTCTCGCGTTGGGCGTTCTCAAGTTTGAGATTCCGAAGTTCAGTGTCGTAACCCTCGAGCGCTACGTAGATGGAAACGTCGCCCGCTGGGATATCAAACTGGCCTGGGGTCTCGCCGATGGGCGGATTGTCCAGCGAACCGATATGAACCTGCGCACCTGGAGGTGTGGTCTCAACCTTGATCCGAGCCGGCGCGGTCTGGCGTAGCTCAGCCAATCGGTCTTTGACCTTCTTGGCAGTCTTGTCGTCCGGCACCGCATCGATGAACTTCTCGTAGTAGTCGATGGCATCGACTTGCCGGTTAAGCTTTTCGGAACTCAGTCCCATCCGGTACAGCAACGACGGGTCCGGATACATCGCGAAGGCGGCTTCGTAGTCTTCGAGGGCCCCTTGAAAGTCTTCCTTTTCAAATTTGTCGTTCGCTGAACCAATCAACTCGAGAATTTTCTTGGGGTCAGCGTCCTGCGCAGAAGCCACTTGTGGCGCGGTCGAAACAACCACCGACACTGCACAAACAGCCAACAACACTCGTAGGATCGCAGATGCAACGCATTTACGGACGATCATTCGTTCTCCTCAAGGGCGCTTTCGCGCCGCAACAATACAAGATTAGGACTGCACGTATGGTCGGCCAAAACGTCCGATTTTGCAACATTCCCCGCCGGGATTGATGTGGTTATGGATTCGCGGTCGCTGCCGGTGGTGGCGCTTGATTTGCGTCGACCGCGGTAACGCCGCAGCCGGCACGCGGAAACGCGAAGAACAACACGAGGATGAAGACAAGTAGAATCAGTTCTACCGGGTCTTCCCGCCACCAATCCCATCGCGGACCGTCGTCCGGAGTATGAAGGTAGGGGATGTCCTTTTTCTCGCTCATGCGCTCGCTCCTGAGTTAACGCGTCGGTTGATTATCACCGAATCAATTACGCGACAAGCTCGCTCAATTCTTCAAGGATTCGCTCGGCAACGCGCAAACCGTCGATGGCAGCACTCACGATGCCACCGCCGTATCCAGCCCCCTCCCCGCTCGGATACAGGTTGTGCCACGAGATCGACCGCAGCGTCTCGTCATCGCGTGTAATCTGGATGGGCGCGCTAGTGCGCGTCTCAACACCGATCAGAATCGCATCGTTGGTGTTGAATCCCGGCATCCGCTTCTCAAACTCTGCCAGCCCAGCCCGAAGGTGCTCGATTACAAACGCCGGGTAACACGTGGTCAGATCGCCCGGTGCAATGCCGGGCTTGTAGGTGGTCTTTCGTAGCTCGGTCGTTTCGACACCGTCTCGAAAATCCACCAAGCGCTGTGATGGCGCGATGAATCCACCACCACCAAGTGTGTATGCGCGTTTTTCCGCGGCTTTTTGGAAGCCAACACCTGCCAAACGCCCCGTGTAGGGTCCCATTTCGTCTTCTGGGAAGGCGTGAAAGTCCTCGGGTTTCACGCTCACAACGAGAGCCGAGTTCGCCCAATGACCTTTCCGGCTGGCGTGGCTCATTCCATTGACGCAGACACCGTCCGGTTGTGTCGCAGACGGCACAACTTGCCCACCCGGACACATGCAGAAGCTATATACACCTCGGTGCGCGTCACCTTCCCCGAAATTGGCCGCCAAGCGATAGTCGGCCGTGGGGACTTCGGGCATTTCTGCCCATTGTCCATATTGAATCTCGTTGATCAGCGCCTGCCGGTGCTCAACGCGATACCCAACCGCAAACGGCTTCTGCTCCATAGCGATGCCGGATTCGTCGAGACGCAGGTAGAGCTCGCGCGCTGAATGACCTACCGCCAATACGAATCGGTCCCCGTCGATCTTCGTTCCGTCGCGCAGAATCACAGATCGTACCGCAACGCCGTCTTCGCCGTGGGATAGTTCGAACCCGTCGACGAACGCCCCAAAATGGACCTCACAACCTTCGTCGATGAGCATTGCTCGAAACGCCTTGCACAACGCCACCAACCGGTCGGTGCCGAGATGCGGTTTACCGGCAGTCAGAATCTCTTCCGGTCCGCCTAGCTGCACAATGGTCTCAAGGACATGGCGCACACGCACATCTTTGACCCGTGTGTACAACTTCCCGTCTGACCACGTGCCGGCGCCACCCTCACCGAAGCAAATATTGCTGTCTTCAAGCAGCTCACCGCGGTGCATCAATCCCGACACGTGACGGCCGCGAATCTCTACCGGTTCACCACGATCGACCAGCACTGGCTTCAGTCCGGCCTCGGCCAGACGGTGGGCACAAAACAACCCGGCTGGCCCAGCGCCAATGACGACGACGCGTTCCTGCCGCTTTGGTGTGAACTTTTGGGGAACGATGGGCTCGGGTGCAGGTCCCACATCACCCGGCAAGGCCTTGGGAACCTGGTCAACCGTGACATCGACCGTGCAAATGAACTTTGGGCGTTTGCGTGCATCGAGGCTGCGTTTGACCAGCACCACATCATCGATGTGCTCCTTGCCAATCTTCAGCTTCTTAGCAACGCGTTGCACCAACACGTCATCGGGCTCATCCAGGGCGATTGAGACGCCATGGACGCGCAGTATTTGAGACTTCTTTGTCATGGGTTCAGATTGCGATTCCCGCAGACTCAGCAATCTTCTGCGCCCGCTGCAGCGCAGCGGCACCTTCGTCCCGACGGCCGGCTTTGTTCAACGCGTCCGAGAGTTCTTTCAGCGCGCGGGCGGATGCCGGGGCCGACTCCTCGCTAGACACAATCTCTTCGGCCGCTATCGTCACTTGCTGTACCGCCTCTTCGACGCCACGCACCTCACGGATATCGAGTTCAGCGACCAACATGCGAGCGCGTCGATAATCGATGAAGTGGCCCAATCCTTCGGCGAGCCGCGCCGCTTCGAGACCACGTTGTCGGGCCTTTTCGAGTTCTCCCGCTTGCATCAACGCGCGTCCGAGCTCAACGAGCGCCTCTGCGCATTGATCCACACCGCCGTACTCGCTGAGCACCTCGAAGGACTCCAAAAGAATACGTTGTGCCTGCTCAAGTTCGCCGGTCGATTGCAGCAACACACCAAAGCCAAGCAGCGCGCGCCCAACAGCTTCCTGTGTTTCACGCGCACGACCCAACCCAATGGCTTCCACGAACGACGATGTCGCCTCGTCGATCTGACCCCGCAAGAATTGGATCCGACCTAGCAACGCCTTGGCACGCACCCGGCTTGAAACGTTCCCGAAGTGCTCCAGTCGGGCCAGCGAGCTGTTCAGCTTCTTCTGCGCTTCGTCGAGCCTTCCTTCCAAGATTAGAATACGTGCATCGACCAGCAGCGAATTTGCCTGCTGAGACATGACCGGAAGGGTGTCGTGCAGTCGATTTAGCCACTCACGCGCGTCGGATGGTCGCCCCAAGGCGAAACATGTGTCAGCGCCCGCTAGACAGACACGGTGCATCAACCACTCCAACGCTGTTCTCTCCGCGTACGACCAAGCGTGGTTGAGGTGCTCGATCGCCATTTCAGGTTCATTCGACCGGACCGCAATCTCCGCGAGTTTTACGCGGACCAACGCCGTCGATGGCCCGGTCTCGATCTCAAGAATCTTCTCGTAAGCTCCGGCGGCTCCGGCTGGGTCTTTTAGTGCTCGTGCATCAGCGGAAATCTCTAACATGGTTACTGCGCGGGCATGCCCACCATCGACCATATGTTTCGCGACCTCTTCCGCATCTGCCTCGCCTCGCAGCCAGTGTTTCTGAAGCCTTTCGCCGATCCGTCGATGTAGCGAACGACGCCACTCAGGATTCATCGGGTCGATAATGACGCTCTCCAAGACTGGGTCGATCAACCGAACAAATCGTCCAGCGGCATCCAAATCCAAGTCCAGGAAGTGCCGCCACTGCAGCATCTCGATTGTGCGATCGGCGTCCTCGCCTTTTTCACCACGCGCCATAAGGAGCTTTCGCAGGACCGACCATTCGACCGGACGGCCAAGCAATGCCATGAGTTCAAGTGTCTCGCGCCCTGTGTGACCAAAGGCCGAGAGACGGCGGCGGAAGGACTCACGAGGACCACGCGGAAGCTGGAACCCAACCAGCTCATCGACATCAATCTCCCATGAGATCGAGCTCTGGCGGCTAAGAATTCCGTTATCAATCAGGTGTCGTGACAGTTCTTCAACGTACGAAGGATTGCCCTTGGAAGCAGTCGCGACCTTTTGAATCCACTCGTTGGGGAGGTTTTTGACCCCAAGACGCGTCTCGAAAAAGTATTCAACGTCTTCGGCCTGCAGTCCTTTGACGTCGATGGTATCTGCGTCCATGCACGTCGTCAGACTGTCCGTTTCGCGTCCAGCAACCGATGTCACCACGACGCTTGGTCGATGCGCGGCGTTGTGTTCGTCAAACCACTGCTTGAAGAAAAGGATCGACTGGCTGTCGCCAAGATGCAGATCTTCAAGAAAGATCACCACGCGGTCCGGATGCAGCACGACCGCCAGGTCTTCAAAGGACTCTTTGATCCAAGCGAAGTCCGCTTCGCGCTCTTCCTTGCTTTGTCCGGAGCCAATCCACGGTCCTAGACGCCGCAGCATGTTTAGATTCGGCTTGATGCGCTCACCAATCTTGAGACTGCGGCTCTCCGCAATCTCAATGAGTTGGGCGAGCGTTTCGGAAAGCACGCCGAACGGGTGCATTCCTTCGCGACAGTCGACGCGCACCACGACGCGGCCGCCTAGCTTGATGGCCGCAACGACCTCTCGAACCAGGCGCGATTTACCGACGCCATCTGAGACTCCGCGGATGAGGCGCATCCGCCCGGTCGACTTCTCGGCCAGCAATTTGTCGACGATCGTATCGCGATTGCCCGCTTCGCGAACCAGAATCCCTCGCTCGAAATATCCGCGCAATACCGGTGGCGCGGCCAGGTCCAGAGAGTTCGCAAGTCGGCCCGTGGTCACCCATTCCAAGGATTCCGTGTCTTTGGCCAACCCTTGAAGCGCCTCCCCAGCATCCGCATATTCGATGTCGGCGACCTGCCGCAACAACACCATGGTGAAGCGGCTGAGGTTCAAGGGAACCTCAGGATTCAGGCGGTGCGGCTCGGGTGGTCGGAAGTCCTCTTCGCTCGTGGGTGGATCTTCTTTGGTACGCGGACCAAACGGCAACACGCCGCACATCGCGTAGTAGAGCGTCACACCCAGACTATAGAGGTCCGAGCGGAACTCGCCCTTCTCTCCCCGAATAATCTCCGGCGCCATGTAAGAGCGCGTTCCGCCTCTGAGCGTGTCGCGTTTTGGATCCGCACTGGAAAGCCCAAAGTCCACCAGCTTGGCCATCGGCCGCGCTTTCGCGTCATCTAGCCAGAGCAACATCACGTTCGCCGGCTTGATGTCACGGTGAATCATCCCCATGCCATGCAAGTAGCTCAGACCGTGCAGCAGTTGCAGCGTGAGGTCGATGAGACCCTCTGGTTGGATAAGCGCACGTGCATCTTGCAGGCTGAAGCCGTCGATATACTCCTCGGCCAGGAAAACCCCGCCGTCCGGCAGGCTGCCGTAATCATCGACGCGCACCAGATTCGGGTGGCGTAATTTGGACAGAATCTCGAACTCACGGCGCAACATCTTGCCCTGCACGGTGGCAAAGGCCTCGGCCGAGAGCACCTTTACGGCGACCTGCCGCAGATTGCTCTGCAGGTCCTCGCATAGATACACAGCGCCTCCAGCGCCGCGGCCAAGCGGTTTTACATAAGCGTAGCGACCCGCAAAGATCTTGCGGCGGTCATTCGATCGAGTGCCTGCCTGAACCATCGGTTCTACCCATCAGATGAGGCATTGGGGTGGATTTTCTTCCTGATCGAAGTTACACCCGCCAGCAACGGTGCGCAATCTCGTTAGGAGTCGCAATGTCATCGAAGTTTCTCGCAGTGATCCTTGCCGGCGGTTCTGGAACACGCTTTTGGCCCATGAGCCGCAAAGCCCGACCCAAGCAGCTGCTTTCGTTGATCGGTGATGAACCCATCATTACTTCGACCGTAAAACGGTTGGACGGATTGATCGCCCCTCAAGACGTTTGGGTGGTCTGCGGCGAACCTTTGGTCGAGCCGACCTCGGATGTGTTGAACCCTATTGGGGTCGACAAGTACGTGGTCGAACCCTACGCCCGAAACACCGCACCCGCGATCATGCTCTCGGCCGTTACTCTGGCTAGAGCAAACCCCGATGCGACGCTTGTCTTCTTGCCATCCGATCATCACGTCGCAGATCCATCGGCCTTTCGAGCATGCCTTGAACGCGCCAGCGAGGTCGCCAAAGACGGATACATCGTCACCTTAGGCATCGAACCCACTAGACCAGAAACGGGCTATGGATACATCAAGCGCTCTGCCGAAGCACTGAAGCATGGCGCGCGCGTTGACCGATTCGTTGAAAAACCAGACGAAACTACAGCGCAAGCGTATCTGGATGAAGGTGGGTACTTCTGGAATGCAGGCATTTTCGTCACGACCGCCGACACACTTCTTCAGGAGTTTGCGCGGCAGTATCCGGACCAAGCTGCCGCGGTTAATGCCGTATTGACGGTGCCAGATAAAGAGCTCGAAGTCGCAATCCACACCGCTTTCGAAGCTGTACCCGCGACATCCATCGACTACGCAATCATGGAAAATGCCCAGAAGGTCGCGGTTGTGCCCGCATCATGTGGTTGGTCGGATGTGGGTCACTGGGCGGCCTTGCACGATGTGATGGAGGTGGACGCCGACAACAACGTCACGAAGGGTCAGGTCGTTGCCACGCGAACCCGCGACTGCGTGCTGTTCAACTTGTGCTCCGATCGAATCCTCGCTGCCGCTGACGTAGAAGGCATGGTGGTGGTACAATGTGACGACGCCACACTGGTTTTGCCGCTTGATAAGGCGCAATCCGTCCGTGACGTCGTGGACGCTCTGAAGTCAACGAATCTGAACGTATTTCTCTAACGTATGGACGAGCAAACCCGCAGCGCAGCCGTCAGTCGAGTCCTCTGGGTGACTCTGTTTCTGAACGTGGGCGTCGCTGCGTTGAAGCTCATCTACGGATACTCTTTCTCCATCGTCAGTCTGCAAGCGGACGGCTTCCACTCGGTCTTTGATGGGCTTTCCAATGTCATCGCGTTGACCGCGATTGGACTCGCAAAACGCCCACCCGACCCAGAGCACCCATACGGCCACCGAAAGTTCGAGGTCGCTGCCTCCATTGTCATCGGACTCATGGTCATTCTGGGCATGATCGAGGTTGCTCGAGGTGTCTACGATGCCGCAACCCAAGGGCACTCGCCGCAAATCGAATCGTCGGCGTACTTTGTGGTTTTCGCGGCCCTCGGTGTGAATCTGTTTGTCTCGATCTACGAACATCGCGCTGGAAAGCGTCTGCGTTCCATGGTGCTACAAAGCGATGCCAAGCACACACTTTCCGACGCGCTAGCCACACTCGCCGTACTTGGTGGCATCTACCTTCTGGATGTGGGCATTCCGTCTGGAGACGTCGTAGCCGCAATCGTCGTCATGACGTTCATCGGCATGACCGCGTACCGCGTGCTCAAGACCAGTCTCGACGTCTTGGTCGATACGGCGTTGATGAACCCCAAACACGTTCAGACCATCGTTGAGGGCCATCCGCAGGTGCATTCGTGCCACTTTGTGAGGAGCCGCGGCATGGCCGGCGACATCTTCCTGGAGTTTCACATGAGCATGGCCCCCGAAATCACCCTCAAAGAAGCAGGCGAGGTGATGCTCGAGGTGAAATCCCAGCTCAAAAAGGAATTCCCCGACCTATCGGATGTGCTTATTCAGCTTGAGCCGCATGTCCCGCATCACGTGGACGATGTGCCCAAATCGCTGATCTAGTCGGTGACGAGGGCGTCCCCATCGATCGCGATGAGTGAACGACCACTCGCTTGCTCTCGCAACTGAACGATCGGAGTGTCCAAAATCAACCGATTGGGATTGCTGTCTTCTTTAGGAAGTGCGCGGAATCCAGATGCAGCCTTGGGCATCGGAAACTCAAATTGTGGGTCGTTGAGAATCTCGCGCAGTACCTCGGCACGCACATCATCCTCAAGCCCGGGCGGGTTGGGCAGACGCAACAATTCGGTCTCCAACCGCACAAGCTCGCCATCGACGGTTGCCACTTCCAGCGGCGCCAGAAAGTTCTCAAAGACATCTTGAAGCCAGGCGTCGAAACCCTCGGTGAGCATGGGATCGGAGATCAAGCTTGCACGCTGAATCGGCAGATAGATACCCGCCCCTGGGTTGGATAGCACTTGAGCCACACGGTCAAAGGTCAGCCAGCTGACCACCATCTGCATAAACTCACTGACGACATCCTTCGGATACCAATAACCGGGTTTAAGCAGGCTCAACATGTCCAGAAATAGGAGTTTGGCGGACGCCACGAGGTCAAACAGAATCTCGGCCTCGAGCAGCACAAGGTCGTCAGAACCCTGTGTCGGGTCACGCAACACGCCACCTCCGGTCGTCTCCATGTCAACACCCTCCCCGTGCATCCACAGTGGCGCGAACTCATTATGGATGGTGAGCACCTGCAGTGTCCGAAGCCGCCACGTGTCGTCCAACGAGAAGGCCTGGGCCAATTGGGCATCCGCGGACCTACCCAGATAACCGAGAACCCATTCGGACAATACAGATCGCGTAAACTCTGGCCGCGAAGCGTCCAAGAGCCCGTCTGCTGGACCGCGCTCGTGTTCTGCGGCCACGGAAAGCTCGGTCGCAAGCTCTTTCGTCGCGACCCAATGCACGCTGTCATCGAGCTGTCCCAACTCCTCGACGGTCTGCTCAGGCCACAACGCCACAATCTTCAGAGCATGTCGAAGTGAGAGATTCGATGTCGCAGCCCCCAAGCGGCCAACTGCGCTGTCGACCAGCAAGTCGAAGCTGTTGCAACACCACTCGCTAAGCCAACTACGTCCAAGTTCCCACAATGGCTTCCAAAGCTCTTCCGGAACGATGAGCATCGCAAAAGGTTCGGCATCGACTCGGAAGACGACACCGAGCTCGCGCAGATTTTCAGCGATGTCCGCCTCCATCCGCCGCTCAGACTGGCGCATCAGAGGAACAACGTTCGATGAGGTGTCGTCCTCGTCCATCCCAAATACTTCTTGCCAAAAGCAGCCGCCGCCAAGTTCGATCGCGACCAGGGCGCCGCCCAGATACTCAAAATCCGGAAGTCGTTCAGCGACGGATTCAAGGATGTCTGGCATCAGAAAGAACTCAGAGATCGCCAGGATCGTCTCCAGCTTCGTGTCTCTGGAGATTCCGAAACGGGCCCCCATCGCAGTCACTTCGCCCGCAGTACACGTGCCCAAGAGCGTCGGCATGCTTGACTTGATCCCCTTCACCATCGGACTCAGCACAGACGCGATCGCGGCTGGCATTGCCACCGCATCTTCTTCCGCAGCTCGATTCACCAAACCGAATTCACCGAGCTTCTTGAGCACCGACGGTGGGATCCCATCGATCTCAAACGGCATGTCGTGGTCGAGCACAAACTCGTTGATGGCCTGAAGTTCGATCGGGGCAGTGAAACTCTGACGCACCTGCTTCAACAAGCGGTCGGGTCGCTGCGCGATTGCCGCGACAATATCTGCCGGCAGATCGGACTTTGCCTGCACCAACTCCGCGATGGTTTCACGGTGATTGTCAGGAAACTGCCGATAAAACTGCAGCCAAGTATTGAGGTAATCCGAGCGCATCACGACCTTCCCAAGTAGGGGATCAATCGCATAACCACAAGCGAAGGCGTATTGCAACGTGAATCAGTTGATACAACCGCACTGAAACGTCACAATTGAGTTAGAAGATTTTCGAATCAGTAATGAACATTCGCTGAATTTGCGCGTCCAAGCAGTTGGAATAGCGCCTCACATGGCATTTGTTCTCTGTTTTGAAGTCGAAGGAGTACGCCCATGAAATCCACCCTGCGCACAGTCGTGTTGGCCCTTGTTGTTTCGGCCCTGTTTGCGACGCCAGCGTTCGCGCAGGACGAGCAAACGCCCACGTTCAAATTCGCGGGTGAGGAATTCTACTACTCAATTCAGCTCAATGGGGTCGAAGCCATCCGGGTCAGCGTGCGTGCTGGGGACGTGAAGTATCGCAAGGGTCGTCCATATGTGCCGATCTCAGGCATCGCGAACTCCACAGGCTTTTTCGACGCGGTGTATTCCGTACGGGACAAAGCCAACACGTTCATTCATCCCAAATCATACCGCCCCATGCGGTCCCAAAAGTTCTTCAATGAAAACGGAGACGAGCGCGAGTATCACGTCGACTTTACCCACAGCACGTACAAAGCGCGGGTGAAGAAGGTCAAAAAGAAGCGCGAACGAAAGTTCACGATGGCCGTCCCCGGCACCACCCATGACATGATCTCGTGGTTCTACGACCTGAGAACACGTGAGGAATTCCATGTCGGCAAAGTGATGACGTTCTACGTGTACGACGGCTGGAAACTCAGCCGAATCACCGGACGCATCGCCAAGAAAGAAGACGTCTACACACCAATGGGTTGGTTCAAAGCATGGCGAATCGACTTCGATCGCGACGTGCTCCGCTCACGGCGACAACGCAACAAAGAGCCAATCATGTCCGTGAAGACGCAATCGGCGACTCAGGCGAGCCTCTGGGTCAGCCGTGACGAAAACCGCTTGCCGATTAAGGTTCGAGTATCTACATCAATGGGCACAGGCGAGGCTGTCATCATCAAGTACAAGCCCGCGAACGCGAACAAACAGTAGCCCAGATCGCACATGACATTTCAGTTCCCCGAGCCGCTGACACCAGGCGATACCGTTGCTGTTGTCAGTCCATCCGGACCGGTGCTTCCTGAGCACCTCGCATTCGGCATCCAAACGCTCGAGAGCTGGGGACTTCGCGTACGTCTATACGAACCCTATGAACGCTCTGACCACGGCTATCTAGCAGGCGAAGACGACCATCGCGCGGAACAGCTCGCCACCGCCCTGGCCGATCCAGACGTCAAAGCTATCTTCTTTGCCAGGGGCGGCTACGGCTCGATGCGCCTGTTGGATTCAGTCGAGTACCATCCCAAGTTGCTGGTGGGCTTCAGCGACATTACCGCTATTCATCTGGCCTTTGCGACGCGCGGGATCGCGACCCTGCATGGTCCGGTGGTCAAGAGTTTCGGCTCCCAGAAAGCCGACCTCCCCGCTTTGAAAGACGCGGTCTTCGGAGGCCGCGATGACCTTAACATGCAGGGCGAGACGGCTATCAAGGGCAAGACAGACGGCGTGATTGTGGGAGGAAACTTGAGCCTCGTGCAAGCGCTCGCCGGTACATCCAGCATGCCTCGCCTGCAAAACGCCATCCTTTGTCTTGAGGACGTCGGTGAAGCCGACTATCGCCTCGACCGACTCCTGGTTTCATTGCGGCAGACCCTGGCTGATAATCCGCCTGTCGGGCTCGTGTTGGGCCATTTCACCAACTGCGGTGGTGTGTATGTGAACGAATCGGAAATCAACAATCTACTGACCAAACTCGCGCGCGAGTTCGATGTTCCAACCATCATCGATGCCCCATTTGGCCATGCACATCGTAACTGGCCACTTCCTATCGGAGCCCCTGCAACCCTGGACGCGACCGCCGGAACACTGACCCTGCACCGGGACATCACGTGATGCAGCAACGCGTAGAATCCGTTCTTCAAAAACACCTAGCTTCTGCCCGGGCCCAACTCCCGACCAACAAGACCTGCAGTGCGGCCCAGGCTTATGTCAGCGTTGACGGCCACGTGGAGGTCGATGCTGCGTGGGGAGTTTGCGACTTCGAGTCTGGCGTGCCGGTTCAGCTCGACACACCCTTTGATATTGCGAGCGTATCGAAGCTGTTCACCGCGACCGCCGCAATGATCGGCGTCGATGAAGGTCGCTGGAGTTTCGACACGCGGATTCACGACATTCTACCGGACTTTCCGGAGTCCGAGATTACCCTGCTCCACCTGATGAATCATTCATCGGGACTTCCAGCCTGGGACCAATTCTATTTACGGCTTCCGTTTTCATGGACACCAGCAGTCGCCACCGCGAACAAGGCCGTGATTCGACGCGAGACGTTTGCCAAAGACCTCAAGCCAGCCGGCAGCATTCATGCCTATAGCGACCTTGGGTACATGACCCTGGGGTGGGCGCTCGAATCCGTTTTCGACGCACCGCTCGACGATATTGTGCAGACACGAATTCTGGACCCTTTGGGGTTGGACTACACCCGCTATGTTTCGGTCCATAAAGGCGATCTAGCGCTTGAGAACTGTGTTTCGACTGAATACGTCGAAGAACGAGGCGGTCCCGTTCACGGGGTTGTGCACGATGAAAACACGTACATCCAAGGTGGTGTCGCCGGACATGCCGGGCTGTTCAGCATCGCTGGAGATCTCGGCATCTTCGGAGAACATATGCTTGCGATCGATAACGGCTGGAACGGCATTGTAAGCCGCGAGACGCTTCAGTTCTGCTGGTCTGAGGCAGCACGAGGCGCTCAAGGGCATCACGTGGGCGGCTGGGACACGCCAAGCGGCGAGTCCACCAGTGTTGGACAGGGGTTCAATCACGCGGCGACGCGCGGTCACTTAGGTTTCACCGGGACATCATTGTGGATAGATCGTTCGCGCAAGACCGTCGCGGTGTTGCTGACCAACCGTGTCTACCCCACCCGAGAAAATCCAAACATCAAGGCGCTTCGAATCGCCTTTCATGAGGCAGTGATTCAGCCTTCCTGAGCCTCAGCTGCCTGGGCGACTTCCAAGCGCTCGCTGATCTCTTTGTAGCTCTCTTCGACCTCCGCACGGGGCAGATTACCTGCCTCCAAGACGTTGTCCGCCATCTTCCGGCAGGTCTCGTAGAACATCTTGCCACGCTCCAGGATCTGAACGTTGTCACCAACGATCTCCAATGCCTTGAATAGCGCATCCTCTGCTGCAGCGAACGCCTGCGTCTTTTCATGGAAAGAGATCAGGTTGATCTGGCTGGTGACGTACACCGGTAGGACCGGCTCACCGTGCACCTGGTACGCCATCTCGGAGTATTCTTCGGCGACAGTTCCCCAACGCAACGCGCGGTCGAACTCCTGCTCTTGGAACATCAACACGCTAAGTTGTTGCGCGCCCTGCGCAACCTGCGCAGCGGCCTGCTGTTGGCCTTCTTCGCTGGCTGACTTCAAAACGCCAATCGCGCTCTCCATCTCGGAATCTGCAAGCTGCAAATCCTTGTCTCGCGCTGCGATCACGGCCAGGTTCTGGTGCGCGCCAAACGCCAAATTCACGGTCTGTGGCGGAGCGCCGTCTTCGCCCAACATCTGCTCAGCAAGCTCGACCGCTCGAGTGTTCACTTCTTTGGCGGCTTTCAGGTCATCCATTTGCGCCAAGATACCGGCGAGATTGATATGGGTTGCAGCGGTGTTTCCACGAAACTCCACGCCTTTCTCAAGCAGGTTTTCGCAAAGCTCGACAGCTTCTTCGTGCAACGTGCGTGCTTCATCGAGACGCTCTTGACGATGGCGAACAAACCCGAGCTCGTTACAAAGCTGCGCGCGAAGCATCAGCTCTTCGTCGACAGTCTCTTCGACCATGTCCAAGATGACCGTAGCCTCTTCAAAAGCTCGCTCAGCGATCTCGAGCTGGCCCTGACGCAGCGCCTGACTTGCTTGGTTTGTAATCTCTCGTGCCGCCTCGATCTGGCGGTCTCGCCAACGCGTTTCCATCATCAATTCCTAATCAATGGCTTGAGCCAAACTTTGCGGTTCACATTGCCGAACCGAATAATATCACCGTGCCTGAGATCTCTCGGGCGCTTCAGCGGCACATCATTAACAAACGTACCATTCGTGCTCGCTGTATCTTGAATCCGCACGCGGTCGGTCCGCGCAATAATCAACGCGTGATTCCACGATACCGCAGGCTTGTCGATGACGATGTCGTTCTTGTCGCCGGCACCAATGGTGAGCTCTCCCTCGCGGATATAGTCCCGCCGCTCGGGGTACGCGATCTCGTACATGAAGCCCAGGATATCGTCGCGAGCCATCTCGTAGTTCAACGAACTGACATCGATCTCATCGGTCAGGCTATCGGCGCCAAACGCACCAGGATCGTTGCGAAGGACTGTCCCGCATTCACCGCAAAACTCGGCCTCGCCGGGCATGACGGTGGAACACGTTGGACACACACGCAGAGAAATCCCGCAGTAGGCGCAAAAACGCGCCCCGACCGGGACAGCCCCGTCGCATGCTGGACAACTCAAACTCATTGGGTGCAGTCCAACTCCACCTGATCCGTGAAACCAAAATCTTCGAGCGTGAAGGTGTTCGACGTCACACCTGAATCTTCCTGCCCCGCGACGGAAACACGAAAGAGGTGTTCAACATCAACTTCAACGGGGCGACGAGCATCGCCATCCACGACACCACACCCAACTTCCCATCGGAACTGGTGTGGAACGTCGGTGTCATAGGGTGCGGTCGGTACCCGAGCAGTGCCATCGCTAAGGTTGCCCTGAACCGCGGTAAAACAGTTGCTGCCCTCGTCATTTGGCTCGCCCTCGCAAAGTTCAAACGACAATCGAGCATCGTCACCCTCGTAGTCACGGATGGTGTACAGAAGCTGCAATTGGGTTGGCGAGCTCGTGCCTCCATCTTGCACATTGCCGCGCGCATTAATGGGGCCAACGCTCGTCACACGAGACGGCAGATTCTCGACTTCAACGATGGTGTCACACCCGACCAGCAGGCCGAAGAGACAGAAAATTAGGACGTAATACTTCATAGCGCGCTTTGTAACGTATCCAGCAATTCGTCTTGAATTAACCCATTTGTCGCGACAACGCAGTTCTCAAATCCAGAATATGGGCCGCCACGTTCATCCGTCACTGCCCCACCCGCTTCGCTAACCAACAGTACGCCGGCCAGCGTATCCCAAGGATTGAGGTGGAACTCCCAGAAGGCATCCAAGCGCCCGGCTGCGACATAAGCCAGGTCCAATGCGGCCGAGCCCAAACGTCGCAGGCCTCGGCTGGCACGGGTAACGGCGGCAAAACACTCAAGATTGTCTTCATCTTCGGTGGTCTTGAGTGGCGGAAACCCAGTCGCGATGACGGCGTCTGCCACGACCTCAGTCGATGATGTGTTCAGCTTCTGTCCGTTTAGATCAGCACCTTGGCCGATCTGAGCACTGAAAAGCTCATCACGATAAGGCTCATAAATGACGCCAACGACGACCTTTCCACTATCGAGCAACGCGATCGAGACACATGACATGGGAATGCCCTGCGCAAAGTTCAGGGTGCCATCAATCGGGTCCACAACCCATTGGCGCCCTTCTGGGCCTTGCCCACCGAACTCTTCTCCCAAAAATCCGTCGTTTGGAAACAAAGTCTCGAACTCGGCTCGGCAGAACACCTCGATGGCTCGATCCACGTTGGTCACGAGGTCGTTCTTGCCCTTCAGGTCCACGTCGAACCCTTGTCGCATGCCCTCCAAGATCATCTTGCCAGCGCGACGAGCGATCGCCTCAGCGGCACGCTGTTCGAGGTCGTAACTCACTTCTTACCTCGACGTTTCTTGGACGCATCGGGCCGTTTAGCTTCGCGTTTGTCCAAAATCTTCCGCTCAGCGTTGGCTTCGGGAATCTCAAGTTTGACCTGGATGACATTCGTCTCGATCCAGTCGTCACCCTTCGCATCTTTCGAAAGGTCCCGATCGAGGGTCATCAGCTCGCCTGCAGCGGTGTTCAAGCTTGTGGACGCCACATCTAATCGACTCTCTACCCGTTTGGATTCACGTGTGAGAAACGCTTTTCGCGACTTCAGCCGTTTTTGAGTCTCGGCTTCAAGCCCTGCGTCGGGTGTCGTCTTGGACAACTCCAACTCCAACTTCGCGATCTCGCGCAAGTTGTTCCAATACTGCTTGCGGGCGCTGACATACGCCGACCAACCGCGTCGGTACTCTTGAATCGCGCGGCGGGGATCGACTGCGACATTGCGATATTGCAATGGCTCACTGCCCTTCCGGAAGATGTTCACGCGTCCGTAGTACTTGCCGCGGCTCAGAGGCTCTACCAACGGGATTCCATCGACCCACTCTGGCTGCACGGTGAGTTTGTTGCTGTTCGAAACGAAGACCACCGCGGGCTTCTTGCCCTTTTGAGCCGAAATGACGTCGCGCGTATCTGCCATGCCGAGGTTCGATAGGAGCAGGATGATATCAACGTCCCCAACCGCTTTCGTTTCTTCTTCCAGCGCCAGGTCGGTCGACTTAATCGCGACCTTGCGTTTGGAGTAGTAGTCTTTCGCTCGAGGCGCCACCTTTGTCAGCCCGATGATGCCTACCTTTAGACCTTGTCGTTCGACGACGACATGACCTGGAAACAGTAGTTCCTGCGACTTCGCATCAAGCAAGTTCGCCGAGATGAACGGGATGTCACCGATCTTCTGCAACCGCTTCAACTCATTGGTGCCGAAGACCAGATCGTTCTCACCGATGTTGTAGGCATCGAGCGGCGATGCTGCCAACGCCTGTACAACCGATTCAGCGTCGTATTTCGCTTGGGCCTGCGCGTCTGGGTGTCCTTTGTCCAACGTTGAGTTTTTGAAGAGGCTGTCACCCGCATCCACGACCACAAACTCTTTGGTTCCTGCCCCATCGCCCCACCACTTTTTGGCCACCTCGTCGTTGGCTGCAGAGGCGTTGATCAGGGTGGCGCGGCGAGTCAGTCCACCAAGAGGGTTGGCCTTACAGCCACAATCCTCGCGCTCACCATGGTTGTTTGCACCAAAGAGAACAGTGAGCGTCGGTGACGCAGCATCATACTCGTCGGGCACCGCGGGAGGCTGCATGTTCCGAGCTTTGAGCTCCGCGCGCCGGAAGCCATTCTTCACAGCCGACACTAATGCGGTACCGACGGCGTCACGGGCATGAGCGTGCGCGATTACGTCCTGTGGACGTTGTGGGCGAGGCTCTTCGGCCTCGGCTTGCTCGGTGGGTTTGTCTTCGCAGCCAAACAGCGCGGCGCATAGACACAGAATGACAAGTGGCTTCAATCGCATTTGCCTGCCTTCGCCTTTTTAAGCTCCGACTTCGCGTTGCGCGCGAATCGAGACTTTGGGTAGTCCTTTACAACGCTCTCATAGAACAGCGCCGCCTGCTCGCACTTGCCTAGCTTCCCGAACGATTGACCGATTCGGAATGCGGAATCACCTGCGTACGAACCTGGTTTGCTGCCCTGAAGCACCTTTTGATACTCGTAGACTGCGCTCACCCATTGCTTCTCGTTGAACAGGGTCTCGCCTGCCATGAACTGCGCTTCTGCGACATCGGAGTCTTTCGGAAACTTGGTGACAAACGTCTGATATGCTCGCCGCGCCGAGCGCCAATCATTGGCGTCGAACTTCTCCTTCGCGTACTTCATCAGCTCTTTGGGTTTGTCGGGCATCTTGAGCGCCCCACCTTCCGCGAATCGGAGATCGACGTCCTCCTTAAAAAGCTTCAGGTCCTCTTGGAGTCGTGAAAAGTCGAACGACATCTTCTCGATCTCGCCACGCAAACGCTGAAGTTCCATGCGGGTCTGCTCGACCTCCATTCCGAAATCTGCGTCGTTTCGTTGAAGGAGCTTTGTCGCTTCCTCAAGGACCTTCTTTACCTCTGCGACGTCCTTGCGCGCTTGCTCAACCATCCCGGAGAGTTCTTGCTGTTTCTCGCCCAGATTGTCATTGAGGTCGGCCTGACCCTTTTTGAGCTGGTCGATGTCTTCCTGCATGGCCGATCCGGTCCAGACCGGGACACAGCCTGTCAGCAGGATGGCGGAGAAAAGAATGGTGAATAGCGTCAGTTGTTTCTTCATATCGACCTCGTCGAGAGTCGCGGAAACATAGCTCGGCAGCGAGGCTGGTACAAGCTGATGGGTAGATCAAAAAAGGCCCGCGAAGAAGCGGGCCTCAAAGTGAATTCACGTGTCTATTTACTTGAACTCAACACGTCGGTTTGCGCGGTGGCAGCTCTCGGGACCTTCTTCGCCGCACTCGCGTGACAGCTGCTCTTCACCGTACGAGATGGTGGACATCGAGCCCTTCTCGACGCCGAGCGATTGGAGGTACTTCACCGTATTGCGAGCACGACGCTCACCAAGAGCGATGTTGTATTCAGACGTTCCACGCTCGTCGCAGTGACCGGCGATTTGAACTTTCAGGCCACGCTTCTTGATGCAGTCTGCATTCGACTGAAGTACGGAGCGTGCTGACGTGTCGACGCTTGCGTCGTCGTACCCGAAGTAAATCGTGTCGACGTTGCAGTCACCACTTGCAGCGATGCACTTGCCGCCTTCGCAGATTTGGCCGTTCGGGCAGTCGCCGTCCGATGAGCACTCAGCCTTGGCGACACATGAGCCACCCTGGCACTCGGTGCCGTCTGGACATTCGCTGTTGTCCTGACATTCCGCGCCACACTGATTATTGCGGCACTTCTGCTTGCCTGGGCAATCCGATTCGCTGGTGCAGTATCCAGGGATCTGCTCACAGACACCTGCGTTACACTCCAGACCGGGGTCGCCACAGTGCGCGTCTTCGCGGCACTGCTGGCACAAACCGTTGAGACAGAAGAGATTGCCCTCTGCCTGGCCCTTTTCGCTGCTCGCGCAGTCGTCATCGGTGTCGCACTTTGGATAGTCAGGTCCGCATCCCGTCGTGAAAACGAGTGCAGCCAGCGCGATTAGCGTGAGGAATAACGTCCGCAACTTCATCAGCAATGCTCCTAAACCCTTTTATCTTACACTTTCATACAAACTGGAGCGGAAGGTACGACAGCACCCTGATGATCGTCAAGGGTAGCCGGAACCGCTTCTTCCGGGCATCAAAGTCACGCGCGATCAAAACCGGAATCTAGAGTCTATGGCTTGCGTCTAAGGTGTAGGTCCACTATACCTCCGCGCGCGCCGCGGTTCTGAGTGGTTATGAATCTAGCTGTCGACAAACAACGAGCAAAGACGATCACGGCCTTGGCTGCGCCGATCGTTATTGCGATGCTCACTCAGACGCTCATCAATATCGTCGATACAATCTTCGTCGGTATGTTGGATCCGGCGTATTCAATCCCCGGACAATCTGCCCTCGGATTCAGCCTCCCAATGCTCTGGGGAATCGGCGGATTTTTGGCCGCTATCGGTGTCGGCACCCAAGCGATGACGGCACGTCGAAGCGGTGCAAAACAGCCCGAAGAGGCTGGTGTCATCCTCACAAACATGGTCTTGGTCGCTGCGATCTCGAGCGTGGTTTTCACCGCGTTCGGTTGGTTTGGTGTCCCACATTTCTTCGATTTCCTGACGAATAACGAGTCTGTAAAGGACCTGGGGATTCCTTACGCGCGCCTGCGTATCTTAGGGGTGACCGCCCTCGTGGTGACGACTGGATACAAGGGGTTCTTCGACGGCATCGGCAGCACGCGCGTACACATGTATGCGGCTATCGTCATGAACTGTGCGAACATCGTTCTCAACTACCTGTTCATTTTTGGCGGCGGCCCCGTTCCCGCGTACTACGTAACGGGTGCCGCGATCGCGAGCCTGATTTCCACGTATATCGGACTGATTGTGATGGTGCTGTGGAGCTTCCGCGGCAAATACAGCAAGACCTACCGCTTCTACCGACCTAAAAACCTCAATCCGACCGTGATGTGGGAGCTCATCAAACTGAGTGTCCCTTCAGGGGCAGCCCAGGTGTTCGTGATGAGCGGCGTGCTTCTTTATATGAAGATCATCGGCATGCTCGACGAGCAAGCGGTGATGGAATCGCTCCAACAGACCACCCTCTACGCTCAGTCCGGCGCGACCGAATTCCAAGCTGCCGTGCGCTCGCTTCCGGCGTGGGATGCACTCGCCTACACCGAGGAATGGGGTTACGTGGTGGCCAATAGTCGTCCTCCTGTGTTCACCACGGCTGCCAAGCTCATCATCGATCTGTTGTTGATCGGCTTTGTGATGTGCATCGCCTTCGGCACAGCGACCGCGACGCTTGTTTCACAATCCATGGGCGAAGGTAAGTTCGACCTGGCGGAAGCCTACGGTTGGGATTCGGTCAAGCTCGGCGCCTACTTCTTTGGTGCACTGGGATTCATCGTTATCCTCGTTCCCGAGTTCTTCCTCGGCTGGCTCAGCAACGATGCGATTGTGATTCACGCGGCTGTACCCGGCCTGCGCATCATGGCGTCACTGGAAATCTTCGTCGCGATGTCCTTGATCCTCACCCAAGCCTTGTTTGGTGCCGGAAACACCAAGTACGTGATGTGGGTGGAGTTTATCCTCCACGGCCTTTGCCTGGCACCGTTGAGCTACGTGTTTGGGATCGTGCTCGAGTTCGGGTTCCTGGGCGTTTGGATGAGCGCTGCCGTCTACGTGCTTGCGCTCGCGCTAGCCATGGGATGGAAGTTCTGGGACGGGTCTTGGAAGAAGATCGAAGTCTAAGGCGCGCCGACGCGAATCCAATCCTCAATCAGCGCCAGTTCAGTTTCAGTTAAAGGCTCAGCGTCCGACCATGTCGGGGGCTGCACACCATAACGGCGGATGGGATAATCAGGGATGACCTTGTGCATCAGATACGAGTCTGCGGGGTCATAGCGGATGACCAAAAGCTCGTCCGATTCAAGCGCCTTCGTACCGATCATCGACTCCCTTGTTAGAGGATTGAGCTGCCAGGATGGGTCCTGGTGGCAAGACCAGCATTTTCGCTCAAACACGCGTCGAACATCCGGCCACGCGACGTCAGGTTCGGGCTCCGGTTCTTCGATCGGAATTTCAGATGATGCAATCACAAGTGGCAACGTCGAGATATCAGCCGGGGCCCCAGTCACACTTTCCAGCAGCGCATCATTGACGATCAGACGGTAGCGCAACCCTTCGATCAGATTGTTGTAAGGCCGAAAGACGAGCGTGCGATCGCGGACCCGATATGACGTCAGCCCCGATGCGCGGATTCCACCCGACGCCAACCAGGCCATGTTGAAATCGATGAAGTCGTCGTCTTCTAAGTGTGCATTGAACTTCAATTCGATCGTCGGACGCAGCGATGTGTCCCCGGTTGGCTGAGCATCTTCAATATCCAGCCAGTAATCGTATGGCCCAGGCGTCGGGATGAGATTCCCGTCTTCATCCAGAAGCGGCTCATCCTCAATAGATGTGCACCCCAACAGGGTCGTACACATTAGCAGCATGGGCAGAGTTGAACGCATGTCGGGAGTCTAGGTTGAGTTCGATAAAGGCGCAATTCGCAGGAATTATGAACCCGGTTTCGGTGGTTGACTGGCAAAGCTGCTTGACGCGCCCGCCCGCCTCAAGCATTAATCGCTGGTCTCGGGCGACCCCCGGATTTGTTTGGATGTCAAAGCATTGAGCCTCGTTATGGCAAAGAAGAGTCTTTCATACTGGCTGGGAATCTTGGGATTGCTCATCTGTCTCCCGATCGGCGCCTGCAACTGTAATAACAGCGGCTCCGAAGCCTCGGACAAGGACCAACAGGCTCAAGCTGACGAGCCAAAAGAGGAAGACGGAAAAGGCGACGAGAAGGCCGAGACCTATCCGGATGATATTTATCCGGGGTTCAATTTCGGCGTTCTGGAAGATGACGAGAAAGAACAGTTCGTCAAAATCGCCAAGGCCGAGCTTTGCCCCTGCCCAGATTCAACCGCTAGCCTGCACGAGTGCTTGAAATCGGCCGATAACCGATGTGGTTTGGCTCAACAAAGCGCAACGCTTATCGCAATGGGCCTAAAAGAGGGCCTCACCTCTACCGATGTGATGGACAAACTCGCCGAGTATGTCGCTGCTACGAAAAAGAAATACGACTTCGAGCTTGAGAACACGCCGGTTAAGGGCAACCCAAAGGCGAAGGTTGTCATCGTCGAATTCGCTGATTTTGAGTGCCCATTCTGCCGCGAGGTCGGAAAAGAACTGAAGGTCGTCGAACGCAAGTTCGGTGATGACGTTGCAATCTACTACAAGCACTTCCCGCTTGGCGGACATCAGCATGGCGAGCTCGCCGCACGGGCTTCCGTCGCTGCGTACAATCAAGACCGCTTCTGGCCAATGCACGACCTGCTCTTTGAACACCAAAAGAGCCTCAGCGAAGCGAAGATCATTCAGTTGGCGGCATCGATCGGCCTCAACATGGAAAAATTCAAGCGCGACCTGACCAGCCCGATGACCATCGCCAAGGTCCAGGCTGACCGCAAAGAGGGTGAAGACGCCAATCTCACCGGTACCCCTACCCTTTTCATGAATGGCGTTCGTTACATGGGCGGCCGCACAGAGGCTGACATTTCACGCGCGATTCAGGCTCGTCTCGACGAAGCAGACACGCCGAACGAGAAAGACACAGAAGGCACGACGAACTAAATACGTCGCCCCGCCGCTTTGACCCATCCCAACAAGCAGAGTATGAGTCGTTCGGCGAGGCCGAATGGACATGTTTATGCGCGCGCCAGCAGCGCTGTTTTGTCGCTGGCAGAAGGAGAAAAGCGATGAGTAACGAACTCAGCAAAGCCGAGCAGTTATGGCGGGTACGCCACTCAGCTTCTCACATCATGGCGACCGCCATTTTGGAGATGTTCCCTGATGCGAAGCTCGCCATCGGACCGCCTATCAAGGATGGTTTCTACTACGACTTCGACCTCCCCCGCGCGATCTCCACGGATGACCTGGAAGAGCTTGAAACCCGCATGAAAGCGGTGATCAAGGACAACCAGAAGTTCATCAAAGAAGAGTGGCCGAAGGACCAAGCCCGAGAGTTCTTCAAAGACCAGCCCTATAAGCTGGAGCTGATCGAAGGAATCGACGGTGACACGGTGTCCATCTACAAGAATGGACCGTTCACCGACCTTTGTGCGGGTCCGCATGTCGGCTACACCAAGAAATGTAAGAACTTCAAACTGCTCAGTGTCGCCGGCGCGTACTGGCGCGGCAGCGAAGACAACGCGATGTTGCAGCGTGTCTACGGTACCGCCTGGCAGACCAAGGATGAGCTCGAAAACCACCTGCACATGTTGGAGGAGGCCAAGCGCCGCGACCACCGACGTCTGGGCAAAGAACTTGAGCTGTTTGGCTTCGATAAACTCGCTCCCGGTGCCATTTTCTGGCGCCCAAAGGGGTGGACCTCATATCGCGCGCTGAAGTCGTTCTTCCGCGAGTT